>JBCBKQ010000499.1:0-1504 GCA_038521595.1 Cyanobacteria bacterium J06627_28 | reverse complement strand
CCAGAAGGCACGGTGAAAGAAGTGATCTACCCGGTGGCCAACGAAGCGCAGCTAGAGACTGTCGTCAATTGTTTAGGCGAGGGCGGCGTGAGCTTTAAGGAGCGACTTCAGACAAAGATGCGCAGTTCCTACACCCACTACTACCGTCGCCTACTGCCGCTGATTCTCAATGCCCTATCGTTCCGTTCCGATAGCCTGAATTTGCAGCCGCTGCTGGCCGCCATCAAGCTCATTACAGACTATACTGAGCGGCCTCGTAAATTACCTTACCCAGAGAATGTAGAAGTCCCCATTGATGGCGTCCTCAGCGCTGAGTGGCAGGACGTTGTGATGGTTACCGGGAAGAAAGGTGAACCTGAAATTGACAGAGCCAGCTATGAGTTGGGAGTGTTGCGCACCGTGCGTGAGAAGCTGCGCTGTAAAGAGCTGTGGGTCGTCGGTGCTAAGCGCTATCGCAATCCAGATGACGATCTACCGCAAGACTTCGAGAGCAAGCGAGAGCATTACTATCAAGAACTGCAACAACCGCTAGAGGTAGCGCCTTTTATTGATCACCTCCAGACGGAAATGACCGAGGCACTCACGGAGTTCAATCAGGGCCTACCGAATAATCCCAAGGTGAAAATCCTTAACAACCGTAACGGCTGGATTCACCTGACACCGGTCACTAAACAACCAGAACCAGAACATCTAGAAGCCCTAAAGCAAGAGATTGCCAGGCGCTGGTCGATGGTGCCACTGCTCGACGTGTTGAAAGAAACGGAAATGCGCCTTCAGTTTACCGAGCACTTCAAAAGTACAGGCAACCGTGAAGCGCTTTCTGCTGATGAGCTACGCAAACGGCTTCTGCTCTGTCTCTACGCAGCAGGTACCAATCTGGGCATCAAGCGGATTGCCCACGGCGAGCACGGGGTGAATGCGCCTGACCTGCGCTATATTCAACGAAAATTTGTCTCGAAAGCGGCGCTCTCTCAGGCAATTGGCGATGTGGCCAATGCTATCTTCCGTGTCCGGCTACCTCACATCTGGGGTGCATCGACCACTGCTTGCGCGTCTGACTCAAAGCAGTTTGGTACTTGGGACCAAAATCTGATGACGGAGTGGCACGCTCGCTACAAAGGGCGCGGGGTAATGATCTACTGGCATGTGGAGAAGAAGGCCGTCTGTATTCATTCTCAGCTCAAGCGCTGTTCCTCCTCTGAAGTCGCCTCAATGATCAAGGGTGTGCTCAGGCACTGTACTCAGATGTCGGTTGATAAAAACTATGTCGATACGCATGGTCAGAGCGAGGTCGGCTTTGCCTTTGCGCATCTGCTCGGCTTTCAGCTGATGCCTCGGATTAGAAACATTCAAAAGCAGAAGCTTTACCTGCCGGAGAAAGGACAAAAGCAACAGTTCAAAAATCTGACGTCAATTATCAAGCGGCCTATCCGCTGGCGGCTGATTCGGCAGCAGTATGACGCGATGGTTAAGTTTGCCACGGCACTCAAGCAGGGCACTGCTG
>JBCBKQ010000498.1:0-1616 GCA_038521595.1 Cyanobacteria bacterium J06627_28 | reverse complement strand
CCTTGCCGCATCGCTCGCAGGGAATTTGAGTACTTGGAATTCTTTCCATTGGAGCTGATGGTGTCTTTGCCTTCTCTGGCTTGCCCATAGGCCCCGGCCCATTAGAGCCAGCGGACGCTTCTATCGCCGCCGTCAGCTTTTCACTGATAGGCAGAAAAATCTCCGAGCGCGTCACGGTCATCGGATCGTCAGGGTCGCCGACAACCTCACTAGAAATATGGCACTGCCCATCCGTTCTGTCCTGTAAGACCATGCGGCCTAAGTCACCAAGGTTCTTATGGCGGAAGTTGTAGCTCACCCCGCCCTGTATGAATTGTTTAGTGAAAGTGATATCTGGAGGCAGAGAAAAACTCATGGGGGCATGTACTCAACAACTAGATAAACCTATCCCCCCAGCCGCTGACTCCAACTGCAACCGCCTGTAAAAAGGGGCTTTTCAATGGCCTTTGTTCAGTTTTAACGCCCTATCAAATCAATACCATTGTGGTGATATAGCGTGATCGTATAACTGGTCTGTCAGGCGCTAATATCTAGCCAGTTAAACGAGAAAGTAATAGATGCACTCGATAAACTACCAAATCGAACGCTGGCAGCGACAGGACTGGCAAAAGGACACCCGTTATTATTCCTGCACGCTGTGTCAGAATTTGTTTGGTGAGTGGCTTATCGTGCGGCGATGGGGTCGCGTAAGCGCATTGAAAGGCCAAACCCTAGAACAGTATTGCAGCAGCTACGACGAAGGCTTGAGGCTATTGGTTGAGATTGAGAAGCGTCGAATACAGCGCGGCTACAGTGCTGTGTAGCCAACAGTTTGCAGTGAAGTGCTGATGATAAAACAAGTTACTCAGGTGCCCCTTAACGAGGTGGCGTATAACTTATACGCCACCTCGTTAAGGGGCTGTATGCGTTAGATGTATTCAATCGCTTACTGCGTGCAGTAATGCAGTAAGTGATTGAATAATCATGTCAGCAATAGCGACAGTCAGCCAAAAGGGTGGGCGCTGTGGTTGACTATGTGGGTTCTAATTGCCAGACAGAGTGGATGAACTTCGATGAGTAGCTTGCTTTTATTCGTGTTTGATTGTTTACTGCGTGCAGTAATGCAGTAAGTGATTGAATAATCATGTCAGCAATAGCGATAGTCAATCAAAAGGGTGGGTGCGGCAAATCTACCGCAGCAGGCCATCTGATTAGGTGGCTGCATAGTAAAGGGCATTCGGTTGCTCTTGTAGATGCCGATGCTCAGCAAAGCAGTTCAATGTGGATCAATGCGATCGCATCTAATGAATCAGAGGAGTTTACACCTACGGTCGAAGTTTGGGGTACCTCTGATGAGATTTTAGAAGGTCTGCCCGAAGTGGTAAGCAAGCATGACTACACCATTATTGATGGGCCAGCTGGGATCTCTGAGCTGACTCGCGCCATTCTATTGCGGGCGGATTTAGCTTTGGTGCCTGTGCAGCCCACAGGGTTTGATATCCGCAGTGCTGCCGATGCTGTGAGGCTAATAAAACAGGCTCAGTCAGTGCGCGGAGGTATGCCAAGTGCCGCGTTGTTTTTGAGTCGAGCTGTAAAAGGAACCAAATTAAAAGAAGAGGCGGGAGAGGTCTTAGAGG
>JBCBKQ010000497.1:0-1637 GCA_038521595.1 Cyanobacteria bacterium J06627_28 | reverse complement strand
TACCACACGAGGCTTTTGACAGCTGAGCGATACCAAATGCCATAGATCTCATCGTCGACCGTAGATAGCTCAATCCAAGTTTCGGGGTAGTAGACTTCTAGCTCGCTGCGGGTGAGCACTTCGGTCACCGGGACGAGCGCACCTTCTTCGGCGAGCGATCGCATCAAACCCGGCTGCGGAAACATGGCAATATCTGGCGAGTCACCCGAGTCAACCCGCACCGGTAGCAGCGTCGTAAAGGCATCAGTACCTTCATAAATCACATTGATGCCGGTTTCTTCTTCAAAAGGGGCCAGCGCTGCCTCTAGCTTGGCCTGCTGGTCACCTACGACAACGCCCAAAATCGTAACGGTATTGTCACCCGTTGGGGTAGCGCTATCTGCAGAGGGTTCTACGTTATCTGGCCGACTGCAGCTGTAGAAAATAGGCCCAACTATTAAGGCGAGGCAGAGCCTCGAAAGAACTTTCTTATGAATTTTTGGAGAGATTGTTTTGGCGACAGAGCGAGGTCGCCATCGTAAAAGGGACATGGTGTGAAGCCTAAAACTTATGGCTTGTAGGTGATGAGCTGATGTTAAACGCAAGAAGTTTCTAGAACTGACATCTAATAGCCATATCCAGAAAGTGCGCATTTTGAAGCCTTATGTTTGTTAGCAGTACTCGACAATCAAATATTCAAAACGGCTAAACAACAGAAAGAAACAGCAAAACTTCAGATAGTCATAGATGCCTTTGTCTCACCAAAGGTTCGAAAGATTGTCTAGCGACTGCTCAACCAATAAAGATTGTACGGCGCTAATAATTCGTCTACTGCTGACATCTTTAGCCTTGTCTGTATGCAACGATACTAGGCCTTTTAGAAGAGACTCTGACCCTACCTTTGGAAATAATTCTGAGAGAAAGATACAAAACTTTTCATTCAGCAGAAGCATTCATAGGTATCCATGCTCACCGCTATGTAACCTAGACATATTCCGTAACCCACCTTCAGGCAGAAGCTCAAAAGAGACTCCAGTTCTGGTGTCACCTCTTTGATTCCCGCAGTAATATAAACCAACACCAATGCCGTAACGGTTGTCTGCTCAGAAATCTTTTTGACTGAAAAAGCCCTCTGTCTTTAGAGAGAGTTTTTGTTTGAAGTCGTTGTGGGATGTTGAGTGATGGTGACGTTTTGATGTCGTTGACCTTTTCCCTATGACGCTTTCTACCGATTTCGATCAAGCTGCGCCTCGCTGGGACCCCTGGATACTAAAAGATAAAGACATTTATCGTGTGTTTTACCTCAGCGGCCGCACTGACCAAGATCCCTGGTGGAGAACCAGCTGGATCTGTGGTGCCTGCTCGAAAGATTTACAGCATTGGCAACACACAGGTCCTATTCTTGAGCCTTTATCGAATAGCGGTTGGGAATCGGGACGACTGTTTGCAGGCAGCGCCTACAAGCAAGAAGGTCGCTACTACCTGTTTTATTCTGCAGCGAGTAGAGATGACATCGCGAGTGAAGTCATTGGCCTAGCCATCTCCGAAGATGGCTTGCACTGGCAGCGTAGCCGTCGGCCCTTGCTTGCTTGGGCAGAGGCCATCGACTCACCAGCACTCACTGGCAATTGCTATGCCGGGCGATGCAGCTGGGCTAG
>JBCBKQ010000496.1:0-1728 GCA_038521595.1 Cyanobacteria bacterium J06627_28 | reverse complement strand
GTCTGATATTCCGGTGATTATCTTGTTGAGTGACTGTCAGCGCTTTGGCGACTGCCTAGCGCTCCTCGGGCAAACGACTCATCAGCGCAGCATATTACTGCTGGAGCTACCGCTCAAACGGGTGATTTTCGCTACGGTCGTGCAGGCCTCTTTGCAGAACCGGCAGCGTCAGTACGCCTTGCGCGATACGCTCTCTCAGCTGCAAGAGAGCAACAAAGCCTTAGAGAACTTTAGCTACACAGCCGCCCACGAGCTGCGCAATCCCTTGGGCGTAGCCAAAACCAGCTTTGACCTGTTGGCCCGCACAGCGCTCGAACCCAAGCAGCAAAAGCTGGTGGACATGGGTCAGCGTACCACCACCAGAATGAATCAGCTGATTGCTGCGCTGCTGCAGTACAGCAAAATACAAACCGCCGCAGACAGTCTCACCGCTGTAAATATGACGACAGTGGTGCAGGAAGCCGTCGACGGACTGCAGGTATTGATCGCCCAAAGTCAGGCAGATATTCAGTGGGGCACCCTGCCAAAGGTGCGCGGCAATCGCCAGCTGCTCATACAGCTGATGAGCAACCTAATCAAAAATGCGATCGTACACAATACAGCCGCAGTCCCCAGAGTCGTCATTTCAGCGCAGCCCGCTTCGGCGTTTGACCCCAGCATTCAGTTCGGTGCTCAGCTGGGTAGCCAGTCCAATGGTCAGTCTAACGGGCGGTCCGATAGCCCGTTGCCTAGCCAAGACGGGGCTCCTATTTCATTGTCAAAACGCCAGTGGTATTTCTTTGTCGCTGACAATGGCCCGGGCATAGCCCCCGAGATTCAAACAGAAATATTTAATATGTTTAACCGTGCCGGGAAAAGCCGAGCGGAGGGTAGCGGCATCGGCCTTGCCCTGTGTCAGCGCGTTGCCCATCAGCACAAGACAACCATCGGCGTGAAGTCGCAGGTCGGTGGCGGCAGCACGTTTTATTTTGATTTGGACAGTGCGGCAGACGACGGCTGAGGCTCTACTCGCTGAGGTGCTATTTGCCATCCGATACAATTGAACCGACAGCAGCGTGAACTGCACTATTTGCGGACTACTGGTTATGAAGTGGCGAGTTGTATTAGAACCTGACTCAGAAACAGGGGACTGGGCTGTTTGGTGCCCCGAGTTGCCTGGATGTACCTCTGCTGGAGAAACGAAAGAGGAAGCGCTAAAGAACATTAGAGAGGCGATCGCGCTCTATTTAGAGCCTGATCCGCTTGAGCTAAATCCCGACGCAATTACTCAAGAAGTGTTGGTTTAGTGGGGAGAATACGTCAGATGAGGGCCGATGAGGTAGAGAAGATTCTTCGTCGCTACAACTTTCAACAAGTTTCCCAAAAGGGAAGCCACAGAAAATGGCGAAACGTTGAGCAACAGCTAGTCGTAATTGTGCCTTATCACTAAGGCCGAACCGTCCCGTCAGGAACTCTAAAAAGCATCATGACTCAGGCCAAAATCTCTCAAATTGAATGGAAGCGTGACTGAGACGACACACTGTTGTCTTTGGACTCGCCAAGGTTGATCATTGAGTCAATCAACCTTGAGTCAATCAACCTTCCTTGCAGAATGTTAACCAGTGTTTCAATGTGCTTAACAATCTAATGAGTAAGTAATCCTCCCTAGGGGAGAGTGATAGGATTTTTGTCATAGGTTTTTTATTTTGTGGAGCATAAGCCCTTGGCACTTCGGGTCGCAGTTGTAGG
>JBCBKQ010000495.1:0-1739 GCA_038521595.1 Cyanobacteria bacterium J06627_28 | reverse complement strand
GACTATTCGCCTTGGCTAGAGCGTTCTATTGCGGCGGACGACAACTCTCTGAGTCGCTCGCTCAGTGACTTCGATGAGATTCTCTTTGCTGCGGGTTTTCAGCGCAGAGAGATTGTACCAGGGGCTAGCTGGCTGACCAACTCTCCGATTGAAGCGCCTAGTCGCATTCGCTTTCAGCTGCAGCGGTTGGTTTGGCAGGTGCTTGCTAAGACGGTGTATGGGTCGGATGGGCTTTCTGTGCGATCGCGCGCCACCCTCCTTAACTTAGACAGCAAAATCAAGCAGTCTGGCCTCGGGCAAAGCGGCAAATTTATCATTTATCAAAAGACTTCTTGATCGCCTAGTGAATCTGTTCATTATTCCGTCTTGGTACCCCAGTCAGCGAAAGCCCCTCGCCGGTATTTTTATTAAAGAACAGGTGGATGCGATCGCAGCCTGCCTCCCCAACACAAGCCCCATCGTCAGCACCTGGGGCCACGACGATGGCCGCCTTTCTCCCAGTATCCTCAAGCATCCAAAACAACTTGTCCAAATAGCCCAGTGGCGAATCAAACCCCATCACTCCGTGCCCGAGAGTCACAGCAACGGCAAACCTCAGGATGAAAGACCTTACGAGGTCTTTCATCCTGCTATTAGCTGGAGCCACCGATTGCCGTTTGGCGGCGTGCGTAGACTCCTCAACGTGAATCGCAAAAACTTTAGACTCGCCACCCAGCGCTACGGCAAAATTGACCTTATCCATGCCCATGTCAGCTATCCAGCAGGCTATATTGCCTCCGTTCTAAAGCAAGAATTTGGCGTGCCCTACGTCCTCACCGAACACATGGGCCCCTTTCCCCTGCCCACCTTTATCGGTCAAGACGGTCTTCTGCCTGAAATAAAAACCGCCTTTGACTCAGCAGATGCGGTCATTGCCGTCAGCCCCTATCTAGCCGACAGCGTTGAAAAAACAGGCTTACGTCGCCCTGTCGTGATTCCTAACTTAGTCAACGAAAATCGATTTACACCTGCGCCATCACCCGATACCTGTTTTACCTTTTTGGCACTGTGCCTCATGGTCGAGACCAAAGGCATCGATCACCTGCTGCATGCATTGGCCCGATGGAATCCACCCGCCAATCAGGTACAGCTCAAAATTGGTGGCGATGGGCCCATGCTCAAGCCCTATCGAGCGCTAGCCCATCGGTTAGGTCTCGAAGATCGCGTGTTTTGGCTGGGCTATGTGCGTCGTGAGCAGGTGCCACAGCTCTTTCAAAGCTGTCATGCCTATGTGTTGCCGTCTCACCAAGAAACCTTTGGACTCGTATACGCAGAGGCGATCGCCTCTGGCAAACCTGTGATTGCCACCCGCTGCGGTGGCCCTGAGTCCATTATCAATCACAACAATGGCCGACTAGTTGATGTGGGAGATGTTGCGGGACTAGCAAAAACGATGGCGTGGATGGCTCAGCATTGGGATGCGTTTGAGCCCCAAAAGATTAGAGAAGATTTTGAGTCGCGTTTTTCTCAGCGTGCCGTTGTAGAAAAACTAGCTCGTATATATGCGGAAGTAATAGGCGGAAGTGACGACTCACCCTAAAATACAGCAGAACTAATTGCTGACTCACCATTCACCATATAGAAGAGCGATCAATGCATGTGCGCCATTGCCGGATGTTTTCAACGAGAGGGACACCCCCTAAATCCGGCACTGCTCAATACCATCAGTGAGTCTCTTCAGCATCGTGGGCCAGATGGTC
>JBCBKQ010000494.1:0-1795 GCA_038521595.1 Cyanobacteria bacterium J06627_28 | reverse complement strand
CTGGCCAAAGAAGGCATCAATGGCACCATTGCTGGCCACGATGACGGGGTCGATGCCGTACTGCAGCACATTCGCTTAGATGAGCGACTCTCCGCTATCGATATCAAAACGTCTCAGGCCGCCGAGCCACCCTTCGCCAAGCTCAAGGTCCGCCTCAAAAAAGAAATTGTGACCATCGGCCTTCCTGAGGTGAGCCCTACAAAACAGGTCGGCACCTACGTTTCACCCAAAGAGTGGAACGACATTATTTCGGATCCAGACGTGACCGTGATTGATACGCGCAATGCCTATGAAGTCGGCATGGGTACCTTTCAGGGCGCTATCGATCCCAAAACAGATGTCTTTAATGAATTTCCTGACTATGTCAAGCAGCACCTAGACCCTGGAAAAAGCAAGAAAGTTGCCATGTTTTGCACCGGTGGCATCCGCTGCGAAAAAGCATCTTCTTTCATGCTCAGTCAGGGCTTCAAATCGGTGTATCACCTAAAGGGAGGCATCTTAAAGTATCTCGAAGAAGTCTCTGAAGAAGAGAGCTTGTGGGAAGGTGAATGCTTTGTCTTTGATGAGCGGGTGGCCATCAAGCATCGGCTTGAGCCGGGGACCTATGCGATGTGCTACGCCTGCGGCCACCCCATTTCAGAAGCTGACCAGGCGCAAGAGAGCTATGAAAGTGAGGTCTCTTGCCCGCACTGCATTGAGCAGCTTACGGCGGAGAGACGCGAGTATCTGCGTGAGCGCAAGCGTCAGCGACGCCTGCAGCGCCAGGCGCTTAGGTCCGATAGCGACCGTTAAAGACCTGCTGCAGCCAGATTTCAAAGGTTAAAATTTGGCCGAGCTTCTCGAACCGGTCCGCCTCTCCAGAAAGATGGGCCTGCCAGTGCTGTTTGACCTTCTCTTCGCAAATGTAGGCTGGGTAGAGCGCTTCAGGATTGAACAAAATCTCTTCTACAAAGCTGCGGGCGGGCTCTTCCCGCAGCCAAGCATTGTAGTCGTAAAAGTCTCCTTTGGGTTTGGCGGGGTCCCACTCTGGAAAAGAGAATCCTTTGCTTCTAACAACGCGCTTGATTTTGTTGTGCACGCGATAAGCAGACTTCTCGAAGGCTTTCTTTGCTTTCCTCACAGGTCCTGGAGGGCTGATGGGCGCGCCTGTGCCTTGCCGGGGAATGGTCTCAAAGAATTTAGGAAACTTTGCCAACAACATTGTTGAGAACAAATAGTTGTTGTGCTTTAGCTCGTTGGGAACAGCGTATAAGAACTCTTGGAAATCGTTGTCGAGAAAGGGCATACGACACTCAATGCCGTAGGTGGCGCTGACCTTGATATCTTTGAGCAGAAAAGACCGGATTCTACTGTCGATGTAGAGGACGTGAGGGGAAGTGCCAAGCTCTCTGTAGTAAGCTTTGAAGCGATTGAGTACCGATTTTTCATGGGCTTCTGAGTCGGCAAAATTGATCAGGTTTAGCCGCTTGAGAATGTAATAGTCTAGCTGTTCATTATTAAAGAGATGATCGCCACCAACGAAGCCATCGCCGCCTGCGCCGTGGAGAATACAGGAGAACAAATGATTCTCTTTTACCTTGTCTAGGGCGGCGGTAAACTGCATATGAATAAGGCTGCAGGATCCGTCTGTTTCCCACACTTTGGCGATGCGAGAGTTTAGCCAGTTCTCTGCATTGATTTCAACAGCGTGAAAGTTGGCTCCTTTTACCTTGGCAACCCGCTTGGCAATCCGAATATCTTCGCAGCCTTTTTTGCCGTAGGTGATGGCTTCAATTTTTGGTCCATGGTTAGGCAT
>JBCBKQ010000493.1:0-1807 GCA_038521595.1 Cyanobacteria bacterium J06627_28 | reverse complement strand
TTCTGGGCTCGTTTTTGGGCGCAAGCTTTGCGACTAGCAAAGGCGTCAAGATCATTCGGCCCATTTTCATTTTGGTCACCAGTGCCCTAGTGATTAGGCTCTTAGGTAGTTTCTGCCAAAGAAGGTACCGATTCGCTAAAATGGGAGCCAACGCATTAAAGGCTACGGTGGATGGTTCAGGAATTGAGTGCGTCTCAGATAGCGGATTTACGCCTAGCTGCCGGTTATTTAACCGGGGTCAAACGCCGAGCCTTTCAAGCAGAAATGACACTGAAGTACTGCAATGGCAGTGCTCGGCGAGCAGAAAGCGAGTTCGGTTGGAATCGACGAGCTGTAACGGTCGGTCTGGCTGAGAAACGTACTGGTGTGGTGTGTCAGGGGGCGCAGTCAGCCCGTAGTGGCAACAAGCGTTGGGAAGAGCGTGAACCTGAGGCGGCAACGGCGCTCAAGCAGTTGGCGGAAGCTCACGCTCAGCAGGAGCCCAGTTTCACCAGTTCGATTGCCTTCACTCGATTGACATCAGCTGAAGCGCTGCGACAGCTGAAGGCACAAGGGTACTCGGATGAACAACTGCCCGCAGCCAGCACAATGGCCGTCGTGTTGAACCGTCTGGGTTATCGCTTGCGTAAAGTGGTCAAAGTGAAGCCTAAAAAAAGTCCCTGAGACCGACCTAATCTTTGAGAATGTAGCCCGCAAAGATCAGCAATCAGTAGAACAATCGGCCAAACGTGTGAGTTTGGACTGTAAAGCGACGGTTCAACTGGGTAACTTATCGCGAGGTGGCCTCACCCGAGGTCATCGTCAGGCGGATGACCATGACATGGGTGTTAAAGAGACCTACGTTCCTTGCGGCATCGTCGATGAGGACACAGGTGAGTTGTTTATCAGCTTCGGCAGCTCCTACAAAACCAGTGATTTTATTGTTGATACGTTGCAAGCTTGGTGGGCGAAACTCACCCCACAAACACAGCAACAGATACCGATGCTTCAAATTAAAGTGGATAACGGACCAGAAAACAGCGGAGTAAGAACCCAATTCCTCAAACGCCTTGTTGATTGGGTAGACCAGATTAGAAAGCCGATTCAGCTGCTTTACTATCCGCCTTATCACAGCAAGTACAACCCGATAGAGCGCTGCTGGGGTATTCTTGAACAACATTGGAACGGCACCAGACTCATTGACTTGCCGACGATGTTGGTTTGGGCGAAAAGTATGAAGTGGAAAGGGGCACACCCAACTGTTATGCTCAATCCATTGATTTACGAAAGGGGCATTGCTCTGTCGAAGGAACAGATGAAACCCATTGAGGCAAGATTAGAACGCCATCCTACCTTGCCGAAGTGGGATATCCGCATTCAACCGGCTTAGCGGTACTTTCTTCATCGGAAACTACCTTAGTCAGTTAGCAGGTACCTTTTTGATGCTTTTTCCCCTGGGTACGACTCAGATTCTCAGCGTAGGTAAAAGCAGCTAAAAGCAGCTTGCCTAGACTGCATCCATCTCAACTACATCTATATATAGATGCCTGCTGCTACAAAGTCATATAAAAGTCTTATGTGGCATATTTTGCTACATCCTTTTACCGCGCTCCTTTTACTGAGGTAAATAGCAAAAAGTAATGGTGACAACCTCCGTGTCTTCCAGCGTAGAGGCAAAGCGAACCGCCTTTGACCTCATGCTGTCGTTCGTCAAAAGCCAGTGCCTGTATGTTGCCACTCGCTTGGGCATTTTCGATTTATTAGATGATCAGGGTGAACAAACCGTTGAGTCACTTTCGCAACAAACAAAAACAGACCCAGAGCGTTT
>JBCBKQ010000492.1:0-1832 GCA_038521595.1 Cyanobacteria bacterium J06627_28 | reverse complement strand
TGCTGGTAGAGGCGCTGAAATAGGTGCATTAAAAGCTAAGAATGTGGCACGCCGCTCAAGGCCTGATAAGCTGCCGCTCTCAGCGTCTCAACAACATCTGTGGATCTTACACCAGCTCTATCCGGACACGTGCGCTTATCACATTGCCCTATCATTGCGCATTCGTGGCGATCTATCTGTAGTAGCTCTACGGCAAAGTTTGCAGCGTATTGTCAATCGGCATGATTCATTGAGAACTGTCTTTGTCAAAGCGGACAATCAGCCCTGGTTAAAAGTTCTCCCACAGGTTGAATTAGCGCTACCCATCGTAGACTTGAGCACCGAGGAAAACCCGTATTCAGTAGTTGAGCATTGGCGACAAACCCTGGTTCAAACACCCTTTAATCTCGAAACCGGGCCGCTCATTCGTGCTCAGCTGTTAAGGTTAGACACCCAAGCGTTCGAGTTAATACTGGTTTTACATCATCTGATTGCGGATGGTTGGTCGCGAGGCATTTTGTTAAGAGAGCTTGCTGCTTACTATCGCCATATGAATGCATCGCAGGTAGCGATGTCTCAAACGGAATTAGAAAGCGTCTTGCCCGCGCTTTCCTTTCACTATGCAGATTATTTACTTCAGCAGCAGCAGTGGTTAGCAAGCAATGCCAGCCAGCAGCAGCTCGATTATTGGAAAAATCAACTGGCTGATATTACACCGTTAGCGCTGCCTCACACTGGAGAAGCAGGCACTGACTTTAGCAGCCAAATTTGTACTCGCAGCTTCTCTATTGAACAAACTCAAGCGATTAAAGCGTTAGCCAAGCAAGCCGGTACAACTGTTTTCACAGTGTTACTCACTATTTTTAAGCTGTTGCTTCATCGCTACAGCCGTCAGGCTGATATTGCTGTTGGTGTGCCTGTTGCTGGCCGAAGTAGCGTCGCAACAGAAGTGCTGATTGGCTTTTTTGTAAACACGCTGGTGCTGCGCTCTCAAGTTGACTCGGACTCTACGTTTACTGATTGGCTAAAACAGGTGCAGGCAACGTTGGCGGATGCCTTGCAGCATCAGGACGTTCCCTTTGCCAAGGTGGTCGATGCGGTTGGAGCCCAACGCATTCCTGGTCAAAATCCGCTGTTTCGAGTGATGTTTCAGGTGCAGAGTGGTGGTTACGAGCTTCAGAATGCCCAGCAGCTCGATTTAGATTTGCCAGGGTTGACGCTCACTCAGCAGTGGATTGCCCCAAGCGAAACTAAGTTCGACATGAGCTGGCATGTGATTGAACGAGACGAAGCGCTGCTAGTTGCGGTGGAATACCGGGCAAGCATGTTTGAGGGCGATCGCATCAAAAGCATGTTGTCTCATTTTCAAACGCTTGTAGACACTGTTGTGACGTCTCCCAATCGTGTCCTGTCGGACTTTTCACTGCTCTCAGATTCAGAAAAAGAACAGATTTTGACCGAATGGAGTCAGGGCAAATCTGTTGAATGCTCGAATGACGGTTTCCCTGCTCGGTTTGAGCAGCAGGTAGAGAAGACACCGCAGGCGATCGCAGTAAGCGATCGCGCTAATAATCTCTCACTTTCCTATCAACAGCTCAATCAACGTGCCAATAAACTGGCTCATTGGCTGCGTAGTCAAGGGATTGGAACAGATAGGCTAGTCGCGCTCTGCTTGCCGCATGGCATTGACTTGATGACGGCGCTCATCGCCACCTTAAAATCAGGCGCAGCCTACATTCCCATTGATCCAGCGCTGCCGCCAGAAAGAGTGCAGTACATGCTGCAAGATGCCAGAGCCAACCTAGGTTGGCTCTGGCATCTTGCAGCATGTACTGCACTCTTTCTGGCGGCAG
>JBCBKQ010000491.1:0-1851 GCA_038521595.1 Cyanobacteria bacterium J06627_28 | reverse complement strand
GTTGAGCGATGAGCTGGCGCTTGATGAAAAATTTCGCCAGGTATTTTCGGGTGATCTCTCTGCGGCGCATGAGCCGATGCGTCCGGTTGGCTGGGCGACAGGGTATGCACTGTCGATTTATGGCACCGAATATATCCAAAATTGTCCATTCGGCACGGGGAATGGCTACGGCGATGGTCGGGCGATATCTGTCTTTGAAGGACTCCTCAATGGCCAGCGCTGGGAAATGCAGTTGAAAGGGGGTGGCCCAACGCCCTATTGCCGTGGCGGTGACGGGCGCGCAGTCCTCCGTTCCAGTGTGCGTGAGTTTCTAGCGCAAGAATATATGCATGCTTTAGGTGTGCCTACATCGCGCTCGTTGACACTGTATGTTTCCAAATCTGAGACGGTCACCCGGCCTTGGTATTCTCAAGACTCACGCTCCTTTGATCCTGATGTTTTAGTAGATAATCCTGTGGCTATTTCAACTCGCGTAGCACCTTCCTTTTTGCGCGTGGGTCAGCTAGAGCTATTTGCTCGGCGCGTTGGCGCAGCCTCTCCCAGGGAGAATCGCAGCAACGCCCATCCACAAGCATTAGAAGAGTTGCACATGATAGTCTCGCATTTAATCGAGCGAGAATACAAAAGCGACATCAATCAAGACCTTGCTTTTGCCTATAACTTAATTGAATTGGCTTCTCTATTTCGCGAGCGTCTTACGTTGCTGGTGGCCAATTGGCTACGTGTTGGTTATTGCCAGGGTAATTTTAACAGTGACAACTGCGCCGCTGGTGGCTTTACCCTAGACTACGGCCCCTTTGGTTTTTGTGAAATGTTTGACCCTCGGTTTCAACCTTGGACTGGCGGCGGCGAACACTTTTCATTCTTCAATCAGCCCGTTGCCGCAGAAGCAAACTATCATATGTTTTGGAAATCTGTGAGACCGCTACTGGCAGAAGACGCTGAAGCCTTAGAACAGTTCGACCAAGTGCGCCGTGACTTTGCAGAAGCCATGCAAAAACAAATTCAAACAATGTGGGCGACCAAACTTGGCCTGGCTGAATTTGATCCAGAACTGTTCAAACAATTAATACAGTTAATGACCGCCTCAGAAGTCGATTACACCATTTTCTTTCGCGAGCTATCTCACATACCAGACGATGTCTCAGCATTGAAAAAGAGCTTCTATGGTGAAACGTCGCAACAACTCGATGAACAATGGCAAGCTTGGCTAAACAGCTGGCGCGGCCTCGTCATCAAGGACGGCGACCCAGCAGAGATATCAACAAAGATGAAGCAGACTAACCCAAAATATACATGGCGAGAGTGGTTGATTGTTCCCGCCTATCAGCAAGCCATGCAGGGTGACTACACCTTAGTGAAAGAGTTGCAAGCAGTACTGAGCTATCCCTACGATGAGCAATCATCAGAAGTAGAAGATAAATACTATCGTCTAAAACCTCAGACATTTTCTAACGTTGGCGGCGTGTCGCATTATAGCTGTTCGTCTTGAGCTGCTCGTCTTGAGCTGCTCGTTCTGAGCTGTTCGTCTTAATGGCAATATTCTTCGGCCATATCCAAAGTGCTTAGTAAAGCTAACGTAAGTGGCATGTTTATAGATAGCCAAAAACCACTTCCCCTACAGTTGTATCAGCTGGATACAGATAAGCTAACCTGCCACTGTGCATTGCCATCGCAGCATTTAAGCCCATTCATCCATTACTATTGGTGGCTTGATGTCGCCGATGGCGAGACTTTACTAGAGGTAATTCCAGACAATGCGACTGACTTAGTGATGTCGCCCAATATCGATGAATTTTCAGTTGTGTATTTACCCGCTTCTGAAAAATTCAGCATTCCATTAACAGGCCC
>JBCBKQ010000490.1:0-1869 GCA_038521595.1 Cyanobacteria bacterium J06627_28 | reverse complement strand
TACAAACAAGCTCATTCACCTACATTAGGTCACACTCTAGAACCCATATGGAACTCCACGATTTCTTTCTACTCGTTTTACTCCTTAGTCCTGGCTTGCTCCTCTCCGTGCTTGTTATGGCTGGCATGAGCCAAGGAGGCTAACTCACCATGGTCAGAACTGCATCCACAATGCTCCCACTGGGCACCGCCGCCCCAGACTTTTCCCTCACAGATGTCGTCAGTGGCAATGCCCTCTCACTCGCAAGCTTCAAGGGCAAAAAAGGCCTGCTGGTGATGTTTATCTGTCAGCACTGCCCCTTTGTAAAGTACATAGAAAACCAGCTCGGCCAAATCGGCCAAGACTACATCCCCAGTGGCATGGCCATCTTGGCCATCAGTGCCAACAGCATTGAAACCCACCCCCAAGACGACCCACAAAACATGCGCCAGCAGGTTCAACGGGCAAATTTCAACTTCCCCTACGCCTACGACGCCACCCAAGAAGTCGCAAAAAGCTACACCGCCGCTTGCACCCCTGACTTCTTCCTATTCGATAGCGATTTCAAACTTGCCTATCGCGGTCAGCTAGCCGATAGCCGCCCCGGCAATGATGTCCCTGTTACCGGCAGCGACCTCAGAGCCGCCCTAGATAAAGTCATCGCAGGCGACACTATTCCAGAAGAGCAAAAGCCCAGCATCGGCTGCAACATCAAGTGGATTCCAGGAAAAGAACCCGCCTACTTCGGTGCAGGGTAAACGCTTAAACAGTCTGTAGCTAAACCTGGGATTTATAGATATGAGCCGTCAGTAGGATGATGCCTGCTGGCGGCTTACTATTAGTCGTCTACGCCAGCTCCAGAATGGATAATCTCACTTTTTGTGACTTTAGGGCTCCTCAGTTCAAGGCCATGTGTGACTTACTAGGCACCACATTCAATACGTCGCAGACAGAACTTAACAAGTCCTACCAACTGCTCATCTCTGGCTTTAAAGATGATCATATAGAGCCGACTTTCACGCATCGAAGCTTTTTTACATCGCTAGACGAAAACTTCCAAACTAAATACAACCAAGCTGATATTGTTGCAAGCGACTTACCTAGCCTGTTATCTCGTGGTGGCCAAAGAACCGTCATGATTGTCGCGCAGGACGCACTCAGCAAAGAACCTGCACCTGAACAAATTCGACTCGGAACTCCCTTCGCAATGCATAGCAAATGGTGTAGAGAGAGATTCCCCACCACAAAACGATACTTTCAATTAATCGATGTGCTACTTGATCGTGGGTTTCAAGTGTATCTAACCGATTTGCATAAGGTTTACGTGCGCGGTGCGGGCCTTTCAAAAGGTGCAGGCCTCCCAAAAGAAGACAAGAAACGATTTAGCGCAGTACTTCGGGAAGAAATTAAGTTAATAAATCCAGAAGCCGTCATGACCTGGGGGAAAAAAGCTGGAGGCGCTATCACTGAGCTAAAAATCAACCGCCCTCATCATACTTACCCACATCCCAGCGCAGCCAATGGTCGGACATTAGCAAAGATAATAGGGCGCCCAGTGACCACTGAGAATATCATTGACCATTGGACGAAATACCTCGCTCCAAGGCTGCGCTTTCAACTCTAAAATTACTCCAAAAATGAAGAAATAACCTCACAAGGCCCGTCTTCTGCATCGTACATTGCAGGTAATGACGCGGCCTTTTTTGTCGGTGTCCAAGTTTCAAAATAAGCCTCTAAAGCTTTCACAACAGCTACCTCAGGCACTTCCAAATCGTTGTCGTTCTGATAGGCCTGTAATTTTATTCGCAACGTTTGCGGCACGTTGAAGGTTAGCGTTTGCATGTCTAAAGCTCATTTGTGATTACTTTGACTTTACTGGAATGCGATCGC
>JBCBKQ010000489.1:0-1904 GCA_038521595.1 Cyanobacteria bacterium J06627_28 | reverse complement strand
GACCGGCATACAGCTCGACGGGGTTAAAGGCTTCTCCAACCGCACAGGCATCAGCGGTGAGCGTCTCTTGAGCATATCGCTTTTCTATGGCATTGGTAAGCTCTGTCATGTGTGCTTCTGGGCACAGCGCAAGGATATTGCCACCGGTCGAGTAAACAATGAGCTGCGGGATAAGCGCCTGCGAAAGCTTATCGCTAATCAGCAGTACGTTTTCATTGTTGTCTCTAAACTGTTCTCCTTCAAAAATGGCGCGCAAATCTTTTAGGTTGATGCGGTCGAGGAGCGCGGAGCCGCCTCGGATTTCCTGCAGATTGGCAGATTCAAAGATGTATCCTTTTACTCGGGTAACGCCACCGTAGATAAGGCCAATTCGTGTATCGGTTAAGTTGTTGTTTTTTATACATTGAGAGATTTCGCCTGGCGATCGCTCTCTACTAATTTCTTGGCCGTTCTCATCATTTTTATAAAAGAACGCTTTGACGGCTTCTGCTGTATCGAGATATGTCTGCCAGGATTTATCTGTTGGCAGGGTATGGTTACAGAGACTTGCGCGCCAGCTTGTGAGGGTCGCTTTCGAAATGTCTGCTGCGGAGGGGGCTGATTGTGTGCTTTGGGACTGGCTGTAGGCCAGGCACCAGGCAAGTCCCACGGAAATCCATGTCTCTTCTATCACATTTGGCATCGTCAAAAGTTTAGTAACTCCGGTTGCAGCCCACGAGCTGATGGTTCGCTTGCAGTTTACTCTAGCGCAAGTCTCCATGCGTTATTTTCTTTACATTGCTGGCTAGTAGCGCTGTAAGTTCCCATTCTGCTGATTTCTATGAACAAGAATGCGATTTCGAAATTTTGCTACAGGAAACGGTAATAATCAACTCTATTTAGCTTTTCTTTGTGTAAACCATTCGTCTCGTAATAGTTTGTCATTTTTTATATTTTTGATGAATCAAGTATCGCTGAGATTGCTTGTTTGATGAACTCAAAGCTCATTAGCAAATACAACAATTTCTATGCTGAAATGGATAGGGTTAAGCAGACACTTCGAAAGTGAGATTTTTTAGGTGGGTGAGGGTGAGGCTGCGGATGAGGTTGTGCTGGGTGAGGAGGATGCGATCTCCGTCGGGGGTTTCTTCGATGAGGTAGCGATCGCGCAAAATATCGAGCGTGGCCTGTAGCTCGGCATCGGTCTGAGGGCTGTGGGGCGCCGAGGCCCAGTCTTCTAGATGGCTGAGCCACCACTCTTCGGGGACGGGGCAGCGGTAGACGGAGGTTTCGCAAAGCAAGATATAGGCGTAGCGGGCGTCTTGGCGGAGTCTGCTGAGGGTGTGCTCTAGGCGGGCTTGAACTTTGCGGCGGAGGGCGCGGGTGAAGCTAGCGAGTCGCCATTTGTCGTTAGTGCCGACCGCTTGGCCCGCAGCAGCTTCGGCAAGGGCTTTTTCAACCGCTTCAATTTCGTGGCCGTAGCGATTCCAGTAGGCAGCGACGTTGCCAAAGAAGGGAGAATCGCCGATTTCTCCCAAAATGGTCCGCAGGGCTAATGGGTGGCCCTCGTAAGCACTGCCAATTCGCGTGAGGGTGTCGGTGGCGCTCTGGTCAGTGCCTGCAAAGCCAGTGTTATCAAATAGCTGCTGTTGTTCTTCTGGGGTGAGGCCTTTGAGGGGTTGGCAGTGCCAAAAGTTGGCATAGCGATCGCCGATTTCGTCTAGTTCGGGCGGCAAATCTTGCGACGTGATGATGACGCGGCTTGGGCACTGGTTGCTGGCCAGAATAGCTTTGAAAAATCTGACATAGCCATCGTCTTGAAATTCGCTCCAGCCTTCTGTTGGGTTGCCTTGAAGGATTTGTTCAAGTGAGTCTACCAAGATCAGGACGGGGTGTGACTGTAGGTAGGTGACGAGGCGACGGGT
>JBCBKQ010000488.1:0-1917 GCA_038521595.1 Cyanobacteria bacterium J06627_28 | reverse complement strand
GGCCAGTCTTTCTTGCGATTATAAAACGTTTCGCTTCTCCAAAAAGCAAGTATCAAGTGACAGACGCCATCGAGTCATTTGCTGCGGCTAATCTTGCTAGAGTCACAGCTTCTGCTCGTCAGCTATTGACCTTTGAACTAGACTTAAACACCCTCTCTGAAGTAACTGTGCCAACGCTAATAGTAACCGCTAAACACGATAGCGTTCACAAGATGAAAGATGCGCAGACCCTCAACGACTGCCTGCCCAGCAGTCACTTACTATCTCTCGATACCTTTGCCTGCGCCCACGAAGCTGCCTGTGCCCGCAAGGTATTAGGCTGGATAAGTGAGGAGACTCTAAAAGAGGACTCTGATATCCTAAATCTCCTATCCTGACACTGGTGTTCTACGACCTTCTATACAACGAGCTCATGCCACGTTTAGAAGCTGCTAAAACGGGAGAACGCGCTGTTTTTATCTCATGAGTGTTCATCGCACCTATCTTGCACCTATCTTATAGGGTTTCTTTGGTGAGTAGCTAGACAAATACTTAGCAAAACTCAGACAAAGGTAAGGTGAACCAAAATGCTGCGCCTTTACGAGCAGTAGAGTCTACGCCAATGTCTCCGCCGTGGGCGCGGATAATCTCTCGACAGATATAAAGCCCCAAACCATACCCTGCCGTATTAGGACTGCTCCGATGGTATGGTTCAAATAATGTCTTGAAGTTTGCCGTCTTGAGTCCATATCCATCATCAGAGACTCGGCAAAGCACTATTTCTGCTTGGATTATACTAGCAGAAACAACAACATTCACACCGTTAGAATTATATTTAAGCGCGTTGCCAATGAGGTTTGTTAGCACTCGCTGAAGTTGACTAGCGTCTCCCCAAACGGGCGGAAGATCTGGTGGAATACGGTTTGTTAGCGTAACGGTCGAGGTGTTGGGGGTGGCGGCGTAGGTAGAGAGCAGTCTACTGGTGAGCTGATGCAAACTCACTGGTGCATACTGCAAAGTCGCGCGCCAAGTGTCCGCAGAGCGTGCTTGCATAAGCGTATCCATAAGTTTTAGCTGGCGATCGCAGCTATTTTGAATGAGCGCTATGGCTTCTACATCTACAGTTACTTTTGCCTCACCTTGACCTGACTGAGTTTGTTGAATGCTGTCTTGCCGAAACAAAAACCCTTGAATAATGCTAGAGATACCCATCGCAATGTTGCGCAAATCGTGGTTCATGGCATGGGTGTAGGTTTGCAGCGCAGACTGGGCGGCTTGGCGATCGCGCATTTCTTCCTGGAGCGATCGCGTCCGCTCATTTACCGCCTGCTGTAAATCTTGTTCTCGCTGATTGAGAACATACAGCATGTATTCAAAGGCTCTTGCCAGCTGGCCGGGTTCATCTTTTCGCTGCGTAAGCGCATTGAGCCTGCTCTCTTTTAAATCTATTGCTTTTTGAGAGCTGTTTTTTTGAAGGATGGCTTTTTGAAGGATGGCTTTTGGCGAAGAGCGGCTGTCAGCGCTGATAGAGCATTGACCTATTTGCTTTGCGGTGCCTGTGAGAATAGCCAGCGGGCGAACAACGTTGCGCCATAGGAGTAGGTTAATCACCACAAACAGGGCACCGAAAATGCTCAGCAAGGTTTTAGTCACTGTCCATAGGCTCTGTCGGCCTCGGGCAAAAATCATATCGGCAGGTACATACACCATCTGCGTAGCCACCACCTGATTTAAATCCCATCCAAAGCCATTGTGATCCCCATACATGTTCAAAAAGGCTTTGGGTGCATCGGCAGGATTGCCGTGACAAGCAAGACAGCTAGCATCTTTCATCACCAAGGGCTGCGCCAGGTAGAACAGCTTTTTGCCCGCTAGGGTACGATAGCCAGCAACACTCTCTGCCAGTGAGCCGTTGAGAGGCTGTAGCTGCGGATAGAG
>JBCBKQ010000487.1:0-1935 GCA_038521595.1 Cyanobacteria bacterium J06627_28 | reverse complement strand
TGCAATTTTTTTACTGTTTCTCCTTTTATGTAAGGAGACATGAGGTGTAGCGTTTCGCTCTGCGTTTCAGAGGTATAGCTAGGTGCGGCAGCTACATTGGGGCCGAGCTGAAAGCGTACGTGCAAGTGGTCGTCGTGGCCTGAGTGCCACTGTACGCCCTTAATCTGTGGGTCGTTGAACAAAATAACGCGGGGTGCGAGGACGGGATTATTTTCAATCAAGTCAACGAAGGCTTGGGTGAGTTTTTGAGAATAGTTACCGGCTTGCCAGTTGGAAGGTTCTTCTTTGCCGTTGTTGGTCACGACGCTGAAGTCTGCATCGATGCCTTCTTCGTGGGAGGCATGGCGCGGTGTGTTGCCGCCGTTGGCCATACTGATGTCGCCGACGCCGATGCGAGGGGCGTCGGGATAGTTTTTGGCCCACTTTTCGCAAATGTACTGGATGGCCTGAATGGTGCTAGAACGGCCATAGTGATGCCAGCCGTCGCCATCGTAGCCGTAGCATTCGTACCCAGGACCGTCAAAGGGGATTTGAGTGAAGAGGGCGCGCGTGTCACTGTTGAGGATTTCCAATTCTTCTGGGGTAAATTCTATGTTGGCGGGGCAGCTGGTCTGGTCATGGCTGTGGTCTTGGTTTTGGCGTGCGTTCTTAGCCGCTAGGCTACGAGGGGAGAGTTCTTTGTTTATGTTGTTCATAGGTTTAGGTGATGACTCAGTAGAGATAGACTAAAAATGTGACCGTAACAGCTTGTCCTCGTGGGTAATGGCGTCAGTATGCTTGAGTTGTTGACGAACGCTATAGATCACGTCCAAAAATCTTCGAGATTAATCGCAGCGATTTCTTTTTTCACCTCCTGGAAGTAATTACTACTGGTCAAGCTGACGACCTCTTCTTTGCGCTGCTCGTGGTCAATTTCAATCTGTAACTCTTTGAGCTGGTGTCGTAGCTGTTCTTCTCGATAGACGCGATCGCTAATATCTTGAACAATCCCTTCAAAGTAGAGAATCTGCCCATGCAGGTCGCGCACAGCTCGGGTGTTTTCTTCTACCCAGGTAATGCTGCCGTCTTTGCGGTATATCTGGTATTCCCAGTTCTTTAGCTCATCGCATGTCTGCATCTGTTTTAGGAAGTCGATTCGGGCCTGAGGATCAACATAAACCTGACCGGAGATGTCGGTAATTGCTCGCAGCATCTCTGTTGGGGTGTCATAGCCGTAAATTTTTGCCAGTGCCGGATTCACATTTAAAAAATGCCCTTCTTGGTTAGATTGAAAGATTCCCTCTAAGGCATTTTCAAAGATGCTGCGATATTGCGCCTCGGCAATTCGGAGTTCTTGTTCTCGAAGGCTCATCGCCTGAACAGTGTGGGTAAAGACTCTTGCTAAGCGTCCGAGTTCATCGGTGCGAGCAGCGACGGTTTCTAAACTATCGGGGGTAAAGGTGCTTGATTCTACCGCTGCTGCTGCCGCTGTAATGCGATCGACTTCTTGTAAATAATGAGACATTTGAGCGTTAGCGATGCCCAGCTGCTCTAGATGTACCATTTCTAGATCGTGAAGACGCTTTTTTTCTAAACAAGCGCTGATTCGAGCGTTCAGAATAACAGGGTTAAAAGGTTTAGTGAGGTAATCGGCGGCACCTCGTTCAATGCAACGCACCACACTGTCGATTTCATCTAGGGCCGAAATCATGATGACCGGAATTCGTCGCCAGTCTTTGTGCTGCATTAGCTGATGTAGCACATCGTAGCCGTTTAATTCTGGCATCAGAATGTCTAGCAAGATCAGGTCGTAGCTTTGGTTAGAGATTTTTGCTAGCGCTTGTTCACCGTTGATAGCGGTTTCTACTCGATAGCCCTGACGAATCAACTGCCGAGAGAGTAACTCTCGATTGTTTTGATTATCGTCTACGACTAACAGATGTCCGGCTTGCTGCG
>JBCBKQ010000486.1:0-1948 GCA_038521595.1 Cyanobacteria bacterium J06627_28 | reverse complement strand
CCAAATTCCCTGACAGGCGATTTGTCTAATCTGGCTTTTTTGGTTAGCTCCAAATGCTTCAGCAATGAGGGGGCTAATGCCCATTACCATTCCACTGGTGGTGATCATCAGCAACAGAAAGATAACAGCGGCTAACCCGCCAGCAGCTAACTCATCGGCCCCCATGCGACCCATCATAATGGTGTCGGCAAATCCAGTGGCCGACTGGGCCACCTGGGCACTCGCAAGAGGAATCGCAAGCTTTAGAAATTCTCGTATCTCAGTGCGAAAGTAAAGCTGTGTTTGAGTAGTTGTCATGGTTAAAGTTGATTTGATAGAAACCACATGGTTGTTATGTCTTAATTGAGGCGATTTAAACACTGGATCCGGTTGTTTATTACCTCTCCATTGGCAAGACCATCCATCACTTGAAAAGAATTGTCTTGCATGCCCCCCAGAGTCACGGGGCGCAGCTGAGCAAATTGCTGAGCGCTGTCTGAAGCCTCATCTGTCACAATCTCAGGAGTTTGCTCACTTTCTGACGGAGCCTCCGCCACAATATAGACAAACGTCTGCCCGCCTAAACGAGTGACCGCTGTAGCAGGCACCAGCAGTCCAGCACGCTCATCTAAGATCACCCGTACATTAACTCGCTGATCATCTTGTAAACGACCTGAACCGTTAACAACTTCTGCCTTTGCCAACACAGTTTGAGTATCCACATTACTGCGGGGGGCAACAAAATTAATAGTCGCCGTTGCTGGTGCGCCCCCTTCCCCAAAGTTAGGGATTTCAACCGGCATACCAATTTGAATAGTGTTAGCCTGCTCTGTGGGAATGGCAATCTCTAAATCTAGGGTGTCATTCTGGGTGATGCTCGTTAGCGGACTGCTAATTTCCACATAGTCCCTCAGCTTGACCGGTATATCGCCCACAATGCCGCTGATGGTCCTGTCGAGCAAGTCTTCACGGATGGCATTTGCCTGCGCCTGGGCCTGTTCCAACAAAAATTCGGTTTCAGCCACATTGGCACGGGCTGCAACAATTTGTTGTTCAGCCGCCTCTAATGATGCAATAGCGACGTTGCGATCGCGCTCCACTTCATCCAGCTGCTGTTGGGCCAACGCCCCCGCTGTCACCAGTCGCTGTGTGCGCCCGAGCTGAATGGTTTGTAGCTCCAACTCAGCTTCAAGTCGTGGCTGTTCTGCCACCAACGAATCCAGTCTTGCCTGGGCTGTATCCCGAGAAGAGCGAGCGGCGCTAATCCCTGCTAGGGCAGCACTCACCTCAGCCTGGGACCGGTCGGCGGTAAGTTCCATAATCGGGTCGCCGGCAGAGATGCGATCGCCAGCGGAGACATAGACGCGAGTAATGCGACCTGCCACCTCTGGTCGCATTACCACACCCGTTTGCGCATCCAGAGTCCCAACAAACCCGGCCTGTTCTTGCAGCGTAGCCATTTCCAGCTGTTCTACAGTCACAGGCACAGCACCCTGCATCTGCATTCCAGCTGGCTCACTGCTATTGAACAATCGCCACAAAACCAAGCCCACTCCAGACAACAATACTAAGCCTATGGGCCAGACGAGCCAATTAAATTTACCAAAAGATTGAGGCGCTACCGAGGAAGACTGCAAGGCCTCTGGCGTAGCCGTTGAACCAGCATGGGAAGTCATAAAAACGATAGAGAGAGTACCTAAAAAGGCCAGCCGCCATGCGTTTACCCATAGAACACCCATGGGCAAGAAGACAGAATCTAGGCTAAAAAAATTAAACGTATGTTTAACTTCTAGATTTAAACATACGTTTAATTTTTAAGAACGTCAACATTTTTTTTGTTATGAAATGCTCCAGCCACTATCGACGCTGTAGTTGGCTCCATTCACGAATGAAGCTTTATCAGAGGCCAGAAACTGTACTACTGCCGCTTGCTCCTCTGGCTGTGAAATTCGACCCATTGGGTGAAAGT
>JBCBKQ010000485.1:0-1960 GCA_038521595.1 Cyanobacteria bacterium J06627_28 | reverse complement strand
GCAGCGACGCCATCGTAGTAAAGGCCAGAGAAGCCGCCTAGCTCGATGGTCTCTCCGGTTGCGGTGGTGAGTGCTGCGCCACCGTTGTTGATGTCACCGCGATTGATAAAGTCGTAGTTTGTGAGGTTTGGTAGGCCTTTGCTGAAGTCCTTTAGGCCTAGGGGCTGGATGCCTTCAACGGTGGCGGTCTCGATGTCGATTACTGCGATCGCATTATTTTCTTGCAGTGTCACAAAGGCCTTCGTACCATCCGGCGAAACCGCAATGTACTCCGGCTCAAAATCCTGAGCCGCCTGAGCATCAGGAAAGATTCTCACGCCGTCTGCGCGTAAGTCGGCTTCTCTTCCATTAAACCGGAGAAAATCAGCCGTAGAAACATTCTGTTGCGAGAGACTGTTGAATTCTCCTGAAATATCAATAATACTAACTGAGCCATCGGGGTCTATGCCCTCATCGGGTTCGCCTTCGTTAGCAACAAGTATCTTGGTGCCATCGGGAGTAAAGGTTACCATGTCAGGCAGAGCACCTACGGTGAAAACCTTGACTGCATCGAGAGGATTAGCCGCTGCGATCACACTTTCAATATCGACCAGGGCAATCACGCCATTATCAGTCTGTGTCTCTGCCTCTAGGGCTACAGCCAGCAGTCCATTGCTGTAGGCAATACTGTTTGCCCCGGCAACTGGCGCACCAAAATCAGCAATATCTACTGTAGTCACTTCTGTGGGATTGGTGGGATCGCTCAGGTCAATAACCTGCAATTCGGTACCGCCAGCGACCACATAGAGGTACTGACGAGTCGCGTCGTAAGTAGCAATTTCAGCACCAAATTCGCTGGTAAAGCTACCAATCTTAGTCAGAGAAGGAGTCATATGAAATCAAGCCTCTGCAATTATCTACTTATGGATTTCTATACGTTCGCCTGCGAGCTTCTTTTCTCTAGCTTAAACAGCTGTTTTTATCGCTAAATGTCCAACAATCTTCCTGATAGGCAACCAATCAGAAGAAAGCTTAGATATATATTTCTTGGCATTGCACAAAGCTCACTAGACCCCACCCGGCAAAAATGCAGATTTAGGTAAAAGTGAGCACAGCAATACGCCTCGAAACGTTGTTATCAATAGCGTTGTTATCAATACAGATAGATAGCAAGTATCGTTAATAAACAATTCAGCTGTGATGGCATAGCAGCTTTTGACAGCCATACTCGACAGCCAAAAGTGCTACAGATGCTTTCTTAAATACGCTCTCAGCACCTGAGATAAACATTGCAATTTGTGTTTTCTTTTCGCTTGCTGCCTTTAAGCCTGTTGCCATTGAGCTGTAGCAGCGCATCTATGCAGCAACACCTATGCAGCAACATCTATACAGCAAATTTGCCATCCCGTAATAAATACATCGTCGCTAGTCATGCACTAATATCTGATCCCAGCAATCAAGCTATCAGAGATTTTCTGGCCCGAGGTAAAGAGAAGGTTATGAGTGGGTTATCAATCGTCCCTTTTGTTTGCTGAGATTACTCTGTACCATACTGGAAAACTGCATTGTAAAAGTAAGCAGATTTTTACATTCGCTAGTTTATGGGTGTCTGGGTTCATTCGTCCTTACTTAGTGAGCAGTTATTTACCGTGCCAGACTTTTCGGTCGTCATCTGTACCTACAACGGAGAAAAGAAAGTGCCCCAGGTGCTGGAAAAGCTAAGGGAGGTGAGCACCGGGCCAAAAGATTCGCTATTACCAGACCGTGACTTTGAGTGGGAGGTTGTCGTCGTAGATAATAACAGCAGCGATCGCACAGCAGCTGTTGTTCAGCAGTGGCAGGCTGATTGGCAAAGCAATGCTTTGGCCTGTGGCTCAAAAAATGTCGGCAGCACTCCCCTACGATATTGCTTTGAACCTCGACAGGGTTTGGCCTTTGCCCGACGACGTGCCATCCGGGAAACGCAAAGTCCGCTCATTGG
>JBCBKQ010000484.1:0-2012 GCA_038521595.1 Cyanobacteria bacterium J06627_28 | reverse complement strand
TCACTGCAGTCTTCTTTGCTTGAGCGCTTTGGTACCCGTTTAAGCGCTACCACAGGTCGCTATTGAAAGTTGCTTTTGTTTGTTTGTATGGCTAGTTTTGTACTAAGGAAGGATACATGGTGCTCGAACAGCCTTTAGCTCGGAATATTCGAGTATCTAAGGAGCGCGTGGTAAATCCGACGGCTGTGTCGGAGTCTGGTGCGCTACAGCTACTAATTTTGACGCAATTTTTTCCGCCTGATTTTGCTGCGACCGGTCAGCTCATTGAAGAGCTAGTGGGTCAGCTGGGCCGTCAGGGGGTCGATGTGAGCGTCTTTACTGGGCAGCCCGGCTACGCGTTTGCAGAGCAAGAAGCGCCTAAGACGGAGCGTAAGGGCCGGGTGCTGGTGAAGCGATCGCGCGTGAGTCAGCTGGTGCCTGGTCGTATTCGAGGGAAGGCGATTAATGGCTTGCTATTTGCCATACGGGCGATCGCTCACTTGGCCAAGCAGGCTAGGCGCTATCAGGTGCTGTTGGTGACCACAGCGCCACCTTTTTTACCCGTGATCGGCTACCTGGCCAATCTTTTTCTTCGGCTGCCCTACGTCTGCTTGCTGTACGACCTGTATCCCGATATCGCTGTTGAGCTAGAAGTGGTTAAATCTGACCATCCTATCGCTAGGCTGTGGCGGTTTATTAATCGTCAAGTATGGCGACGGTCTGCAGGCATTATTGTTCTAAGTGCTTCAATGAAGCAGCGAATTGTTGAACATTGCCCAGACGTCGCGCACAAGATTTCTGTTATTCATAGCTGGTCGAATGACAGCCAAATTGTTCCGATTCCAAAAGAAGAGAATTGGTTTGCACAAAAGCACGGCCTCGTTGATAAGTTTGTCGTGCTCTATTCGGGGAACATGGGCCGTTGCCACGACATTACGACACTCCTAGAAGCTGCTCGACGGCTAAAAGATGAGCCTATTTTGTTTGTTTGCATCGGCGGCGGTGCAAAGCGAGAGCAGCTCATTCGGGATGTAGAAGCGCTTGGACTGCAGAACTTTCAGTTTTTGCCTTACCAAGAAAAGGCGGTGCTGCCCTATTCGCTGACGGCTTGTGACTTATCTCTGGTCAGCGTGGCTGATGGAATGGAGAGCCTAGTAGCGCCTAGTAAGCTATATCCAGCAATGGCGACGGGCCGACCGATTGCGGCAATCTGCCCGCCACAGTCCTACTTGCGGCCACTGCTAGAAATTTCTCAGGGCGGTGCAGCGTTTAATAATGGCGATGCCCAAGCGCTGGCTGACTACATTAAATATCTCTCGAACAATCGGGAGGAGGCTAGTCGTGCGGGTGCCTCTAGCCGCCGCTACATGCAAAATAACTTCACGCTAAAACAAATTTCAGGACAGTATCTGCAAGTGCTAAAAGCTGCGCCGACTAAGCGAATAGGCGCGCAGTAACGAAAATAACTTGGCGTACTGAGGCGCTTACGGTTGGTGCTTTTGTGCGATCGCGCTTTAATATGTTGCGTCTACATTTTAGCCCTCTAGAAACGACATCCAGAACCTGCAATGACAACGCAAAAAAAGCGTAACCGGAAACGGTCTAAGCGGCGAGGAATTTTCTGCCCGATTCATGGCTGCTATCTAGACAGTGTCAGCCAAAAGCACAGGCTGTATGCAGATAAGGCGGAGCATCTGCGAGATCGGGGTATGGGCCGCAAGGTTTCGCTGATGGTGATGGCTAGCCATACGACAGTGCCGCTACAGGGCGAGTGGCTAGAGGCTTTCTGGTGCAGTGAATGTCAGCAGAATGAGTGGTACTGGATTACCCGTTCTGAAGCGGGCGAATACAGCGTGAACCGAGTGCCTCACGACCTATGGCAGCAGGCACAGGGCGTGATTTTGGCGAGTGGTAATCCCACCGTGAGTGAATTTACTCGCAGGCAGTCTCGGCGGATGAGCTACAAAGGCGCGAAGGATTTCGCTGCGATTAGGTAGTGTGTGCATTTGGCGACGCGTCAGGCGCTATGATTT
>JBCBKQ010000483.1:0-2035 GCA_038521595.1 Cyanobacteria bacterium J06627_28 | reverse complement strand
CCACAGCTCATTGCAGGACCTATCGTCCATCACAAAAAGCTGATTCCCCAGTTTGCAAAGCAAAATATCTCACGGCTTAATGCACATAATGTAGCCGTTGGCATCACCATTTTTTCAATTGGATTTTTCAAAAAAATAATTATTGCAGATCCTATCGCTCAGAGTGCAAATGCGATGTTTTCTGCTGCCGCAGGCGGAGCAGCGCCTGATGTTTTAGGCGCTTGGATGGGAGCCTTAGCCTACACCCTGCAGCTGTACTTTGACTTTTCTGGCTATTCCGATATGGCGATTGGAGTCGCGTATCTACTCGGTATTCGCCTCCCAGTTAACTTTAACTCGCCCTACAGGGCCAAAAATATCTCTGACTTTTGGCGGCGGTGGCACATCACACTCTCAAACTTTTTGAGAGACTACCTCTACATTCCGTTGGGTGGCAATAGAAAAGGCATCGTCAGACAAAATATCAATTTGATCATTACGATGCTGCTGGGCGGTCTGTGGCACGGCGCGGGATGGACGTTTGTTGTTTGGGGCGCGCTGCATGGCTTTTATCTGGTGGTAAACAATCAGTGGCAATCATTTAAGAAACACACGGGCATAGCCTCAAGAGCAGATAGTTGGCTGGTTCAAAGATGCGCGCAACTGCTGACCTTTTTGGCAGTGGTTGTTGGGTGGGTATTTTTTAGAGCACAAGATCTCTCTACTGCGCTAGTAATTCTGCACTCGATGATAGGGGGCAATGGCATAAGCCTTCCGGCAAGTATTGCGGGGCTGCTAGGCCCTGTACAGACTGTCTTGGCATCGTGGAATGTTGCGTTCACTTCAGATTCTGCGATGATATTTGCGACAACTTGGCTACGGATTTTTGTGTTGTTAGCGGTTGTTTGGCTAGCACCTAACACGCAAACACTGATAGCAGCCTATCTGCCAGAGAATAAAAACTCAGAGAACCAAAGCGTTGACAAGGCATCGCCCAAACCTGAGCAAAAGCAGCGAGCTGCTAGCTTACAGGTTAAAGCTAAGACAGCTGTATGGAAGCCTACGACCTTGTATGCCGTTATCTGCGGCATTATGCTGTTTATTTCAACTAAATCAATGTTGGCAGCCTCTGAGAGCGCGTTTTTATATTTCAATTTCTAGGGTTCAGTTTCCAAAGGTAAATTTCTAAAGTCGGTTTCTATAGAGTTCATCTCACAAGACTATTTCTTCTACCGTCATGTCGTTTGCAAAGTATGTACGCACCCTATTCATTACATTCTGTAGCTGTGTTCTCGCCTTCTTTTTGCTCGTTGTTTTTCAAATCAACGCGCCTACGCAGTCATCTTATTGGATACATGAAATCTATCAGGTGAAGACAGCGATCGCACGCTCTATACAGCAGCCCAAGCTAGTTTTAGTCGGGGGTTCAGAAACGCTGTTTAGCACTAGCTGCGAGATGATCTACGAGGCACTCGGCATACCCTGTGTGAACGGCGGTACCCATGCAGGCCTCGACCCCGACTATTTATTCTATGCTGCTCGGTCTTTTTTACAGCCCGGCGATACCGTTTTACTGACCTTGCCCTACGACCTGTACACATACCAAGGAGATCTTAGAAGCGTTTTAATTGACTATGTTTTAGCCCGTGACCCGCAATATTTACGAGCAGTTGACTGGTCTACCAGAGCGTCTTTTTTTACAGGGGTGACGTTTAGCCGACTCCAAGAAGGTTACAAGGCAAAACTATCGCCTCCAGCCCCCGATCCATTTGAAAGGTATCAAGCCAAAAACTTGAATCAGTACGGAGATGAAACCATAATCTTTGCCCCTGGCAGCGAAGATGAGTTTGCAGCGACAATTGCAGAGAGCGGCCCTCAGGCTGAGATAGATGGGTATGTAGCATCGAGCGACGGCATGGATAGGATAACGGCCTTCACCAACTGGTGTCAGCAGCAAAATATCCGCTTGCTAGTCACCTATCCCAGTACTATCCGGTTTGATGAATACGAACAGGAAGCTAGCCGCAGAGCTTTTTTCCGAAGCATAGAAAACTTT
>JBCBKQ010000482.1:0-2051 GCA_038521595.1 Cyanobacteria bacterium J06627_28 | reverse complement strand
GGAATGGGACAGTCCTGTATTTGCCAAAGGATTCGCCAAGGAGATTTAACGGCCTAAATTGTACGTTCTGACACTTATCCCAAAGGCGTAAAGGATAGATTAAGGTGTTACGTTTCTAAAAAAACGCACCAGCGTTATATCAGTTCACCAGGCCAATCCAAAGGTGCTGGCCTTCTCAGATGTGCAGTCTGGTAGGTGGGCGAGCATATCCTCCCAGGTGCGATAGGTCTGCAGCGCCTCGACAACAATGGGCAGCGGTTCTGCGAGGATAGAGTTGAAATCAATCTCTTCGGAAAATTGAAGTGAAAAAGCCAGCTGTTCTTGTGGTGGGGTAAATTGCGCATTGACGCCTGATTTATTTCCTCTGGGATCGATTCGGTACCAGCCAAAGTCGGGGAGATACACAGCATTTAGCCCATGCAGAGAATAAGGCGCACCCGTATCGTCGATACTCAACCGCTGATAGCAAAACCCAGCTGGAATGTGGTTGGCACGTAGCAGCGCTGCGAGCAGGTGACTTTTGGCAAAGCAGTAGCCCGTTTTGTGGTGCAGCACATCTGAGGCGCGACAGGTGACAGGATTTTGCTGATAGTCAAAACTGTGCCGAATGTTGTCGCGGACCCATTCGAAACAAGTGCGTGCGATCGCAACCTCCTGCGCCTCCAACCCTGTAGACCTGCTCAAATGCACGGAAGCCAGTTCCTTTGCCAGCGCCAAGACAGCGGGGGATCGCCAATTAACCACCTCACTTGTTTGTAAATATTCATCCATAAAATTAGTGATCGCTCAGCAGGGTTACTTTGTCTTGCACGCCCCCAGGCAAACCGGCAAAACCATAGATATGCTTGATCTGGCCAATTTTAGTAGATTTGGGTTTGCTAAAGCGGGACGATGCTGGAAAGTTAGCCATTGCCAATCCCATTTATCATGCAGTGTTGCCAAGCGTTTTGGCCAGGAGCGTGCAAGATGGCTTACCAAGCCTACAGCCCAGCTGGTTTAAACAGTTTCCCAATAAAAATCCCCAACAAAAATACCAATACGGTAGCCTCCTTTACACTATCGCATGCTCTCAGAGAGCGCTCAGGATTATTTCATTTGTCCACCATTCTCTCTTCAGTATGCAGGTCGATATTGAGTAGCGAAACGGAGAGACGAGCATGAACGTCGAGCCCGTTGTTGTGTACCTAAACAGCAAAGGAAACAACCATGGTTTCAGCTACCAATTTTTCACCAACGCCAACTTCTGCAGTGCTCTCAATAGAAACAGTCATTCCAAAGGAGAGAAAGATAGCAACCCAACAAGGGACCGTGCACTTTATTCGGCACGGAGAGAGCACGTTTAATGAGCGCAACATTTTTGCGGGTGTAGTCGATGCTGAGCTGACTGCGTTTGGCAAGATGCAGGCACGGCAGGCAGGACAGGACATTAAGCGCAAGAATGTTACCTTCGATGCGGTTTATGTCTCTCATTTGAGGCGGGCCAGGCAAACCTGTGAAATCGCCCTGGCAGTCAGTGACGCGCTTAAAAAACCGCAAATTGAGCCTCAGATAGACCATCGACTCGGAGAAAAGTCTTTCGGCATTTTTGCCCGGCGCAACAAAAATCTTTTGCGTCTAGCCCTGGGCTACGACGGCTATGAAGAGTTTTTACACTCTCACAATGAGACACCGCCATCGGGTGAAAGTATTGAAAAGGTCTATAACCGCGTAGCGCAGTTCTACGAAGAAGAAGTAGCGCCTCGTTTGGCGCGGGGCGAAAACGTATTGGTGGTATGTCATCAGTATGTGTTGGAGCCATTGGCCTTGTATCTGAGCGGGCTGCCGGCGACGAACTATCACCACCTCAAGCTACCCAATGGCAAGGCTCTCAATCAAGATGAACTGGTTGCCTTTCAGAAAAAAGAGTCTAGCGGCACGGCTTCTCTACGCAAAAAGATTAATGACCTAGCCGTTATGCGAGGGGTCTGGATGAATGCGATCGCATTTATCACCGGCATTCTTCTCAAGAGCACGGCCTTCTCACAAGCCTTACCAGCACCTGTATTTACAGC
>JBCBKQ010000481.1:0-2064 GCA_038521595.1 Cyanobacteria bacterium J06627_28 | reverse complement strand
CATTATCTAGAAAAAAGATATGCTTAAATCCCGCTGATAGATAATGGCTCAACCGATAAAACGATTGACATTATTAAAACCTATTCGCAGACAACGGTAGTTCGCTCACAGAGACCCTTCAAGGACTATTACGTCGTATTTAAGAACTATTTAATCCAACAGTTTGGCGGAGGAAAATGGTGCTTAATTGCCGATGTCGATGAGTTCTTCCACCTACCGCTACAAAGGTGTTTGCAGCACACGCTAAGCTATCTCAATCGTCATCAGTACGATACCGTTTGCGTGCAGATGCTAGATATGTTCTCGTCAGAGGGCATCGCCCTAACAGCAAATGGCCCAATAAAGAATGCTGCAGACTGCTGGTCCTTAGACAAACTCAAGGCAAAATTTCAATATTATGATTTGACTAGCGTCCGACAGACGCCCTATGTCCGTAGCTTTGTAGCGAGGCCGCCAGCTGGACTTCAATTTACCTATGGCGGCATCCGCAAGGCCGTGTTTGGCAGCAATTGTTTTCTAACGAAGGAGGCGCTGTTTTACACCTATGCTCGCCACGGACTAGGCCGACTATTACCCAGACTGAGATATTTAGAGTCTTCGCATCTTCTGTTCTCTATGCCATTCAGTCAGGTAAAGCTCGCTGATTTTTCGGCTTTGTTTTTACACTACAAATTCATTGATGGATTTTATGCCGCGACCCAAGCCGCTGTACTCGCAGAAAACCATTGGAATAGCAGCCGGGAGTACAAGACGTATCAACAGGTCATGACTAAAGCCGAAGCAACAGGCCAAACGCTGACGTTAAAACGCCCAACTGCTCAGATACTTGAAGAGATAGACGTATTAGTTGAGCAGGGGTTTTTATTTGCTTCAGAACAATTTCGCCAGGCAGAACCATCGTCCCTATGAAGCTTTTTTACTACAAAACCCAGCGACCAACTGCCAATTTTGGCGATGAGCTAAATCCCTGGCTATGGCCAAGGTTAGTACCTGCCTTGAAAGACTCAGGAAGCATAGCGTCAGAGGGCGCAGTCTTTGTCGGTATTGGAACTGTTCTCAACGATGCTATGCCGGAGTGGCTGCAAACTGCTAAAAGCCTTGTCTTTTTTAGTACTGGATTTGGCTACGGCAGGCAGTTCCGCCTGCAGAAACAAACGAACTGGCAAATTTATTGCGTACGCGGCCCACTGTCAGCCAAACGCCTTAAGCTGCCCTCCTCACTAGCAGTTACAGATGGTGCTGCATTACTCAAGCGTTTTTTCCCGCCTGTTCCCGCTGCGCAAAGAGACTGTAAAGTTTCCTATATCCCACATTTTCGCCACGGTAGCCCAGCCCTATTTAAGCGAGTTTGTGAGCAGGCAAATATCCACTTTATTGATCCAGCTGCGCCTGTCGAGGAGGTCATTTCACAGATTGCTCGCAGCCAGCTAGTCATCAGCGAAGCGATGCACGGCGCGATTGTTGCAGATACCCTCAGAGTGCCCTGGATTCCGGTGAGAACCAGCCCTAAAATTCTCCCCTTTAAATGGTGGGACTGGTGTGCATCAATGGATGTCCCCTATCGCTGCCGAATGGTGAAAGGTGCTAGGCGGCTTACCAAGGCTGACTACCGCTATCAGCTCCGCCCAGTTGCTCAGCGGCAGGCACGTTGGTGGCATTTGCTCGATGGGCCACGCATGGATGATTGGCACGCCCGACATGAAGGAACAAAACAAGGGAAGGGAGCGGATTCTGACGACGAAGCTGCGATCGCGCGATTAGCAGATCAGTTAGAGAAAATTTCGCGCGCATCTCCTCTTTTGAGCGAGGATGACCACATAGAGCGGCAGGTATCTCGGTTAGAAGAGTACTTGTCAGCTTTGAAGAAAGATGTATCCCAAGGTCTGTTAGATTAGTGCACTTCTAAAAGCCTGTTCTATCACTCTATTTCCTTTTGTTATTTCTGTCTGGTTTTTGAAAACAACTGAGATGTCAGATACCAAACCTCTATGTACAGGACAAAAACTGCAGAACTAGGTGAAAGTCTTTCTGCTGCTGAGGTTGAGCAAGGTTTGAGCAAAGGTG
>JBCBKQ010000480.1:0-2077 GCA_038521595.1 Cyanobacteria bacterium J06627_28 | reverse complement strand
TTACTGTTGTTTTTCTACTGTTGTTTTTCTACTGTTGCTTTTTACTGTTGTTTTCCTACTATTGTCATTTACTGCTGCTTTTTGTAGGCTGCCCAGCCGCCAATCTCTGAAATGTCGGGGTAGCCATTTTCCTCAATGAGTGACTGGGGGTATAGCATTGCGATCGCGCTGCCTCCATCTGATAGCGTCACTGTCTCTGGGTACATATCTGGGGGCTCTGTGGAGACGAGATAGTCATACTGTTGTGCACTGAGTTCGTAGAGCTCTCCAGGAATGGAGATGCCGCCGGATGCGACCGCATAAATGCCAGGATGCCATCCATCTTTTACGGCGTGTAATCGATAATTTGGGGCTGTCTTGGCTTCTCCTTTAAAGGTTGCCGACTGCAAATTTCCATGGTCTGGCTGACCGCGCAGCGCCGACCCGCAAATAAATACGACCTTAGTGCCGTCTGATCCAGTGGCGCCTGATCCAGTGCCGTCTGCTGAAACTGTCATCGTCCTGCCTTTGATTTTGTCTTTTGGTGCTGTCTTTTAGCTGTTCGCTGACCAGTCTTTTACGGCTAGTCCAATAGTTCTTTTACCTTATTTTGGAACGGACCTTTTACAAGCTGTACTCTTTGTTACAGATAACCCTTCGTTGTCAATAACTCATTTGTTACAGATATCCATTAAATTTTACAAAGTAATGGGGTAGCGTGGGATAGCTCGCGTTTAGCCTGAAAGGCTTTCAGGCGTGCGATCGCACTCAGCAATATCCATCACGGCCTTGACGACGCGATTTTTGCTCGCGTCTAGGTGAGCATGAATAGCGGTGACGGCTCTCTCTGGCTGGCGTTGTGCGATCGCATCAAATATCTGATGGTGTTCCATCCGAATTTCTAGAACGTCTGGATCGTGCCGAGTTGTTTGAATTCTTAATAGCATCATCTTGTCAAAGATTTGATCGAGCAGGGTGACTAGCCAGGCGTTGCCAGAGATTTGAGCAATATAGCGATGAAACTGATAGTCGGCGTCTAGTCGCTGAAATAAGCTGAGATTGGAGGTTTGCCTTTGATCGGCTTTTTCGGCCTGCTCAAACAAATGTTCTAAATGCTGAAGCTCATTATGCTGAAGTTCGTTGACACTGAGCCGACGGCAAGCTTCAGCGACCGATAGTTTTTCCAAGGCGATGCGGCAATCGTAAAGCTGCGCAGCATCCGCGCTGGAGAGCACAGTTACTCTCATATTTCCCTGAGCGTCTGCGGCGGCCAGGCCGTCTTGCTGTAGCTGACGGAGGGCATCTCTAATGGGGGTACGACTGACCTGAAGCTGCTGAGCCAAACGGGTCTCGACCAAGCGTTCTCCGGGTGCTAGCTCACCCGAAAAAATGCTGGTTCGCAGCACCTGATACGTTTGCTCGTATAGTGCAATCCGACGGGGCAAGGGAGCCGAAGAAATAGCCAATTAATCATCCTCTTTTGGTTTTGTCCCAGCTATTGAAAGAGGCTAAGACATCTTAGCTAGCTAGGCTTTCAGGGCCTTTGACACATTTTATACAGTTTTGTAAGCATCGACTGTATACAGTGTACGAACAGTAAGTGAAACGGTAGGATCTCTACCTAATACTTGTAAAATTCACCTTATAGAATTGAACTTGTAGAATTTCTGCTTGCTTACAGTCGTTGTTCTTCTACTCGTCGATCTCTTTGCTGGTCTCTTCGTTATGAATGGTAGTCCACAGTCACTGATCACTCATCCTGAGTCGGTGTCTTCTCAAACCAAGTCTAAGATAGCGGCTGTTGCGGCGGGTGTTTCTCTGCGATCAGTGACTAAAAAATACGGTAGCTTTACCGCTATTGAGAACATTAATCTCGATATTCCAGCGGGGGCCTACTGTTGTTTGCTGGGGCCGAGCGGCTGTGGAAAAACAACGGCGCTGCGAATGATTGCGGGGCATGAGGAGGTTACTTCGGGAGATGTTTTTATCGGCGATCGCGCGGTGACAACACTCTCACCTGCCAAGCGAAACACTGCCATGATGTTCCAAAACTATGCGTTGTTTCCTCACAAAACCATCTGGCAGAACGTAGAGTTTG
>JBCBKQ010000479.1:0-2087 GCA_038521595.1 Cyanobacteria bacterium J06627_28 | reverse complement strand
AGTCAATTTATACGGCCAAAAAAGTCAACCAGTGTGGTCTCCTGATGGCACCCAAATAGCCTTTATCAATGACAGAAACGCTATTTATAAAGTCAATGTGGACGGTAGTAATCTCATCAAAATAATCGACAGAGATGATGGCGCACAGTTCCAGGCACTAGGATTATACGAACCAGATTTAGCTTGGCAAGCTGTTCCATGCCATTCCCATTAGAGACTTAACGCAACGTTAAAGACTCAATCCAATCACCAATACCGTTCAAAATAAGCTGCACGCCTATGGCCATCACAAACAACCCTAGCAATCGGCTTAGGGCGTGAATGCCGCCTGCGCCTAGCCACTTGAGCAGCAGGGTTGAAGAGCGCAATGCAATGTAAATGATGAGACCGATAAGCGCGATCGCAACTACAATCGCTACCATATTCTGCGTCGTTTTCAGCGTATCAAACCCACGGCTCGCTTCTGCAGCTAGGCCCAAGGCAACTGCGATCGCACCTGGCCCAGCTAATAATGGAATCGTCATTGGCATAAACGAAATATCTTCCTGATGACCGGCTCGCTGAGTTGCATCCTCGTTTTCTAAATCGCTGAGCTTAGATTCAGCATTCATCGTATTCCACGCTGCGTGAAAGACCACAATGCCCCCAGCAATACGCACGACCTCTAAAGAAACACCAAAAAAGCGTAAAATGCCGCCGCCTACTAGTAAAAAGCCCACCAGCAAAAAAATGACATTCAACGCAATTCGGCGCGCATAGCGATGTCTTAACGCCTGAGGCGCACCCGCTGTTAGTACCAAAAAAATTGGCACGCTCCCAATCGGATCGATCACGGGAAATAGCGCAGCCAAACTACCTAAAATGAAGTCTGCAAATTCTTGAAGCGACAAAGTGGTTACCCGGCGGTGAACGTATAAATCATAGTGAAAGAACGTCCCCCTTCGCGATTGACCACTTCTGAGCCTACAACTGGCACAAAGCCCACACGCTGATAAAGTCGCAAAGCTGGATTGTCCGCTCGAATACTGAGGCTTACTGCAGGAAAGTATGGCTTGGCGATCACCAGCAGCTGAGTTAATAGTTGAGTCCCCAGGCCTTGGGCACGGTGGTTCGGAAGAAGTGCGATCGCAAGTTCTGGTATCTCATCTGCCACATATCCATAACCGTGATCATCTTTATCCCAAAGTCTTGCCCAGGCAGCACCGACCGGAATAGTTTGCTGCTCTACCACAACCCCAAAATCACCAGCCCGGCCCCAACCCTCAACATATCGGGTCAGATCAGGATTTACTTTTACCCTTTGCAAAGAAGACTCGTGGGCCGCATGCATTAGCATCGTCCACAAAAATTGTTCATCTGATGGGATGACAGACCGTATGGTGCAATCACTACGCATACACTGCTAAGGCGAGTTTTCTACTGTAAATTTTGCAGCCAGGCTTCTAAATCCGATACGGCCTTAAAGCTGGGTATGACTAATCCTAGTTTTGGCAATTGTTCCAAAGGCAGTTGCTTAACGCGTTCTGCGAGGCCAGCAGGTAGGATGCCTACTTGAAGCGAAAGCATTTGCAAGGTCATGAAATAAACGCCTTCTTCTCGGCCTTCTTCTCGGCCTTCTTCTCGACCTTCCGCTTTAATTTGTTGATAGAGTGCCGACTCTTGCATGATCTCTTGCCTCAAAATTTGGCTTACCAGCGCTTCTTCTAATAATAGCGTGGACAGAATGCCCGCTGAGGCTGCCACGTTTTGACGAGTCGTTTGATCGGGTAGCTGCTGAATTTGTGCGGAGACTTGTCTGAGTACGAAGAGGCGATCTTCTGTATTTGTCAGTGTGGCAAAAGGCAGTAGTCCGGGTTGTCGTAAAAAGGGTTCTGTCGGCTGTTCCCAAAGGCGAACAACAGTGAATTCATGCCTCATTTGAGGAAGTTCGAATGTCGTGCGATAGACTTCTGGAGACTGACTGGGCGTGAGATAAATAACGTACTGGCGAATAATTTTTTCTGGATTCCGGCGATGGATACGTAGACAGTAATCAGCCATTCGTAGGGGAATGTCTTTATTGGGTTTAGTTTGGAACCCACTGAGCT
>JBCBKQ010000478.1:0-2128 GCA_038521595.1 Cyanobacteria bacterium J06627_28 | reverse complement strand
CGTAATGAATCCTTTTATTGTTCAATATCTGGCACAGCTTGAAGGTGAGCCAGAATCCCCTAGCCCTCTGACGGAGGGTGCAAGCCGCATCTTTGAAGTGGGGCGCGAAACATCCGCTGCTGTTGCCAGCAACTTTGACCCTTTGTGGCGTAACGTCATCCAAGGTGGTCTCTATCAAGCCATGGCTAATTTGGGCGCTGTGGTTGCGGTGCTCGCTTTAGGATTTTTCCTAGTTCAGTGGGCGCAGCAATTGCTCTCTCAGGAGGGAGACAAAGCATTTTCAGAGATGATTTGGCCTGTCATCGTTATTGTTTTTTTGGCCAAAGACGGGGATTTGATGGGTAAAGCTACCCTGGAGTTCCGCGACGTTGCAAACCAAGTGAACAATACGGTGCTTGCCAGTGCTGTTAAAAACGAGTCCTTACAGCAGCAATTTCAACAAACACGCTTAGGCAGTGAAATTGACAATATAGAAGCAGCCAGTATTAGCGAGTGCCGAGAAACCTATGGTGGACGTCGCGCCGCTCGGCTAGCAAATTGTATTAGACAAGCAAGAAGAAAAGCGAACGAGACCAGACAACAATATGGCTTAATCCCAGCAGAAGAACCAAGCTGGGCAGCTTCCATCATTCAGTGGGTCGTGCGTAACATCCTGTGGGCCATGCACATGGCTTTCCAATGGGCTATCGAAATTATCCTCTTGATCGTGGCACTCTTTGGGCCACTAGCTATGGGGCTATCCTTGTTGCCTGGATCAGGTAAGGCAGTATTCTCCTGGCTTTCTGGGCTGGTATCGGTCTATTTGATGAAGCTCAGTCTCAATCTTGTTTCAGGCATAGCCGCTTACGCTGTTAGCTTGCAAAGCGGTGGAGCAAACGCGCTACTTTTACCTGTCCTTTTAGGAATTCTTGCACCCATTTTATCGGTCATGATTGGCCTACAAGGTGGAGCCGCATTCCTAAATTCTCTCGCTACTGCCAGTGTTTATGGCGGTTTCCGCTTAGCGCCTAAAGCCGCCAAGAAAGGCGCAGCTATAACGGCTAGCAGTACAAAAGCTCTCTTCACACGCATTTGGCGCAAATAATCAAACTTATCTGGAGTCATTATCATGACAGTTCGCAAACGTTCATGGCCCTTGCTGCCTTTAACCCTGACTCTTGGGGTTGGTTTACAGGTTCTCACCTTGTTTCTGTTGCTTGGCCAAAGCCTAGCTATACACCGATTACAAAACAAAAAGCCCCCTACCCTTGTTCAAACCACAGAAGGCAGCGCTTTTAGAGTTAGTCCTATTCCAGGTGACGACAGGTCGCCAGAGGCTATCCAAGGTTTTGTCAGCACCTTACTGCCGCAAATGTTTAATTGGAACGCTGAAATCGTCACCAACAATGGTGAAACGATCCGTGACCCTGGCATTGTTCTTGATTCAGAATCTTCTTCAGGTGGCAACAAAAGAGTTACGACGGCCAGCGCCACGGCCAGCATGGCATTATCGCCTGATTTTCGGCTGCAATTTTTGGAACATGTCGCTGAAGTTACCCCTGCTGGCGTTTTTTCGGGTCAGAGCCAAGTCGTGATGATAGTGGAGCAGGTATCCAAACCTATGGAATTGGAAACCGGCAAATGGAAGGTCAATGTGCTGGCGCACCTCAATGTGTTCGGTACCAATAATGCACCGAAAGAAATTATCTCTTTTAACCGAGAAGTTGTTGTTGAGGCGACAACCGCGCCGTTGATGCCAGAAGGTGAAACGCCTTTAGAGCAGGCCGTTTACACCATCAGACAGGCTGGTCTGCAAATTACCGATATTCGGCCTATTGCTCGCTGAACAATGTGCTTTTAATCTTCTATATCCTTACCATCCTTAAAGCGAGATTTTAGTGTTCTCCATTCAGGAAGTTGCTGTTCCATAGCCTTTTGTAACGGAGGTAATTCTTTCTCAATAAACGGATACACCCGTTCGATAGGAATATTGCCCAAGTAATCATGCACCAGTGCATTCCGCATGATGGCCAAGCGCCTCCAATTGACACCCTCATATTGCTCTTTGATATCGCTTGGTAGCTTTTGAGTAGACTCGGAAAGCGTATGCAACCTGTACAACATTGCCTCATAACTCCCAGCATCTCTT
>JBCBKQ010000477.1:0-2129 GCA_038521595.1 Cyanobacteria bacterium J06627_28 | reverse complement strand
CAAAGTGCTGATCAGTATCGCCGATAATGGAACAGGTATTTCTCCAGACGTTAAGCAACGAATCTTTGATCCATTTTTTACAACTAAAAAGGTAGGCAAGGGTACAGGGATGGGGATGGCTATTAGCTACCAGCTAATTACTGAGAAGCATAACGGTCAGATTGAGTGTTTCTCTAAAGAAGGTATTGGTACAGAATTTGTAATTGAAATTCCCCTGAAGCTAAGGATTATTAAGGAGACCGAAAAAAAGCCTGGGAAAGCCCGGAAACTCGTTGATCAGCCCCTCAAGCAGCTTGATTAGCAAGGTCTGGAACCACCGCTCAAAGGTTTCACGCCAATCGCCATCTAGCACCTTGGTTCTAACTTGCAATAGGAGATGTGCTCCCTTCTTACGGCGAGGTTCAGCGACGGGTAACACTCTCAATGCGATTTCTTTCCCGACAGTCCGCGCGATCGCATAGGCTGAATAGTTGTCGCCAACCGCCTTCCGTGATCGCCTCTCATGACACCCGCCCTATCCATCGCTGCCAGTCTATCGCCTGATACCCGCCAAGAGATCGGCATTCAAGCCCTATCGCGTTCACAATCCATCAGCCACATCGCTGCGACACATCAAGTGAGCCGGAAGTTTGTCTATCAGCAGGGCGATAAGGCACAGCAAGCCCTCAATGAGTCGTTTGCGCCTTCTCAGGGAGATGACGATGTTCTGTTCCATCTGCCCGTGACCAAGAACTGGCTGTACCAGCTCATTCTGGGCCTGGTGCTGATTTGCCACAGTTCCTATCGCGGAGTCATCGAACTGTTTCGTGCTCTATTTGATTTGCCGATCAGCATTGGCACTGTCCACAATCGACTTGAAGCGGCAGCGGCAACGGCAGCTGAGATCAATCAAAGTCAAGACCTCTCTGGCATTGAAGTGGGTCTTCACGATGAGATTTATCAGGCAAATCGCCCAGTGCTAGTGGGTATCGACGCGGCCTCAACGTACTGCTACCTTCTCCAATCAGTTGAACATCGGGATGAAGAAACCTGGGGCTGGTATTTGCTCGACAGTATGGCGCAAGGCTTCGTCCCCAAGTATACGATTGCTGATGGTGGCAGTGGGCTTCGGGCCGGGCAGAAAGCAGTGATGCCAGAAGTCCCTTGTCATGGCGATGTCTTCCATATCCAGCAACAGTTCGAGCAGGTCGCCAATGGCCTGGTCCGCCAAGCGCAAGGGGCAACGACACGCTGTATCAAACTAGAACAGAAGATTGCCCAAGCTAAGTTGATGGGCAAGATGACTCAGAAGTTGACCATCCAGCAGGTGAAAGCGAAGCGCCGAGAGCGGGGACTGGTGGCTCGGGCCAGGGATGTCAAAATTCTGCTTCAGTGGTTTGAGCATGATGTGATGACCTTGGCAGGCCCGGCACTGATTGTGCGACAGGAACTGTATGACTTCATTGTTTCAGAACTCAAGCAGCGAGCAGGCAAGTCGTACCCGAGCATCCGTAAGCTGAGAACAGCGCTGCACAATCAGCGTGACCAGCTGTTGGCCTTTGCGGGTGTGCTTGACCAGAAGCTGGCTGATATCGCTCAGTGCTTTGAATTGCCATTGCAGGCAGTGCGGGACGTCTGTCTGTTGCATCGTAAATCTAACACTTCCAATGCCTACTGGGAAAGGTGGAACCTGTTGCATTGTCAGCTTTCTGGCAAGTTTTATGAAGTCATGCAGTCAGTAGATAAAGCGCTCGAAGAAACACCCAGAGCCAGCTCGATGGTCGAGAATCTGAACTCTCGTTTACGCAATTACTTCTTTCTGCGACGGAGTCTCGGCGATGACTATCTTAACCTCTTGCAGTTTTTTCTCAATCACCGACAGTTTATGCGCTCGCTAAAGCCAGAACGGGTGGGCAAAAGCCCAAAGCAACTGCTGACTGGTGAAGCCCATCCTCATTGGCTGGAACTCCTCGGATTTAAGAGATTCCAGAGAGCGTAAAGACTGATTCAATCAGTGCGCTAGGCCGTCCAGATGACGGTCTATTTTGGGCTGAAAGTGTTACCTAAAATTGGCTAAAAATGAACCATGCCCATCCAAGTGCTTTGGCTTGGTCAATAGCTACGATGAAAAGCCCAAACGCCGCATATTT
>JBCBKQ010000476.1:0-2160 GCA_038521595.1 Cyanobacteria bacterium J06627_28 | reverse complement strand
TGTGTACAGTCAACAATGAGAGAAGCTAATGATCGCGGCTATGAGTGTCTACTGTACACAGACTTCGGTCGTGACACCTGCAAAGATCAGGTGAGTGATGTTTTTCGCCTGCAAAATGCTCTCTAGCTCTGTCTGATAAAAGGCTCCTTTTCCCGGTTTGCTAATGACTATTTCACCGGGCTGAGGCTTGAGCGCATCAATAATGTCGTTACCAGGTTCTCCCAACACTAAAATTCGGCCCATTGGCCCTTCGTCACCGATGGTGAGTTTTCCTTTTCCACGCGATCGCTTACTTGCCGGACAGTCTGACAAATCGGACCGATGCCCTTCCTTCGTTTGGATAATGGTTAAGCCTTTTTCTCTAAAAGCTGTCTGAAGCTGTTTCACAGCAGGCACAATAGACTGAAGCTTGGACACATCATTGCCTAAAATCTCGCCAAAGCCACCCTGTTCTAAAAAGTCTCTTTGCATGTCAATGATGATCAGTGCAAGACGTTCTTTTTCTGGTAAGAGATAATCATAGGGTTGCGCTGAAATGCTGGGTAAAACAGAGGGCTCAAACATCTGTGCCCTCCGACTGAATAACAACAGGCTTTTCCCAAATAATCAACACAAGGCAGCCTGCTTCACTCACAATATTGTGATGACTCTCAGGCGGATTGATCACTAAAGTTCCGGCAGCGTATGTCCCTTTGGCGTCGCTTTGGCTACCAGAAAGTACAACAATATGCTCGTAGCCCGTGTGGTGATGCTCTGGTACGGTGGCACCGGGTTCGTATTTCAATAGTGCCGCAGAGGGCCCTTGTGCGCCGTCACCATATAGACGATGAATCTCTACGCCAGGACGGAAGGGCTGCCAAGCAACAGAGTCTGGTTTACTCGCTAGTGAAAATAAGTCGGGTAGTATCATGAGCTATGAGACGAATAATAGGGTCAATTTCCAGCCATGCGCTGGCCGATAAGGGTGAGGTCGGCTTCGGCAATTTCGCTCTCGTAGACCAGCTGGCCATCGCTGATGACGTGAATGCGATCGCACAACCCCATCAGCTCATCTAAATCCTCACTCACTAGCAGCACGGCCACGCCTCGATTGCGCGCATCCACAATCGCATTGTGAATAAACTCCACCGCCGAAAAATCTAATCCAAAGCAAGGATTCGCCGCAATCAACAGCTTCACAGCTTCAGAAGACAGTTCGCGGGCGAGCACTGTCCGCTGCACGTTCCCCCCTGATAAATGCGCAATCGGCGTTTCAACAGAAGGCGTTTTCACAGAGAAGGTCTGCACCAGAGTCTGCGCAGAGCGCCGAATGGCCTTTAGCAGCAGTAACCAATTCCACCTTACCTGGGGTGGCCGGTCAAACGTTCGCAGCGCCATATTTTCAGCCACGCTCATCGTCGGGACACAGGCATTGCGCAGAGGCTCCTCTGGCAGCGCATAGACCTGATGCCGATACATTTCTGAGCGTGTGGCTCCATAGGATTCACCATTTACCTGTAGGTGTCCACTGGTGGGAAGCCGCTGTCCTGAAAGCACCTCCACTAGCTCCTTTTGACCATTGCCAGAAACCCCAGCAATGCCGACAATCTCTCCAGAATGAACCGTTAGGCTAACGTCTCTCACCGCCGGTAGCCCATTTTCTCCCTCGGCGTGAACAGCCTTGAGAGAAAGCACAGCCTGAGTTCTCTCAGTGTTTGCTTTGGTCACAGACTGTGTGTCTTTTGCTTCACCCAGCATCATCTGAGCCATCTCTTCTATGGATAGCTCACTGACTTTGCCCTGCCCTGCTAACTTTCCTTTCCGCAAAATTGTGACTTCATCAGCAAAGGCCTGAACCTCTCGAAATTTATGCGTAATCAGCAAAATACTTAAATTCTCTTTGACAACTTCTTCTCGTAGTAATCCTAGGACTTCGTCCGCTTCCGCTGGGGTCAGTACAGACGTCGGCTCGTCTAGAATCAGTATCTTGCTTTTGAGATAGAGCTGTTTAAGGATTTCTAGCTTTTGTTTTTGACCGGCTGCTAGCTCAGCCACAGTGCTGTTGAGATCTATATCAAAAGGAGATTGCGTGACAAATGCCTGTAAAAGCTCATTCTCTTTTTTCCAGTTGATGAGCTGCTGGGTGTCGTAGCGAGAGAGAATTAGATTTTCGGCAACGGT
>JBCBKQ010000475.1:0-2173 GCA_038521595.1 Cyanobacteria bacterium J06627_28 | reverse complement strand
GCAGCTGCGCTGGGCACGCTCAAAGCCGCTGTGAGTAAACATGCAACCGAAGCCATGCCTGCCGCATTCTCGTCATTGAAAGTGCCAACACTAATGATTTCTGGCGATTATGACAAAATCACACCGGCTAAACTCGGCAAAGAAGCGGCTGAGATGAGTGACAACATTGAGTATGTGCTGATGCTAAACACCGCACACTTCCCAATGATGGAAGATGCAGAAGGCTATTTGGCTATCGTCAACGAATTTTTAGTTGATACAGAAGCGCCAGTAGCCGCTTAAAGATTAAGCGTTGGCAGAAGAGTCTGCATAAGCTGGCGATTCTTCTGCAGCCGAGTAAGCGACGGTTTCTTCTGGCTGTGACGACTTCGACGACTGCTTCGGCCTATCCTCTTTGCTGTGCAACTGCTTTTGCAGTTTATATATTTGTGTCTGTAAGTCTCCTACGGTTCTTAGTGCGTTTCGTTCGCTTAGCAAAGACACAATGTATTGATTTAAGCTAGTGTCCTCTTTCTTAGCAGCTTCTGAGAGTCTTTCATGCAAGTATTTCGGCATCCTTAGCATCGTTTTGCCGCTGTACTTTACCTCTGTTGAGGGCAATGGAATTGGGTCGCCATGTTCATGCGCAACTTCTAACCAAAGCTCTTTTGCCTCAGCAATCATCTCGAAGGCTTCTTCTAGGGTTTCACCTTGGCTAAGACATCCTGGCAAGTCAGGAATTTCGACGGTAAATCCACCCACTTCTTCTGGATAGAAAGTAATTGGATAGCTAAGGCTCAGATAATACTCTAGCGGCTTTTTCTCTTTATCCTTTTTTTTGCTCATACCATTCTTGTAGCTCAAGCTGCTTCACAATTTTCTTCACGTATATTCTTTTGAACCGATTTCCACCTTTTTTCACAATAGTGGAAAGCTGTCGTCCATCTGAATGTCTGAACGTATGGTGGCTACCTTTCGAGCGAATGTCTTTAAATCCAAATGCATTTGCTACTTTTGCTACATCTGAGTAAGGGTATTCACCTGCGTCTCTGAGAAGTGAGGCTACAAGCTTTTCTAGCTTTGACATATGTGTCCATTTTTATGTTCTCCTAGCTCTTTAATCAGGAGCGCTTTTGGTCAAGCTGCATTTTATCGATGTAAACCACTACTTTGACTATTAATTACTTTTGATACTGTATTTAGTATCAAGTCTCTTGGTGGCACTTTAGCATGCACGAAGACAACTAACCACGTCTTTAAATCAAAAGCAGGTATAGAAGAAGCTCCTCCATACCTGCTTTTGAGTGATATCTGAAATTTTTCTAGTCTGATCAATCTAGCCCTAGCTCTCGTTTTAGCAGCCCGATGGACTTTTCGCCGATGTAGTTGCCGCAGCGAATAATCTCGGGGGGGCGGATAATGTCGTTGCGGGCGGCTAGGAGGGCTTCTTTGATAATGGGATAGCTAGCGTTGTCAGCGAGGATGGTTTGGGCGCTGCGGACGACGGCGCTGAGCTTTTGGGCGTCTTCGGTTTGGGCCGTCATGACGAGGATATCGTCACCTCGCAGGCTGTAGGAGAGCACTTCTGCAATGCGAATGATGCCGGTGCTGAGGCTGACAATCCCTAGGCAGGTGTCTTTGGGCAGATCTTTGATGAGTTTGCGCTCTTCTGCGTAGTCGTTGATATCGATGGGGATGACGCGGACGGATTTGGGAGAGGCGATCGCTTCTGCTTCACTGATAAAATACCGACTGGTCACCACCGTTCCTGACCTTGTCTGTGCTAGCACCTGGTCGAGTTCTTCTAGAGGAACCAGCTGTACGGGAATCTTCAACGCTTGCTCTAGCTCACGCACCATCAGCTCACCCGCGCCGTCTTCTTTTTTAATGGTCACGAGCACCCGGGCACTGCAGCGTAGCCGCCAGTCGACTTCGCTCATAAATAGCTCACGGGCTTGGTGCAGCGAGCAGCCTTGGCGGAGCAGTTCATCCAGGCTATTTTCAACGAGTTCTTGCGCTTTAGGAAACTTTTCTAGCAGGGGTGAGCCAGGTTTGACGATTTCTGTGGTGCCCTCAGCCCGCACATAAATACCGGAGCCCGGCATGGCTTCAACAACGCCAGCCTCTTCTAGCTGCCGGTAGACCTTGCTGATGGTGTTGCGGTGGAGGCCGGTCTGCATGGCTAGCTGCCGCG
>JBCBKQ010000474.1:0-2175 GCA_038521595.1 Cyanobacteria bacterium J06627_28 | reverse complement strand
TCAAGGAAAACAGTTGCCTCCTGAGCGATCGCATCGGGAGTAACGGCCAAACCCAGCCCAGCAGTAGGTATGAGCACCCTAGAGATCTTAGAAAGTTGAAAATAATGAAAATAATAATTAGGCCAGGGGCGATCAGTATTCATATAACGGAAGGTAGACATTCTTAAAAAACGCTTCACCACACGGACCAAACCACCGACCCTTCTATGAAGGCAGGTCAATTCCGTGTTTTATCAATATCGGTATAAATTACAACAACTATTTTGCTAAGCCATTACACCTAACCTCGACAGCATAGAATTTCTCTCTAAATCTGCAGAGTATTGAATACTTCTGCGTAGGCTATTCCAATTCGGAAAACATTTCTGATTGCGGTGCTCAAGAATGCTGAAAAGCACAGAAAAACATTTTTTCAAAGATATTTGCCTTCCATAAAACGCGTCAAGCCTCTCTTCTCACATAGGTTTCAAAGGATTTAAAACACTCATAAAATCAATGACCGTTTATATATAGATTCAGTAAAGTGTTATCCACACAGACAAGGAGAAAACAAATTTCTATCGCTATCTCAATAGCAGCTATTAACGAAACGAAAGCAAACAGAAATCACTACGCGCAGAAAAAAGAGCCATTTTATATTCGGCAAAATGTATATGACAAAGATCACATGCCGAGCGGCTTATTTTTATACCGGATAGCCCTGAATTGACACTCTAGGCAGATGACAGCTAACTGCTACGCTCTCTATCGTCGAGATACCTACCTTTAGACAGACTCCCAAGCAACCTTCAGATAGATTGGCCTTTCAGATAGGCGGACATGACGCTATTTTTCTCACTGATGAGCGGTTTGCTAATTGCCGTTGCGCTGCAGTTGGCCGCAGCAAACCTCGGTATCGCCATTGGCCTCACCCTGCTAGACTGGCGTCCAAAAAGTCGACTTACGCATCGCTCAAGTGATCCTGAGCATTCTGATAGAGCCAGTTCTAGCCAGCTGCCTTCTGGCAATGCCCCAATCCAAAATGCATCAGCAGACACTGAATTTTCTCTGCCAGTCACCCATCTGCTGGGCTTTGGCGTGGCGGCTAGCCTATCGATAGTGCTGTTTGTAGCCTCACTGCTAGCCGTCGAATTTAGCCAGCTGCTAGCCCCTCGCAGGGGCATTATCTTTGGCATCGTGCTTTGGGCGACCTATTGGCTGCTGTTTATTTGGCTGAGTTCTACGACGGTGGCGATCGCAGCCAATTCGCTCCTAGGCACTGCGATCGCCGGCGGACGGCGACTGCTCACAGCAATCACCCAAACCTTCACCTCAGCAGACTCACCGGCAACTCCCGCTTCAGATCAGTCCAGCCTCCTCAAAGAACTCTCCGCAGAAATTTCGAAGGTTGCCAGCGTGCGGCAAGCGCTACCGGCCCTTCTTGCCCATCAAAAGGAAACGCTGATTGCTGAAATTTGCGATCGCACCCAGCTCTCTCCTCCAGAAGTCCAGAGCATTATTGAAGCGATCGCGACAAACACGAACTTTGAAAAGCAATCAGAAAACAACGACAACAAACAAGACTCACCCACAGAAGCAAAGACACCACTGACAGAACATAGCTCAACAGCTGTCATCGTAGAGCCCTCATCCTCAGCTACATCCGCTCTATCATCGCTACCGGCTACGATGGCCTCACAGCTCGATTTACCCAGCTGGCAAAGCATCCTCAAACGAGCCTTAACTCAAGTAGATCTATCCGGTTTAGATATTGAAACACTACTGCAACAGTTTCCCCAAAGCATACAGCCAAGTCAGCACATCGCTGCGCTACGAGACAATTCGATTACTTTCACCAAAAAATCCATTCCAGAAGTAGACAAAACAGAGCAAAGAATAGACCACAGCGCTGCTATCGAATCTATCCAATCTAAGCTCGTTTCATACTGCCGCTACACCAACCTAGATTTACTCACACCTCAACACCTTGCTGATAAGATAGATGCCCAGCGGCAGCAACACGGGCTCTCCGAGCCAGAATGGCGCCAGTACAGTTTAGACATAACGGCCATAGAATCTGTATTAGACCGTCGCAAGAAGCTGCCAGAGAAGAGAAAACAACAGTTAGTAGAAACATTGCACCAGTCTTGGCCACTTCCTTCTGAACCAACCATAGCGCCAAGTCAAAAAGAGGCC
>JBCBKQ010000473.1:0-2235 GCA_038521595.1 Cyanobacteria bacterium J06627_28 | reverse complement strand
TATCCAATGCCAGTGCTCATAAAGAAGCCATAAGATCGATGAAGACCTTTGTGTAGCTTTTTTATGCCATCGTTCACGCCACGCCATTGATTGAGCCAGAGTAATTGGCTTTGCCAGTCCTCACTCTGAGTTTTGGTGGACGCCTGATCAAGAGTGCGGATCAAGTCTGATAAAGACCAGCTTCTCTGGGCTGCTAGTAAAATGTCACTCTGCTCGGGAGTCTGAGCTGATGTTGAATCTGGGGAAAGGCCTGCTCATGCTCTAAAGTCAGGCCCAAGCCGAGCGTTTCTTGCTGGATTGAACCTAACAACTGCTGAACCAGTTGCCAGCGCTCCTTTAAAGGCAACTGTAATACTTGCGCTTAAAGCTCTTGCAATGTCACAGGGCACCTCCTTTTTAAGATACAAGTGCCAGGAAATGGTTCGCCCTACATCCAAACATTTTACTTTACTCATTAGCCCCTGATGCACATATGGACTCTGGCATCACTTTTTTGGCTTACGCAGTGGTCTTTCGGCATACAGGAGATAGGCAGGACAAAGGAGCTGACAGCATAATTAGTTCCTTCTCAGAATTTTCAGGATCCTACTGCACGGCTCTACTGATTTTCTAGTCTGATTCGCTTAGTCAAAATGGCCATGACCTCATTGGGTCTGCCTGTAGAGATGGGCTGACTCCAGTCGTTGGGTTCGGCGTAGCCGCGCTTGTGCAGGGTGTGGATGGTGGTTTGTACAGCGGTGAGGCTGCCGAATAGCAAGTGACGGACGGTTTCGGTGTCGCTGTTGGGGGATGGAACAGGACTGGTGGCAGGTGGAACGGTGGGCGCAGCAGCGCCCTGAGCGGAAGGAATAAACATGAGGTCTGGTCTCCAGGTATGAGTTTGGAAGGAAACCAGAACTCAATAGAACTTAGCCACCCCAAGGATGAAGTGCACATCAGGGTGGCTAAGGGGTACAGTGACCCTAGCCGCCAGACTGCTGGTTCAGTTTGGGGGTTAGCCGTCGGTTAGGTGTTGGCGCACCTGCCGATGGCGCTAAGAAAAATTGAGTTCTGAAGAAGAGTTGTGATACATATCACAACCTTGTTTCTGAAGATAGGGTGATTTTCTTCTATAGTCAAGCTGGGCTATCTGAGGGCGCCAGAGAGCATGATCACAGGCGAGCTGAAATCCAAAGTCGATAAAATCTGGGACACGATGTGGTCTGGAGGAATTTCCAACCCGCTGTCGGTGATTGAGCAGTTGACTTATTTGCTGTTTATCAAGCGGCTAGATGAGCTGCATACGCTAAAGGAACGGAAGGCGAATCGGACAAAGCAGCCGATTGAGGAGCCGATTTTTACCCCTGAGCAGGATGATTTGCGCTGGTCGAGGTTTAAAGAAACGGCCCCGGAGCAGATGTTTGAGACGCTGCGGGATGGAGTATTTCCGTTTATTAAGAACCTGGGTCAGCCTGATGAGGAAAGCGAGGAAGGCAAAGAGGACTCTACCTACAGCCACCACATGAAGGACGCCATCTTTATGATGCCGACGCCTCGGGTGCTGGCGAATGTGGTAGACCAGCTAGACGCGATCAACATGGCAGATCGCGATACGAAGGGCGATTTGTATGAGTACATGCTGGGCAAGATTGCCAGTGCGGGGCAAAACGGGCAGTTTCGCACGCCGCGCCACATTATTCAGCTGATGGTGGCGTTGACTGCGCCGACGCCGAAGGATGTGATTTGCGATCCGGCCTGTGGGACGGCGGGCTTTTTGATTGCGGCCTCGGAGTATTTGATTGAGCATCATAGTGAGGTGATTTATAAAGATGCGGCGTCGCGGCAGCGGTTTAATCAGAGCACGTTTCACGGGTACGACTTTGACTCCACGATGCTGCGCATTGGCAGTATGAATATGTTGCTTCACGGGGTAGAGAATCCGGATATTTGCTACAAGGATTCGTTGGCGGAGCCGGATGAGAAGGCTGTGGATGATGAAGAAGTGTATTCGTTGATTTTGGCGAATCCGCCGTTTGCGGGGAGTTTGGACTATGAGGTGACGGCGAAAGATCTGTTGAAGGTGGTGAAGACGAAGAAAACAGAGTTGTTGTTTTTGGCGTTGTTTTTGCGGCTGTTGCAGACGGGCGGACGGGCGGCAATTATTGTGCCGGATGGGGTGCTCTTCCACCAGCATCTTCCGCAGCTTTTTATGCGCCTTCGATGAGCCAAATAGCACCCCATCCGGCACAATAATTG
>JBCBKQ010000472.1:0-2239 GCA_038521595.1 Cyanobacteria bacterium J06627_28 | reverse complement strand
TTATTCGTTGAAGACGAGCCCAAAAACGCCAGCTTTGTACAGGTTGGGCTAAAGGAGCAGGGCTTTGTGGTGGACTACTGCGACCATTGCGACATCGCCTACGAGAAGGCCTTGGGCAATGAGTATGACGTGATTTTGCTAACGGCGAGAAATGAGCTGGACGACCGGCTACAGGGGCTGAATCTGGGCGCAGATGACTATATCGCGAAGCCATTTTTTGTAGAGGAGCTGGTGGCGCGGATGAATGCGGTGGCCCGTCGCAGCGTGGGGGAAAGGCAAAACTTGGTGACAGTAGGCCCCTTTAAGCTAGACCGGATCACGCGAACGGTGACCTGTGAGACCGGTAGCGAACAGCAGCTGGTGGAATTGACGACAAGAGAGTTCAATTTGCTGGAGTATTTGATGCGATCGCCCGGTCGAGTGTTTACCCGCACCCAGATGCTAGAGCACGTTTGGGGCTACGACTTTAACCCGAGTACCAATGTGGTGGATGTGTGCATTCAGCGGCTGCGAAAGAAAATAGAAATAAAGGGAGAAGGGCGCTGGATTGAGAGCGTACGGGGCGTTGGCTATCGGTTTCGCCAGGCAGAGTAGAATGTATTAGCTGAAATAGCCTTTTCGTTAAAAACACTGCATCGAAAGCGTTTAACAATGAATTCAATTGAGAGCCTAGGTCAGCTTTCTATCAGACCTATTGTTGAGCAATGCCGCGACGTTTTGGCTGCACACTACGGAGAGCAGCTAAATTCGCTGGTGCTATACGGCTCGGCAGCACGCCAAGAAATGACCGAAGAGAGCGATATTGATTTGCTCGTAGTGCTAGAAGAACCGCTAGACTATTTTCGCGAGCTGAGAATGATCGTAGATTTAATTTACCCATTACAGATGGTATCCAGCCACTGGATTTCAGCTGGCCCTGCGGCGGTCAATGAATTTGAGTCGGGGGCAATTCAGCTCTACAGAAATGCCCTAGAAGAAGGCGTAACAGTGTGAGCTACCCTACAGAAATTGAATCACTAATAAAGCGAGCTGAGAACTCCTTACAGGCTGCCGAAGCACTGCATAAGTCAGGCCTTTGGGATGATTCGGCATCCAGATCTTATTACGCGGCTTTTCATGCTGCTTCAGCGCTACTACTGTCTGAAAATCTGAGATATGGAAGCCACGCCGGGGTTCTTAGGGCAGTCAGTCTAAATTTTGTTCAAACAGATCTGATGGCCAAAGAGTATGGACAAAACCTGAATCTATTGGCGAGGCTGAGACACATTGGAGATTATGGAGAGGTCGCGCGCGTGACAGATCAGCAATCAAAACAAGCAGTAACAATGGCGAAAGCTTTTATAGAACAGGCACAACGGTTGATAAAAAATAAATACAGTGAGGATTAAACGCGCGGTGGAACATAGGGGGATCATTTGCTCGAAACGGCCTACAAGCTTACTTGTCCCACTGTTTTTTCAGTCGCTCAATGCGATCGCGCAAACTCTCATTACTCAACCGAGAACTCAACCGCTCAACCAACAGCGGAAACCCCAGCGGAGAAGGCCGCTTTATATTCATCCACACCAGGTCTAGCTGACGCATTCGCTTGAGTGCGGCGGTGAGTCTAGGTTCTTCCATTTGCCCTTCGATGACTTCTCTTTCTGCCTGCTGCAACAGCAAATTGTCCGGCTCGTATTTGGTAAAGACTTCGTAGATAAGAGAGGAGCTGATTTGAACTTGGTTGGCTGTTTTCTTCGAGCCCGGGTAGCCCTTAAAAACCAGACCGGCCACCTGTGAAATCCCTCTAAACCGGCGCTGCGTAAGCTCGGAGATGTTCAAACTTTCTTTTATTTCTTCGTAGAGATTGCGCGTTGAAAAAAAGTTTTCGTCGAAGACAGTCTCAAACGGGTAGTCTTTAGGCGCCAAAATTTCAAATCCGTAGTCGTTTACAGAGACCGTAAACGTGGCCTTCTCCAACCTTGAAAATCGATATGCCCACAAAAAGCCCAGCCCCTCATGGACATTGCGCCCTTCAAACGGATAGACGTAGAGATGCTGACCTTCTCGCGTACGACAGCATTCAATCAAAAACTGCTCAGCACCTGGCAAGTGAGAAATCCTATCCTGCGTCGCCAAGATCGGCATAATGCAAGCCACTTCCGGGCTGACATTACCTTCTTTCGCTTCCGTAATTTCTGCCCGAATGTATTGACTCAGCTGGTCAGAAATCGCCAGATAGCCGCCACTCCACACCGGC
>JBCBKQ010000471.1:0-2268 GCA_038521595.1 Cyanobacteria bacterium J06627_28 | reverse complement strand
TCAAGACATGTAAAATCTTCTACTTCATTAGCCTGAAAGCATTGATTTTACTCGCTTTCAGCTGTAGAGCTAATGCCTAACACAGCCTCCTTGCGATCTGAATTCATAGTCTGCTGGTAGAGAGAATCACTGATACTCTGTGTATTCTGAAAAAGTAGAGGGCATAGCTCGAAAATAATGCAGGCTAATGTGCTAGCTGTTTGAGAGCGCTTTGAGCCACCGTTTCAGCGCGTGCTGAGGTGACCTTCTGATATCTCAGCGTGGTCAGAATGGACTCATGCCCCATCAACGCCCTTAGCTCCTCAATCCCCATTAGGCCAACGCGTTCAGTGGCAAAAGTATGACGCAGATCGTGAAGCCTCGCCCCTTCTAGCTCAGGTACATTTGCAATCAGTTTTCGCCAATTCTGATGAACCGTACGGTAGCTGAGGCGACTGATATTGCCCGCTATCGGCTGCTGTGCGGTGAACAGAGCCGGACAACGATGATGGCGATAGTGCCTGAGGTAGGTGTGGAGCAGCTGGGCCACATCATCGCTGAAAAAGCACCAGCGCTGCTTGTTGCCCTTTCCAAGCACTCGAAACTTCTGTTGCTCTAGATTCACCCCGTCAAGATCGAGCGCCAGTAGTTCAGAAATCCGTGCCCCACTACGATGCAACAATCTGACAATTGTGTGAGTGCGACAGTCCGTTTCAACTGCTCGATACATCTTCTGAAGTTGGTCTGGTGTGAGATAACGAATCGCTTCGTCAGAGCCATGCTCACCCTTGTCAGCATCTGGCTTACGGCGCTTTAGTTTGGCAATCGGATTGGCCTTAATATGTTGTTGTTCTACTGCATAATTGAACAAAGCTTGAATCGTTGCCTGATGCCGATGATGAGTCGTGTAGGCCAAATGCGAGAGACTATCGAGATACTCGGTAAGGAGAGTACGATCGCAAATTTCAATCGGCCAGCTGCCGTATTCCTTCAGTAGCGGCATCAGCGTCAGCTCATAGGATTTCACCGTCTTCTGGGCCAGACCAGGTCGGTCTAAAAACTGTGTCGCCACCATCGCTAGAGAAATCGGCATGACTCTGAAATAAAGGTAAACGTCAGCAGCAAACGCTAGCCTTCACTCTATCGTTTAGACAAACCGTTATCTCGATAGTTAACTAAAGCTTTGAAATCCTCCACTGTCCCAAAGCCCGGAGAATCGCTGGCTGATTACGTCCACCGGCTCCGCTCAGCCCTCGGCATGAGTCAGCAGGCTGTCGCTGACAAGTCAGGCATACACGCTCAAAGCATCGGCAAGATTGAGCGTGGCCACACGACGGTGCTCAAGGCAAAGACCAAACGCGGGCTGGCCTACGCACTCGACGTTCCCGAAGCTCATCTGGAGGCAGCGGCAAAAGGGATCGCCGTCGAGGAGACGGGCGCACTCAAGTTTTGCCCGCAGTGCTGGCAACCGGGCAACCCACCAGACCCGATGTGGTTGCATGTTCACGCTCACTACTGCTTCCGCTGTGGTAGCGAGCTGCATCATGCCTGCGTTCAGTGTGACGCGCCCATCACCTCTTTGAAGCATCGCTTCTGCCCCTACTGCGGCACGGCCTACAAAGCATCTACGCCTTCAGAGGCGCAAGCCTGACTATGACCCAGACATCGGTTCAAACCTCAGAGACGGCCACCCAAAAGCGCCTCCAGATTTTGGGCGAGGAGGAACTTGAAAACCTCTACGGCCTGCCCCATTTCACACCAGAGGAGCAAGCTGAATACTTTACGCTCTCCGAGCGCGAAGCTAACGCACTGGAAAGCTTACACGCTATCCGCTCCCGCATCTACGCCATTCTACAGCTGGGCTACTTCAAAGCACGTCATCTCTTTTTCAGCTTCGACTTTGATGAGACGAACGAGGATGTGCAATACCTTCGAGAACGCTACTTCCCTGATGCTGAGCTAACCGAGCAAACGATCTCAAAGGTGACGCGACTCAATCAGCAGCATCTCATCCTAGAGCTATGCAGCTATCGGCTCTGCGATGAGGCCGCCCGTCAGCAGCTCGCTGATAAAGCCGCACAAGCTGCTATCGTCTGCGGCAAGCCGGTCTATATCTTCCGCGAGCTGTTGCGCTACCTGGAGGCGCAGCGGCTGGTCGCACCAGGCTACAGCGTCCTGCAAAATATCGTTTCTGGGGCCATTGTTAACGAACAAGATCGGCTCAGTCAGATTGTTCATGACCACTTGGAAGCAACCGAGGTGGCGGCGCTAGATCAGCTCGTAGCGGAT
>JBCBKQ010000470.1:0-2281 GCA_038521595.1 Cyanobacteria bacterium J06627_28 | reverse complement strand
CAGCCTGAGAAGTTTCTGGTTCGCAGCGACTCACCCTTAATGAAGCGCCAAAAAGGAGAATTTGTAGACAGTAAGCTCCTCACCCGAAAGAGCTTTACGCTAGACCAAGTGCGAGGAGAAATGCAGGTTGATTCCGACGGCTACGTCACGCTAGTTGGCAAAGGCGGATTCGACTTTCAGCCAGTCACCGTTCAGCTTCCAGACGGAGAGCGAGTCCCCCTCCTCTTCACAATCAAAGGACTCGTCGCCAAAACACCAGAACCCATCACCAATCTTACGCCTGCAACCCGCCTAGCAGGCAGCTTTAACGTACCGCCCTATCGCACATCTAGCTTTATCGATCCCAAAGGCAGAGGGCTTGCCGTCGGCTACGATGCGGCAGTTGGCATTCCTATCCAAGCAGACCGACAAGACTTCTATCAGCAAAACAACAAATCCTTCGAAGTCGACCAGGGCAGTATCATCCTTCAAATAAACCGGGTCAACCGCAGCACCGGAGAACTCTCTGGCCGCTTCGAAAGTGAACAACCTTCCGATACCGACTTCGGCTCAAAAACGGCGATGACCGTCAAGGTCCAAGGACAGTTTTACGGTCGCATCGAACCCAAAATTACTTAAACCCCAAATTACTTAGGAGACGAAACCCATGACAAACTACAACCGCGAGCAACCTAAAACCTATCCCATCTTCACGATCAGATGGCTATCTGTACATGCGCTAGCGATTCCAACAGTATTTTTCCTCGGTGCGATCACTGCCATGCAGTTCATCCAAAGGTAGGCCCAGCGAAATTCTTCACCAGGCAGATACCACCGCTGAATCACGTACCAAATCACGCATTCAAAAGCTCCCTAGAAACCCCCCATAGAAAAACCAGAAAAGAGGCTTAACGTGTTAAAAACCATACGGAAGTTTTTCGTGCAGGCACTCCTACTCTACGTTGTCCTTGTTGGCTGCATGATCGTTTTTTCATTTATGAACAGCGCGCTCGCCGTAGACATTGAAGAATCTCTCCGCACAGTGCCACTCAACGACGCGGGCGAGCAAGTCACCCTAAGCATCGAGCAGCTCGCATCCGGGCAGCGGAAATTTAACCAGAGCTGTGCCCAGTGCCATCTAGACGGCGGCTCCAAAACCAATCCCGATGTAGACCTCACCACCCAAACCCTTGCCAACGCAACCCCGCCCCGCGACAGCATTGAAGGCCTTGTAAACTACCTAATGGAGCCTACTACCTACGACGGCATGCAGTCTCTCGCAGAATTCCATCCCTCAAAGATAAAAGCCGAGCTATTTCCGATCATGAAAAATTTTACACAAGAAGACTTGCAAGTGATCGCAGGCTACATTTTAGCGGAGCCCAAAATCGTAGGCTCCCAGTGGGGCGGCGGCAAACCCAAACGTTAGCATGAGAGAGCAAAAGGCGATATTGCAACGGTGCTACACTACAAGTGAAACGCAACCCAGGATCAGTAACTTAATGAATGGGGAAATCAGCCGGTTCAGCGTAGATAAGCTCATCAATCTTCTCGGCAAGATAGGTATGGAAATCAGAATAGAGGTGCTTCCCCATGCGGTTTGATTGGATTCAAGACTCTGGCTCTTTAGCTGCGCACTTACATCGCATTTAAGACAAACATTTTGCGATATGAATTTGCCTACAATCTGTTGAGGGTTAGACAGTCTTTTTTTTCAGCAGCTTTTTTCCACCTAAGACCAAAGGGAGCAACAGGCCTGCTATCACAAGCAACACCCAAGAGCCCCCCAATCCTGCAATAGAGAGCGGTGAGCCATCAATTACAGCATCCTCTCTGAAGGCAAGATTTTGGATTCGCATATCTTCTTCGCGGACGGTATCTGCCATCTCAAAAGGTGTTTGCTCACTGGTGTTATTCGCTAAGTACTCGGCCAATGCATCTTGCTCGCTGCCGTCGGGCGCAAAGGTGGCTTCTCCTGTGCGAGGGGCTTCTTCTGACTGTGCTAAGGGCATCACGTCTCGCTCCGGGAAGGGATAGCCATCACCGCCACCTGCTAGGAAATCAGAAGTAACAACGCGGAAGGTTCTCTCTTCATCGCCTACGATTTCTCCTTTCTTAACAACAACGTCTGCATCCTTTCCGTCTTCACCGACAATGACTAGAGACTGAATGCGATCACCCGCCTCAGCAGTCGGGTCAAAGCTAAACTCCATACCAGACACCTGCGGAAAGCGGCCTTGGGTGTTCGCATCATCCATAGTCGTCGCTCAAACGCCATGCTCAACTACATCGACTAGCTCTT
>JBCBKQ010000469.1:0-2297 GCA_038521595.1 Cyanobacteria bacterium J06627_28 | reverse complement strand
TAGAGTGCCTCATAAACACCGCAGGGAATGAAAAGGCTGAAGAGGGCAATGTAGTTGTCAGCCACATGGTAGTAACCAAGGCCCCCATAGCCGCCATAGCGAATGTGATACTCCGCTAGCAGATTGTTCTCGTAGATATCCCACTTGGTGCCATCGACTGACGCACTTCTGCCCACCCCCCAGAACTTAGGCAAGGCAAAGCGATTGTAGCCATTGACGACAGACTCAACCGCATAGTGCAGCTGCGTATCGCTGATGTGTCGCTGATTCACCCGTGAAATCTGCTTGCGGTCAAAGAGCGAGAGCGACTGCGCCAGCTGCGCGGGGCCGATATTACAGCCATAGCAAAACGTCGTGGCCAGATAGCGAGCAACGGGATTCTCCATTTTGACTTCGTAGCCCGAGACTGGTTTGAAATGCTTCGTCCACTTTAGCCATTGCTCCGTATCGACCAGCACATCGAGCAGATTAACTGGCTTCATCCGTTCGGCGATCAACTTCTTCAGTTTCTTGGCACCCTTTCGACTCTTTGCCTTCGCCTTGCGAATCACCAGACGGTCAGACTTGAAGTAAGCATCCGTGTTGGCGGGAAAACCTTGATCAGTTTCTTCAATGTTGTCTGTCAACCACCCTCTGACGTGTTCCATAAAGGCTGCGCCTTCAGTGGGAAATCCAAGCTGTTCGCCATAGTCAGCCAGCAGAACTTTCATTTCCTCCCACGAGATCAGCTGTGCAAGATAGTCACCAAATGCCGAACTGCCTTCAATGAAAAGATCACCAGACTTAAGACCCAGCAGAACGTGAGAGAACACACAGAGTTCAAAGTACTGACGATGCACCTGGGTGGGCACTGACGCCCGATTTTTCTCGCCAGTTACGAGCGGCCACCACCTCGTCGGCACCCAGCTCAGCTCAAGGGGTGGCACAGGGCCGCCCTCTGCCCCTTCTGATACATTGTCATCAGTCAACGGCAGCCAAGTTTTCCGTGCGCCTCGATGCGCTTTGATGAAGTTAATCGCCGCTGCCAGTGAGTCATCTTGAGTGCTGGGATAGAGCGGCACCACGGACAGAAACCGGAACAGCACCGCCCGATGGCTGCGATAAAACTTGGGCAAAAACGGCAGGTAATTGTTACCGGAATAGGCTAAGTGATCATCACACTGCGCAATCAGCCCCTGTGGATCGTCCCCAAGGACGCAGCCAATAGCCGTAAAGCGATCTGAGATCTCACCGTCAGTGCTGTGGCAGATCGCCACCTGTCGTAATTTTGAGATCAGCTCATCGGTGCGCTGCTGACTCTCTATTCGGTAGTTTTCCAGTGCCTCCTTGGCCTTGTAATGCATTCGCCTCATGCGTTTGATAAACACATCAGCAATGTCATCAAGCGTCTGAGCATAGCGCCGTTGTAGGAGTGCTACTGCCAGCGTCTGTCGCTTGGCGTCTGGCAGCTCCTTCATTTGATTGGCGTCTAGCGCCTGGGCTTGGGCCGCAAAGTTAATCCGTTTGACTTCAGGCATCGCCCAGAGTGCTTCGCCTGCCACCTGCAAAGGCTGTAGCCAGCGTAGACGTTCTACGAGACTTTGTAATTCACCCAGATTCGGACTCCCTGGTTCTTGTTTCACCTCATGCCAGAGAGTTGTTGTTTCACCCACTGCACAATAGAACAACTCAGAAAGCTGCATTCGCTCCCCGCTGCTTAACGCATTACTGACGCTCTGGTAGAGCTTGTTGTTATGTGCGATGCGAACATCTCTAGCGGCTTTCTCTAAGGCTGAAAAGGCAGGCAGTTGATACCGCTCCTTGACCAGTTCCTCCAGGGCAACATTAATGAGATCAATCAGGTCATGCTGAGTTTCTATTGCTGTTTCCATCGCCGTCAGCATGACTTGGCGAGCCGCGTCAGAGAAGGGCTTCACCTCCAGATGTTGACGAATCGCTTTGACATGACGCCGCCGGGTTTTCGATAGGTGAGTGTCATAATCAGCAATCTCTTCTGGCGTCAGCTGACTATTCATACTGGCCGCAACGCAGCGCATGATAGCAGGCGGCACCTGAGCCAACTGCATGGGGTAGCCGACTGTCTGGTAGGTCTTGAGCAGGACGAGAAAACTCACGGTTGGGAGATCGCCCCGTGTCGTGCGCTTGGCAAAGGAGATCTCTTCGTCCGTAGGCGTGTAGAGGGTTTCTAGCGCCTCTTGGCTGGGATTACTCTTCAACCTGGGATAGGCGGTTTCTTCAACGCTGGGCACGGGCAGGTTCCTCGCAGTAGGTCGTCCTTTACTTTGCTTTTTCGGGCG
>JBCBKQ010000468.1:0-2304 GCA_038521595.1 Cyanobacteria bacterium J06627_28 | reverse complement strand
TCATGATCCGCGCTTTCGACTCGTCTCCCAGGCCAATCAGGGCCTGAGCGGTGCTAGGAACACAGGCATTGCCCAGGCCCGAGGAGAATTTTTAGCCTTTCTCGATGCGGACGATCTGTGGCATCCGACCAAGCTAGAAAAACAGGTCGATGCTCTGGAGCGCAGCCCCGAAGCTGGTCTAGTTTACACCTGGCTGATGTTTGTCGATGAAACAGCGGTGCCCACCGGACGGGTGGTCAAGCACTCTTTTACAGGCTATGTTTGGCGGCAGCTGACGGCATTTAACTTTGTGGGCTGTGGCAGTGTTGCGATGGTGCGCAGCCGCTGCTTTGTCACAGCGGGCGTGTTTGACCGCGACCTCAACTCCTACGTGGAAGATTGGGACATGTGGCTGCGGGTGGCAAGAGCGTCGCATTTTGCTGTGATTAGAGAGCCGCTTGTCTACAACCGCAAGTACTCGGGTAGCCTGTCTACGCACTGGCAGAGAATGTCAGAAAGCTTTACAAAGGTGATCGAGAAAGCGTTTCAGGAGGCTTCTGCCCAGGAACTGCCGCTCAAGCGTCGCAGCTATGCCTATGCCGATCTCTGCTTGGCTTGGAAAGTGATTCAGAGTAAGAACAAACAGCTGAAGACAGCCGTAGGATTCTGGCTGAGGGCGTTTCGCCAGCATCCACCGATTCTCTTCGTGCCGTCTTTTCTTAATCTAGGCTGTGTTCTAGCCATTCTTTCTATTGCCGGGATCAGTCGCTACAGCAAAGTTCAAGAGACGATATCGGCAGTTCGTCGCCGACTGATGCCTCGGCACCTTTCGCAACAGCCTGGACTGGTTGGAGGGCAGACCGTGAGTCATCGCTAGATCGCCCGACGATTAATCAACGAATGACACATCTAAACATGCTCAAACCATTTACGGGTCGCTGGCGCAGGTTTAGAGACATTGGTTCATAAACATTGATTTAGAGGCGTTTTTGGAGGTTCAGCCAGGAGGTCTGCAGTGATAAAGGTTTCTGTTATTATTCCTGCGTATAATGCGATGCGCTATCTGCCTCAGACGGTCGATTGTGTTCTGGCCCAGTCCTACACCGATTTTGAGGTGATCATCGTCGATGACGGTAGCCGCGACAATATTCAAGATTGGGGCAAAACCGTAACTGATCCTAGACTTCGGCTGATTTCTCAGGTAAACCAGGGTAAGTCAGCTGCGGTTAATCGGGGTATTGCGTCTAGCCGGGGGGAATACCTGGCTTTTCTAGATGCTGACGATTTGTGGAAGCAGCACAAGCTAGAGAAACAGGTCGCCTGCTTGGACAGTCGCCCGGAGGTTGGCCTGGTTTATACCTGGACGGCATTAGCTGATGAGGCAGGGCGACCAACTGGACGCATTGTTAAATCCTACGATGAGGGGCGGGTTTGGCGATCGCTGATTCTCAAAAATGTGTTGTCCTGCGGCAGCACGCCAATGGTTCGTCGCAGCTGCATGAACGCGGTGGGTGATTTTTGCAGCCAGCTCGAGCCTGCCGAGGACTGGGATATGTGGCTGCGGCTATCGGTCCACTCCGCTTTTGCGGTCATCAAAGAGCCGCTGGTAATTTATCGAAAACACACGGGAAGCGCCAGTACGCGAATCCAGCGGATGCACGCCAGCGCTCGTGCAATTTTGGAACGCGCCTTTTACGAAAGAGAAGACTGCTCAGACCTGCGCGATCGGGCCTATGCCTCGATGTATCAATATCTGGGATGGCTGGCGATCAAAAACCAGGACGCGCAGCAGGCCCATGAGTTTTGGCGAAAAGCTCGACAGTCAGCACAGTCATCTTGGGCGCTCCGACAACTACGGTGGGCGGTCTGGCTGCTCAATCGGCTCGGCTCAGACCGCTTTCTTCGCTTATCTCGGCTCAGTCACGCCACCCGGCGATTACTGCGCGGAGCCAGCTAGGTGCCGAGACAGAAAACACTGGAAAATCTGAGCCCCCGCAACAGTTTGCTTCTTAAGGGAAACTGTCAGTCATGATGAGTTGTCAAGAGTTGGCAGCAAAAATTTACCCTATTGATTTCAAGGGTGCATCTCAGGCAACTGAACGATTGTCTATGGCATATCTAAGCACGCTCCTATTGTCTTGATGCTGAATCTTGAGGAGTTGAGCTGAGTTGCAACAATCAGTCATCCGTAGTCACAGTCATAGCTGCGCCACCCTTTCCTTATTCGCTCTAAATACTTGCACCACCTACAGATCTTCGTAATTATTCATTGTGAACATTTACTGACAGTTTCCCGTGGTTACAAAGCAAACTTGTGGTTGAGAC
>JBCBKQ010000467.1:0-2305 GCA_038521595.1 Cyanobacteria bacterium J06627_28 | reverse complement strand
TACACATCCCGATTGGCCAGGAAAGGAAACGTTGTCCTCATCTCTTCGAGCGCTTCTTCTGCTTCGGCAGGCAGCATGCCCGATGGTATTTCGCCGATGTTCATCACTAGGCCGCTCTCGATCCGGCCATCTTCAATGGTGGTGGTTACGCCCTTAGACGCCTCTAAAACAGGCACAAGGCTAGGCTGAGATTCAATTGCGGCCGTCATTAGATCATTCAGCTCGGATTCTGAAATGGCCACTTCGCCGGGTGAAACGGGCCGCGTCGTGTTTGCCTGCTCTGTCCTGCCGCCTTCAGACGTGCTGGTGCGACTATCCTTCTCAATATCAGTTCTAAAATCCTCGATGGAGGAAGCTGCCTCACCATCTGCCTCTATCCGCTCAGCGCGATCGCCAAATACCGGAAACCCAGAGGAAATGCCAGAAGAGCTACCGGGCGTCTGCAACGCGGCATAGCCAATGCCACCCCCCACAGCAACAGCGACTAAAGATAGACCCACAAGAAATGGTTTCATAGCAGTTTTCTTAAACCTGCGTTCAGCAGACGAACAATTAAACGTTGAGCAATCATTCAGCATCAGATATTAGCGTACCGCGATAAAACGAGTACTGTCTCTAGACTGCTTTAACCTCAAGGTATCTTCACCGACCAACGTTTCAATTCCGGTCAATTTATTTCAAAAAATTGCAGTAATTACTCAGCTCGAATTCAAGGAATTGGTCACACCAGACATCCACCCTGCGATTCTGCTGTAAAAGCAGCGAAGCTTTCGAACAACAAAAATATTTTCAGCGCTTGCAGAAAGTATCTTCTATCGCCAGATAGTTATAGTAAGCGAGCGAATAGCACCTGACGCATTACGATGCAGCGCTCATATCGCTGACTGAGATATTGCTTTCTCAGGCATAGCGCACTCAAACAGTGACAGACACATCCGTTCAGTTAATTCAAGCAAAGAAGGAACAAACACAATGCCAACCATTTATGGAACCGATGCATCAGAAATAATCTTGGGCACGCCAGAGAGCGATATTAGTATTTTTGGCCTTGGCGGTGATGACTTCATCTATGGGCAAGATGGCGATGATTTTATCTGGGGTGGCCCTGGCGATGATAGAGTACACGGGCACCGAGGAGAAGATTTTCTCGTGGGTGGAAATGGTGACGATACGGTATTTGGCAACGATGACAACGATGTCATCTTGGGGGAGTCTGGCAACGATACGCTCGATGGTGGAGACGGTGACGACTATATCAATGGCGGCACCGATGATGATAGGCTCATCGGCGGCAATGGCAACGACACCCTGAAAGGTGGCCTAGGCGACGATAAGCTTATCGGTACAAACAACCGCCATGCCATTGAGATAGATGAACTTACTGGGGGCGGTGGTGCAGATACCTTCCGGTTGGGTGACTTCTACAGCAACTATTACAACAATGGTGGCAACAGCGACTATGCGCTGATTACAGACATGGGCTACCTAGACCAAATCATCTTGGATAATGGAACATACACCACAGGCAGCTCTCCGATTGCAGGTATCAGCGGCACAGCGATTTATGAAGGCTCGGAGCTGCTGGCCATTGTCCAAGGCCTTGGCGTAGGTCAGTATTTGAGCTTTGAGAGCAGATACTATCTCACTACAGCCACAGTCAAATCGAGCTTGACTTATAACCCCGGCATTTTTCAGTCGGTGAAAACAGGCATCGACACGTCTAATCTTCAGGCAGTTAGCCTATAAAAAGTAAGCACATACAGCATTCCTATGTAACGGTTCCTGTTTCTAGCTATTGCCAGGGGCGCTACTCGATGCCCTCAGCAGCGCATTTTCTGGCAATTCTATCTCTCCTAGTATTTGTGCCTGAGTAGTTACAAATTGCATAAAAATAATTTACCGCTCACGCAAAATCTGCCGTGCTATCTCTAGACAAACGGCCATGGGCGCGGTTGTTTTAATGGCTTGAGCATGAATGTGAGTGCGGGTTGTCTTATAACCGCGATCGCACAGCCTATCGATCAGCGCAGCCCTCGGTGGAATGTCCATCTTCCCCCGCCGTCCGATTTCCGCCAGTGGATAAAAATAAGGCGGCATCTCAGCCTCGGCGCTCATCATATCTAGCAAATCACAGCACTCAGACCACTGCGAGGCAGACTGCGCTGCCGCTGCTTTTGCCATCTGTGCTTCGGCAATCTGCTGCATAGCCGCCAAATCCAAACGACTGTGCAATGGCCCCAACCACATCGGCCCGCTCACCACCGGCGAATCTATCCCATTGCATGCGCAAGACAAACCACGCCCC
>JBCBKQ010000466.1:0-2355 GCA_038521595.1 Cyanobacteria bacterium J06627_28 | reverse complement strand
TATAGCTGAGAATAGACCTCTTCCATCAACAAACCACGTAGTTCATCCGTAATACCTTCAGGGGGATCGCCAGCTAGTGCTCTGCCTATCAACCTTTCCGCATCCCGAAGCTTACCGCATTCGATAGCTAACGTGGCTGCACTGCGATTCAGTACCGCGCGAGTTGGCTCGAGGTCAAGCCTGTCAGCAACGAGATCTGCCGCTGCTCGCTCTTTTTCAAAAGCTTCTATAGCAATCTTCAAAACCCGCTCTGTATCACCCGCCTGCCTAGCAAGTACTGCCTGATCCACCAACTTCATTGCCTCTCTGTGCAGAGCCTGTATGTTGTCAGGGAGCGGTTGTAAGGTATCTTCCGATTTGTTATCAGGCATGAGCGATCACAAAAAGCATTTTGTTTATTATTACTTGACTCAGCACAAGAATCAGCCTATCTTCAATAGCTAAGGCTGTGATGCCTATCACAGTTCTCACTTCAGAACTCAACTGACTAAAGCGCGACTGGCAGGTGTTGGTACCACCTACCAGCCGCTAACTCCCAAGCTGAACCAGGCAGTCTGGAAGCTACAGGTACGATACCTTAGCCACTCCCGATTTGCACTACATGTTGCGGAGTGGCTTTGGCCTTTTGGGTTCTGGTTTCCTTGACAAACTCACTTTCTGGAGACCAGATCTCATGTCTACATCAACTGCTGCGGGCGCTACGGCGTTCACCGTTTCTCCTGCATTGCCGTCAGCTGAAACCGATTGGGAGTCAGCGCCGATTGCCACGGATGCTGGCGTTTCGGCCAACCTACCGGGCGATCGCACACCTCACCCCGACCACATCCGCCACATGCTATTCGGAACACTCGCCGCCGTACAAACCACCATTCGACACCTGCACCATCTCGGCTACGCAGAGCCCAACGATTGGAGTCGGCCCATTTCTACCGGACGGGCGAATGAGGTGATGGCGATTTTGACCAAGCGGATTCGGTTGGGATAGGGATTGTTGAGGGCGATACGCCATAGGCATGGCTGACGCGCTTTCGCTGTTGGGTGCGTTGGCAATGTCACACCGATGCTGCGATCGCCCTCAAGTCAAAGATTACGCTGCTTCTTTTTCATCGGAAGTAAATTTAATAGTGAGGCCAACTGCCCTCAGCACCGAAAGTAAGCTTGTCAGCGTAGGGTTTCCATCTGCTGATAGCATCTTGTACATACTTTGCCGATTCAGGTCAGTGATACTTGAAAGCACACCTACACCACCGTGAGCCTCCGCGACATTCCGTAGCGCTAGCAAAAATTCATTTGCAGAACCACCCTCAATAGCGGCTGACAAATATTCTGCGGCGATTTCTGGATCTGTCAACTGCTCAAACAGTAGTTCACTATAGTCGTTAGTAGGCATTTTCTTTATACTCCTTCCAATATGTTTGAGCAGTAGAAATATCTTTCTTCTGAGAACCTTTGTCCCCGCCGCTTAAAAGAATAATGAGCTGTTCATTTGCAATACCAAAATAAACTCTAAAGCCTGGACCAAAGTGAACTCTTAGTTCAAATACACCTTCACCAACGCTTCGACAGTCTCCAAAATTTCCTAAGCTTACGCGGTCAATTCTCTGTAAAATTCGGGCGATCGCTTTTTTATCCTTGAGGCTTTTCAGCCAGTCATCAAAAGGCTTTTGCCTTTTTGTGTCGTATAGCTTTTGATGCTTCTGGGCGTTACATCCATCTTAGTACTGTCGCACAAATGCGACAAGCTGGTTGACCGAATCATATCAGACATCTGCTGTTCGGAACGCTTGCTACCTTGCAAACCACCATTCGACATCTGCATCATCTCGGCTACGCAGAGCCCAACGATTGGAGTCGACCCATTTCCACCGGACGAGCGAATGAAGTGATGGCGATTTTGACCAAGCGGATTTGGTTGGGATAGGGATGCTTGGGGCGATACACCTGTGGCGTATCGCCCCCATCGGTACACCAGCTATAGTCGAATCATTCTAAAGGTCGAGAGGCGGAAAAGATGAGCTTTAGTATAGAGCTAACTTCGCTCTAGAGACTGGGCTAGCCACAGAAGCTTTCTAAGCTCAATCTGCCTTTGTCAGAGTATATTTTACAAATTTTGTCGTCTCGCTCTTCTGTTCTACACCCTCCCAAGACAGGCTCTGAACTCTTGACCTATTGGGAGAAGGCAGGCGTTAGTGGCTTTCCTCCGGTGCTCCATTGAGAAAGACAGATGTTAGGCTGAGAAACCGCTGAGGCTATCCGCCCATTCGCGAATAATGTTGTTGAAAGTGGCACTAGGTCGCATGGCATCGCGAGTCTTTTCTTTATCGCTTAGGTAGTAGCCACCGATGTCAACAGCTT
>JBCBKQ010000465.1:0-2365 GCA_038521595.1 Cyanobacteria bacterium J06627_28 | reverse complement strand
TTGCTGGTCTGTTGGTGTTTTTGCCACCGCAACCGATTCTTTTGCCTCGCCCAGCATCATATGATGCTGGGCGAGGCAAAAGAATCGGTTGCGGTGGCAAAAACACCAACAGACCAGCAAAAGGTTGTTCTTTTTATTCAAAATATTCAGGCAAAAGGAGAGAATGGCCTTGGCGCGGTGAATGGTGTGAGCCTAACGGTTCATGCTGGAGAAATTGTTGGCATTGCGGGTGTATCGGGCAATGGGCAAAAAGAGCTAATAGAAGTACTTTCTGGGCAGCGAAAGCCGACTGCTGGACAGCTTCAGGTAAACGGTCAGCCCTATAGCGCTACTCGCGAGGAAATGTTTCATCATCAGGTGTATGCACTGCCTGAAGAACCCCTGAGCAACGCCTGTATGCCCAATATGAGCGTGGCCGAAAATATGGCCTTGCGGACCTTTGACCGGCCACCCCAGGCAAAGTGGAACTGGCTGCTGTTGCTAAAGTCTATTCGTCGATCTGCTCAGTCTCTTGTGCAGGCGTTTTCTGTAAAGACGCCCTCTGTTGAGACGCCCATTGCCCACCTCTCAGGGGGAAATATTCAGCGGACTGTTTTAGCACGGGAGCTGTCTGCTGAGTCAGTGCGGCTGCTGATCGCGGCGAATCCGTGCTTCGGCCTAGATTTTTCGGCAGTTGAGTTTATCCATAGTGCCATTGTGACGGCCCGTAATCGGGGGGTGGCTGTGCTGCTGGTGAGTGAAGATTTGGATGAGCTGTTTGCATTGTGCGATCGCATCCACGTCATCAGCGATGGCAAGCTCGTCTACGAAAGCAGTGTCGCCGATGCTGACTTGAGCATCATGGGTCAGCGCATGGCTGGTCATTGAGCATCTTACTCACAACGGTAATGAACGTTTACACGGTCGACTGTAATTGCTGCGTGTAAATATTACATGATTGACACGTGTCACGTGACGCGTTACATTTGAATGCGTGATAAAGACATTTGCTAATCGTCGTACACAAGAAATATATGCCACTGGAAAGTGCAAACGATTGCCGCCGGAAATTGTTAAGCGCGCGTCTCGGAAGCTTGAGTATATAGACTTGGCGATAAGTTTAGAAGACCTCAAGGTTCCGCCCGGAAATCGGCTGCATGCACTGGAGCGTGACCGAAAAGGCCAACATTCCATTTCAATCAACGATCAGTGGCGAATTTGCTTTCGGTTTGTTGATGGAGATGCTTATGATGTTGAAATTTGCGACTATCATTAAAACACGTGGAACAGATGAGTATTCAAAATACGGGTATGAAGCGTCGACCTACTCATCCAGGTGAGATGCTGCGCGAAGATTTCCTGCCCGACTATCAATTGACTGTCTCGGATTTAGCTGAATCTGTCGGAGTATCCCGGCAGTCAATTAATGAACTGCTTCTTGAGCGTAGAGCTGTGAGCCCGGAGATGGCTCTGCGGCTTGCACGCCTCTTCGGAAATTCACCTGAGTTTTGGTTAAATGCGCAACAGTCAGTTGATTTGTGGGACGCGGCACAGGCTATCGAGAAGGACATTCGCAAAATTCGGCCACTTAGCGTTGCATAGCGACTGCCTGGAGCGGACGCAAAGTGAATAAAGTGCTGGAGCTGATTGTGAGCAGTGCGTTGCCTTGATAATTGAGTGGCGAATCGACGATATCGTATTGCTCCTTTGGGAAAAGCCTGCTGTTATACATTCAGATGCTCAGCCCCACAAAATAATGACAAAGTCTGAAAGCTCTCCTAAAACTTCCCCCGAAAGTTTGCCTCGCATTCAAGCGCAGCCTTACGACTATCCTCTGCCAAAAAAAAGTCACCTGGCACTGGTCATTATCGATATGCAAAGAGACTTTTTAGAACCGGGGGGTTTTGGCGAAATACTCGGTAACGATGTCTCACAGCTGCGCTCAATTGTGCCTGCTGTTCAGCAGCTTCAGCAGGCCTTTAGACAACAAGGATTGACCATCATTCAAACCAAAGAAGGTCACCGACCAGATCTGTCAGACTGTCCGCCTAGTAAGCGGCTGCGTGGTAAAGGCAAGCTCACCATCGGTGACACAGGGCCCATGGGCAGAATTTTAGTCTTGGGTGAACCCGGTAATGACATCATTGACGAACTCAAACCTAACCCCGGTGAAATCGTTATTAGCAAACCTGGAAAAGGTGCTTTCTACCAAACAAATCTAGAGCAAGCCTTAAAGAAGAACAACATTACCCACCTCATCTTCACAGGGGTAACGACCGAAGTGTGCGTTCAATCCACCATGCGGGAAGCCAATGACCGCGGCTATGAGTGCTTGCTGGTAGAGGATGCGACGGCCAGCTATTTCCCTGAATTTAAGCAGGCCACG
>JBCBKQ010000464.1:0-2422 GCA_038521595.1 Cyanobacteria bacterium J06627_28 | reverse complement strand
GCTTCATCATCTTATAGGAAAGCGTGACCCCATTGGCTGCGTTGCTCCTTCTACGAATTAATCTGTTTTGAAGAATATTACGTTCCATAAATTTTTGCCCCCTGAGTTAACAGAAGGTTCATGCCTACGGGATACACTGCACTTGGGTTAGAGCACCTTTGCTCGCAGTCGTTGGCTGTTGTTATGGCAGTCTTCACCTCCACTGCTGATTCGTTCGGTAATTGGCGATGTTGCAATAATAATTTTGTTGGAGTCTATACTTCATGTCTCATTCAGTAAAAATCTACGATACGTGCATTGGCTGCACCCAGTGCGTCCGCGCCTGCCCCACAGACGTTTTGGAAATGGTGCCTTGGGATGGCTGTAGAGCGGGGCAAATTGCCTCCTCTCCTCGCACTGAAGACTGTGTTGGCTGTAAGCGCTGTGAAACGGCTTGTCCTACAGACTTTTTGAGCATCCGCGTCTATTTGGGTGCTGAGACCACCCGGAGCATGGGCTTGGCCTACTAAGCGGTTCCAGCTGCTCTCGTTTTTTGAATTATTCCTCATAGTTCATACAAAAAATCCCTTGCCAAGGCGTGTCACGTCTAGCAGGGGATTTTTGTTGGGTGATTTGTATTGGAAGTAGATTTTATCTGGAGCTTGTTCGCTCAGCCTCACTCGATCAAGGTTTGCTCAATCAAGGTTTGCTCAATCAACGCAGGGCCACTTTTTTGACAGCAAGCACGCTGCCAAGGAGTCCTAGGCTGGTGCCCAGTAACCCTAGCGATACAGGCAGCAAAATCCACTGTTGTGGCGTGAGCTGTAGGCCGTTGATTAAAAACTCGATGAAGGCGGGTTGGCCGCTAGTCGAGAGTGATTTTAGGCTTTGTTGAACGCCGATGAGTAGACCCCAAGAGCTGCCCGCACCCGCAAGACCAAAGACGGCTCCCTGAAGTAAAAAAGGCAGATAGATCCAGCTGCGGGTTGCACCGACAAGCTGCATGACTTCGATTTCTTGCCGACGTGCGATCGCAATCAATCGAATGGTCGTGGTCACCACCGAGATCGCCGTCATACTAAGCAAACTCACCATGCTCAGGCTCACCCATTTCAGCCCGCCATTGAGATCGCGCAGCTGATGAATGACTTCACTGACGTACAGCACATCATTGACGCCAGGCATGTTCTCCAAGGTTCGTGCCAGCTGGGGTACGGCTTCTGCCTCGCGGGCTTTGACTTTTAGCTCATCTACTAGCGGATTGCCCTTCAGCTGTTCCGACGCATTCGACACGTCAGACAGGCCTAGATCAGCGGTGAGCTGTGACCACGCTTGCTCTTTGCTAACCGACTCCACCGAGACGACGCCAGGGAGCCGCTGCACCTGGGTGCTGAGGCTCCCTGCATCGACACCGCTTTCCAAATAAGTTGAAATCACCAGCTGCGAGCCAAACTGATTGAGCAACCCTTCTACCTGCCAGCTCACCTGCAGACTCGTGCCAAACAGAAACAGCAACACGGTCATCGTGCTCACAGCGGCCCAATTCATCCAGCCTCCTCGTTTGAGTCCTCGAAGGGTTTCGCTGAGTAAATAGTCAGTTTTAGCAAGTGATTTCAGCACTATGTTTAGGGAGGCGATGAGGGCATGAGAGAAAACAGTCTGTATTTTTAGGCTTCCCTTATCAACGCCACTTGATACATCAGCACGGAGTCTTATTTCATCGGATTCTTATTTCATCTGGCTATGGCATAACGTATCTGCGGTGCAAAATGGTGAGGCATTACTTTAGGCTCGGGCTATCTCGAAGTCGATTTGAGTTGTTACAATAGGAAAACTGATTATTCACTCATATCCGCACCTAGATAACCCATGGCCGCAGTCATCGAAGTCGAAAAGAAAAAGCTAAAGAAGCCGCCTCTCCAGGTTTACCAACTGGGCGAACGCGTCCTGCGACAGCCTGCCAAGCGCGTGGCCAAAGTAGACAATTCGCTGCGCGATCTAGTGCGAAAAATGCTGCAAACCATGTACAGCGAAGACGGCATTGGATTGGCCGCACCTCAGGTCGGGGTAAATAAGCAGCTGCTAGTGGTCGATGCGGACCCTGAAAACGAAGATGCGCCGCCCCTGGTGATGGTTAACCCCAAGATCATCAGTGCCAGCGAGCAGATGGCGACTGGACAAGAAGGCTGCTTGAGCATTCCTGGTGTATACCTAGATGTGGTCCGTCCGGCTGCTATCGAAGTGAGCTTTAAGGACGAAACCGGCCGACCTCGTAAACTAAAGGCAGACGACTTAGTTGCTCGCGTCATTCAGCACGAGATGGATCATCTCAATGGCGTGATGTTTGTAGACCGCGTGGAAAATAGCATTGCGCTGACCCAAGAGCTGAAAAAGAATGGCTTTGAGCTAAAGCACGTACAGAAAGTTAAGTAGCAGTCAGTGG
>JBCBKQ010000463.1:0-2462 GCA_038521595.1 Cyanobacteria bacterium J06627_28 | reverse complement strand
CACTCGATGGTTTGAATCTAGCCGGATAAGGATATCGACAAATCCGTTGCACAGAAGGCAGTCGCCGTCAACAAAAACAACAGCGTAGCCATCTTTGTGGGGTAAGGTATCTGAGCTGGGCTTTCGACCGCTTATTATAACAGGCGCTGTGTGTTGAGAGGATACAGATGGTTTCTGACAAGGCATAATGAACTACTGCACACTACGGAAGAGCCATTGCAATGGTTGCGATGAGCTTCCATCTAACAACGACTGTATAAGGCCTGATCTCGTTCCCTTCTGAGAGTGATTTTGTAGACTGCCTCACAGAAACCCGTAGGAGAGAAGCCAAACGATTACGGTGCGCGCTCCCCAGCGCCGCAACGAGCTACCACTGCGACTGTTAGGCTCCTAGTCCGCTGATACAAAATTCAGCACAGTCTCTGAATGAGTTCACCTATCAAACTTCTCGCCATAGCTGCCATCTTCCAATTGTCTGAGTTCGACCGTAGGTAGTTGCAAAGCTAGCTCTTTTCCTGAAACCTTAGCTGTCTCCGTCGTTGCGGCCGAGAACAACAGAAAAGCGCCCATCCCCACCATGATGGCGTTTTCTAAAAAGCTCACGACACCAAGCGGCGCTCTAGAATTGCCGCCTACACAGGCGCAGTTTAGTTCCAACTTGTCGATGCAAACAGCCTTGAAAACAGAAATTGCACCGCTTGCACCGATAACTAAAGAACCCAAGCCGGTAATGATAGGCGCAGTACCTGAGAGAAAGCCCAAACCCAGCAGCAGTTCTAAGAAAGGATACGCCTTGCCATAGGGCCTAACTCGCTGCGTGACTAAGTCGTACTTTTCAAACCCTTCAACAAAAGCATCTATGTCCATCAGCTTGAGAGACGCCAGCATAGAAAGAGAAACGCCCATAAAGCCCGGGATACCCAGCGCCGCGGCCCAAGCAACCAGCCCTGCGGTAGAAAACAGCGCAATCACAGGCGTGTAGGAATAAGCGGCATCTTCTTTTTCAACGTTAAAGTAGTCGGCTAGGTCGCTGTAGCCACCTAATCTCTCTTCTCCAAAGAAAATTTGCGGCGTCGTTGGCACGTTGTGCTGAGCCTTAAAGGCTTCTACTTCAGATTTCGAAGTCAGTTTATGATCTTCAAAGGCAATGTCTTTATCCTTTAACAGCTTGATGGCCTTAAGCCCCCAAGGGCATTCATGCGCTGGCATAGAAATACGGTAGAGACGAACAGGCTGTTTTACTTTCGATGATTTAGCGATGAATGAAGTGGGCTGCATGAGAATTATTTAAAATAAAGAGCGCGCTATGGATGATTTGATACAGTTAGGTTAAAAGACTCAACCTAACTGTAGGGATGAAGCGCCTTTACAAAACGTGACCTTTTTAGCGATGCACATCTAGCATCACTAGCATCACGCGCACCAGCGGCTCTAGAACGCTTGTTCTGCTAATGACAAAGCACTGAACGCCTTACAAGAGCACGACTCTAGGGAAATAACTTTAAAGAAAGGCGCAGACATAAGCTATACATGACCTTCAGCATCTTACCGAGTTCTTAACAATCGCGTGATAGCCTACCCGGGAATTTCTACCAATTTATTACAAGGACTCTCTTGAAACGTCGAACATTTTTATTCTTTGGTTTAGGCGGGCTAGCCGCTGCTGGGGAACGCTACTGGTTTAATGCAAATAAGGCTAAGACCGCTCAGCTCAAAATAGGTCAATCGCAAGATCCTTCCATACGACAAGATGAACCGCTTTTGCGCTTCGTTGCAATCGGTGATGTCGGCACCGGGAAAAGAGGACAGTATGCGGTGGCCAGAGCAATGGCACGCACCAGGCAGACGTCACCATTTTCTCTCGTGCTGCTGGCTGGAGACAATATTTATGACAATGGCGAAATAGAAAAAGTCGAAGCTGCCTTTGAGCGACCTTACGCCGAGCTGTTGCAGTCAGATGTGAAGTTCTACGCGGCCCTTGGCAATCACGATGTTAGAACCCGTCAGGGAGAAGATGAAATCGCCTACCCTGGCTACAATATGGCGGGTCGCTACTACAGTTTTAGTAGACACTTCACCGAAGACAGCATTCAGTTTTTCGCGCTAGATACTAACCAAGCATACCTAGACAATCTGGAAGACTGGAATGCGCAGCTCGCTTGGCTACAAAATGAGCTAGCCAACTCATCCGCAGATTGGAAAGTTGTGTTTGCGCATCATCCTATTTACTCTTCGGGCCATCATGGCTCCGACGAAGCGCTTATGGAGACCTTGTCGCCTATTTTTGGACAGAATGGCGTGCAGCTCTATATCAATGGACACGATCACAACTATGAGAGAACCGTAGCCATGAACGGTACAACTTATATCACCTCAGGCAACGGGGCCAAGCTTCGGCGAGAGGGTCGGGCAGAGTGGACAGCCTACAGCGATTCCCGGCTAGGCTTCACGCTCTTCGAGGT
>JBCBKQ010000462.1:0-2484 GCA_038521595.1 Cyanobacteria bacterium J06627_28 | reverse complement strand
GAATAGCAAGTGGTCTTGATATTTTCGTTCTTCGTGGTAGCCGGAGCCGCCAACAACAGAGGATGCCGTATCGAGCGCAAGCGTTCCGCCATAGAAGTTCAGTCCTTTTTTGGCGTAGCCAGCTGCTTTTGTGAGGGGTACCACCTTGAGCCGAGACACGCCGTGCAGATCGGGCAGCTCAAAGCGCACATACCTGGTGCCTAGGTCTTCTAATGAGGCAATCCATTGTGCGATCGCCTCTTCTGTCGGGACAGCTACAACCATGACCGTGTCCTTCGTCAATAACTTTCTCTAATGTCTCGAAAGATTTGGCTTTCTGTTGTATCAGGAGGGACAAAATGGTGTGCCATTATCCCAGGATGAAATGCGAAAGCCTGTTTGAATCAGTTTGTTTTGCAGCTGAGGGATGCTTTTAGATGGGGTGAATAGCAGGATGCCGCCTTGGGTGGATTGCTGGGGCCGGTGTAGGGATTGGGCGATCGCATCCAATGGCTGTAAATGTAACCCATTCCACCCAAACTGAGGATAGGTATCGAGAATGGCATAGAGCCGTCTCTCCATACCCTGGGCTGAGCCTATTCCCTGGGCTGAACCTGAGCCCTGAAGATGGCCAGCCAGCAGGGCAAAGTGCCCCACACGCCAATCTGGAGATGTGACAGGTCTCTCGCCGTGCCGCAGAAATTGGGCCATGGCTGAAAGCGTTAGCTGAGAACCCCAGAAATAACTGGTGTGAATATTCAGCAGGGGAACCATCTCCCAGTCTGGATAGTCGTGGCAGATCTGCACAAGGGTCTCTAGTCCCGCTTCCCAATCCTCTGTTTGTAGTGGCAGCAAGCAAAAGTGTCCTTGACTCAGCTGCTCAGTGGCTTGGATGAGGCCCTCTACAGCCGTACCGCACTCGTCGATGTTGGGAACGGTTGGAATGGTGCTGTAGCCTTCACCTGTGCGCGATATCGCGCCAGGCGGAATCCAATCGGACGGATTGCCCTGGCTCGGAAGAATCGTAGAAGCTGCTCTAGCCACCTCTACAGCCGATAGCGACAGTTGTGCGTATGACTCTAACAGCAGAGACACCCAATAGGGCCCACACAAATTGTCGGGCTGTTGCCCTGCTTGCTCATGCTTTTGTAAGAGCGAATAAGTGCTGGGTAAAAAATTCAAGGTTAGGTTCATATGCCAAGCGAGCTTGTGTTCCTTTTTCGAACGATCCTGCATTGTGGTAGTTCTGTTGCATAGGCTACTAAATATGAGAGTTTGGATAGCGCTAGATGGCAGCGTTCAGATAGCGCCTAGCCTAAGTCACCTAGACTAAGTCCAAAAGTCTTCCAGATCAATATAGCTTTCCGCACAGCTTTCCGCGCTTTTCCATACCAAGACTTTTTTCTACGCTGCTTGAAATTTATTGGGACATTTGTTGTAGCCGAACTGGGTCGTCTGTCATGGAGTAATTGATGTCAGCTTAAATCCGGCCACTATGTTGTCTTGAGGCTCTTCAGGAGCACCCCGATCTAGTAGCGCCCTCAAGATAAGAAAAGGTATCTTCTATCAGGCCCTCTACAGTTACACGACTGATAGAGGGTTCAGAAAACACAAAATTAAAGGTCATTCTGCGTCTAAAAGTTGCTACTGTGGCAAAAAACTCACCCCCAAATATGCCTTGAGCAGGCATAAAACGGATTTCTTCGAGCTCTAATGGGCCATACTTCACAGGAATATCGATTTCTCCGATATTAGAAACTTCAACAGCTAGAGGCGCTTTATTCGTTAGAGGTGAGTTATCCGGATCAATGAGTAAATCGTTGAACAGCTCTTTGAAAAGCGTCATAATGCTAAACATCTCACCACGGGCAAGGCTTTGCCTAATCGCCTGCTTGACATCTCTGGCTAATTGCCAAAAGTCAGTACTCTCTGTAATGGTGTGAAAGGTAGCCACTCCAGAGGCCAAGCTCCCCAAATGTTCATTGCCAACAATAGGTGATAGACGCCTTCTTAAATCAACAAAAGAACGACAGCCCAAAGATGGATTTTTCATGCCAGTCTTTTTCAGGTTATTAGCAACTGCCAGCAGCATGGCCGCACACAAAGCACCCTGAACCGTTGTTTTTTCAATTCGACATCGCTCTAATAGAGCTCTGCTGAGCTCAGAGTCTATATGTTTGTAAATAACATTGCAGGTGCGCTCCTTTACAGGCACAAGGGCTTCAAAGCTGAGCGTTTTAGGCCTAAGATACAGCTGCTTAAATGCCGTTCTCACTACCCACAACAGGCCCAAGACTTTTCCTCTATAGCCCTGATGTCTCTGGGGAAACATTGATTCAGGGGACGGCAAAAAAGGCAAAGTCGAAGTGTGGGAGGGCAATACATTTCCGCTTTGTATCTTTCCGCAGTGGTCAAGTATCTCTGAATGTAGTGAAATAGTTGATATCCCATCACTAATCGCATGATGTGTTGTTGTAATGAGGTGACACACGTTATGCTCGGCAT
>JBCBKQ010000461.1:0-2493 GCA_038521595.1 Cyanobacteria bacterium J06627_28 | reverse complement strand
CGCTGGTGGTGAGGAGGCGGTCTAGGTCGCTAAATACTTGAATGGCTTCGGCACCTGCATTGAAGGCGGCGGCCATGGTAGTGGTGGCTCTGAGGACATCAATGGCGATCGCACAGTCGGGCAAAAGCCCTGAAGGGACTTCTTCAGGGGTGTGATAGACGGATATTTTCACTGGATAGTTGGCCTGTGCGGTTTTCTAAATGTCTGCTTTTAAGGGTACAGCCTACGGGCAAAAGTCCGTAGGCTGCCAATGCAAACAGATTGTATCCTATGGCTGCTACAGGCCATCTAAGACGGGGCGAATATTTGAGCAACGGAGAGGGAGGGATTCGAACCCTCGGTACCTTTCGGTACACTCGATTTCAAGTCGAGCGCATTCGACCACTCTGCCACCTCTCCAAGGGGACTACAGTTAGGTTCGTGCAAGGGCTGCAGTCAGTAACTGATGGTTGATTGTGAAATAGGCTTGGCTATAGTAGCTTGATTTGTCTAAAAACGTCTACTCCTATTCTGCCGGTTTTGCGACTGCCGGTTTGGTGTAGAGAAATTCTTTAGAAATTTGTTCAAACTTTTCATTGAGCCAGATGAGGGCGATGGACTCTACAGTGCCTTCTTTTAGTGTGACGAGGGAAAAGCTGCGCTGGTTGCCGGTGGGCGTTTTTTCGATGCGAGGGACGTTGGCCGCGTTGAAGTAGATGGTGCCAGTGGGGGCGGTGACGACACGCTTGCGCAGCTGGGCTTTGTTGTTTTTGAGCTTGTGGTGCATGTGGCCAAAGGTGACGAGGGGGATGTGTTTGCCAGTGGCTTGGGTGAGTGCGATCGCCTGTTCAAAATCTGGATCGCCATAGTCGCCACCGCCGCCATTTTTACCCCAATCCTTGCCGCAAATGTCTTCTGGCCGATCACCGAGCCCACGGGGGCCAACATGGCCGAGGAAAATGATGGTGTTTTGGTCAGCTTCGTCGGCAGCGGTCAAAATTAGCTCGGACGATTCTTCAAAGCCTCTGACATCGAAGCGGTTTCTATAGAACTTGGGGTAGCGCCATTTTGAACCACCCCAGCTAAAGGGCCGTGCACCCACGACGGTAAAGCCAAACTGAGGGAATTCGCGTTTGCTAAAGCCAATGTGGGCGTCACCCAGCAAATCCATCTGTAGCTGTACCCAGTCTTCTCGGGTGCGGTCGTAGGGACATTTATTAATGCCTTTTTTGCTGGCGGAGTAGTAGGCGTCGTGGTTTCCCATGACGGCAGCTTTGGGGACCTCGACGGCGGCAATGCGGCGGACGACTTCGACGGCTTCGTTGCCATAGTCGCCGACGAATAGGGCAAGATCCACCTGCAATTGCTTGAGGGCGGCGTTGTCTTCTAGCTCCCACAGGTCATGGACGTCTCCGATGACTGCGAGGGTGACGACGGACTGATGCACGGTGACGGTTGCCTCTTGGTAGGAGCAGGGGAAGGGTGGGAGCAGGGGAAGAGCTTTTGAAAAATATTGTGGGTGGGCCTGATGCGGTTGCGTTGCTCTATCTCAGTTGCCCCGTCTCAGTTGCCCTGTCTTAGTTGCTCTGTCTCAGCATATCTCAAACGTTCTATGCTAGTCGCTGAGACCGAAAGAGTTGAGGTGAGCATGGCTAATCGAATAATCTTGACGGCTTTGGAAGGGGCGCTGGTGGGGTCTCTTGATGATGAAGCGGTGCTAGCGGGTGCGATCGCACAGGTAAAGCCAACGGTACAGCGCTTGATGAATTTGGATATGCCAATTGTGGTGTTTACTCAGCGCGATCGCGCTGAGCTAGAGCCTATTCGCGAGCAGCTAGGCTTAACCAGTCCGTTTATTACTGAAAGTGGCAGCGCTATTTTTACGCCAGTTGACCATAATCCTTTTGCCACGCCTCTAGGTGAAAAAGACGGTCAGTATTTTGTGGAGCAATTGGGCTGTCCGTATGTGCAAGCGCGGGCTGGCTTGCGGGTAATTGCCAATGAGGTCTCCCATCCGCTGAAGGGGTTTGGGGACTTTACGGTGCCGCAGCTACAGAAGATGGCAAAGCTGACAGAGCCAGTGGCCCACCGGGCCAAAGCAAGGGAATTTAGTGAGCCGTTTATGACGCCGAAAGCAGTGGATTCGGCGGTGATTCGACAGGCCGCTGAGGAGATGGGATTTGGGTTGATTGTGCGATCGCCCGAAGAAAGCCGGTTCTCTGAACTTTTGGGCGCAGGTGCCGGGATAGAGCCAGCGGCAAAACAGCTCATTGAGGCTTACGCTCAGCAAGCCGACAATGCAGAATCATGGGAGATCATAGGAATCGGTCACCGTGAGGCAGATCTATCGATGCTGGCTGCTGCAGCGAAACAAGCGGGTGCTCAGTGGGTGCCTAAAACGCTAAAAGCGGATGCGCCTGAGGTCTGGGTCAACGTGATTGATTGCTTACTGGAAAAGGGTTAGGGGAACTATGACGAAGCTTTTATGCCTGTTTTGATTTTTCTGTAGCCATT
>JBCBKQ010000460.1:0-2516 GCA_038521595.1 Cyanobacteria bacterium J06627_28 | reverse complement strand
TCAGCTGAGACAGCTTAACCTGATTCTGGTGAGTATCTTTCATGATGCTCAAGGCGTATCACACTAATTCTCCCGCCTGCAAGACACTGAGGAAGAATATTCATATTGTGGCAAAGCCCCGGCAAAGGGCCAAAATATGAGCATAATTCAGGCGCTTTTGCAGGCAAGCTATTGATAAGGCGCTGGTACTGTTTGCACTGTCTCACCGTCTTCTTTTGTGTATTTGCCCTGATTTAAGACGGTCCATGAACCCAGCAAAAAAACTTCAGATTGTAGCCGCAGCCATTCAGCAACAGGTGAATCAAGCAGCAGCAGAAAGCGCAGCAGAACTGAGCAATGCTATTGAGTCTGCTAGGCAGTCCGGAGAGCGCAGTCAGCAGCAGCTATCGACAGCACTCGGTGAGGCCATCGCCGCTTGGCAGAGCAAAATCGCCGCTTTCGGCACCACCGGCATGGTCACCGCCAATGCCTTGAAAGACCTGCCCCGCACAGCTCAGGCCCTCGCTGAAGAAATGCCGGAGTTATTGCGCAAACTTAAAACAGCAGGCGTAAGGCTGGGCGATCCGCCCCGTACAGATACCGACATTATGGGCCTGTTCGACAAAATTCCAGGCACTTCCAAACTGGGCGCTAGCGAACGAGATATTCGAGTCTTTCTATCTGACAAACATGGCAGTCATATTCATCCTCATTCGAAGGGCGGCAGCAACAGCGCAAAAAACATTGTGTGGGAAAGAAATGTTGACAATCTTCGCCGGGGCTCTGAGGTCATGACTGGGGGCGAACAGCTCTACATTCGCTTCTATAACGCCGCAGATTCTATCGTTAAGAACTCTACGACCATCGCCAAGCTCGGAATCACAGCAACCGGAACCGCCGTGCTGACCCAAGCCCTGGTCACCGCACTCGCTTACACCCTAGACCTACACAGAGGCGATATCACACCAGAAGAATTTAAGAGCAAGATTATTGAAGCTGCCGTGAGTGCAGGGATCGCAACCCCTATCTTCTTCGTTATTTTCATTGCGGTGATGGCGGTCTTTCCTGAAGTTGTTGTTTTGCTATCGGCACCTGCTGTAGTCGCTGGTTTCAATGTGCTGTTTGGCATTGGTGTCGCTCTACCGATTGTTGAATCTCTGGTTCGGCATATCGAAGCGGATGGCTTTGGCAGCGAGTGGAAAGCTCAGTACGAAGGCGCCATTTTCCGAGGAGAGGCCATCGTACAAGATTTTTTATAAGTTTTACGGCGGCAGATGGTACGCAGCTCTCAGCCTATCCACAAGGGAATGCTCACCCAGACAGCCGATGAGCTTGTCCTAAGCAACTCTTCAGAAGCTATAGTACAGTTGCTACTTTGGGTTCCAAGCGCTAATTACAGACTATCTAGTGGTGTCTTGTATTATCTTGACGCTCTTTTGGCAATGCTTTAGGTATAGCAACAGCGCTCAATCTCAGAAGCTACGAGCCTACCAAAATGCCTACCAAAGTACCGATGAAAGATATGGTGATTGTGCTGCCCGGAATTTTGGGCAGTGTGTTGCAGAAGGAGGGTAAAGACCTTTGGGCACCTTCTGGGCAGTCGATTTTGAACTTGGTGGCGCGATCGCAGAGAACGATGGCGTCACTGGCACTGGGCTTTGATGACCCAACGCTGGATGACTTGGGTGATGGCATTCAGGCGACGGCGCTGATAAAGGACCTGCATTTGGTGCCAGGCCTGGTAAAAGTAGATGGCTACACCCGCACGACGCGGATGATTGTTGATAACTTCCAGGTGACCCAGGGAGATATCTACCATGACCCGGCAGACAAGCCTGCCAATTTTTACCATTTTCCCTATGACTGGCGGCGAGACAACCGGGTGCATGCCCATAAGCTAAAGGCTCTGGTAGAGCTGCGACTGAGGTGCTGGAGAGCGCATAGCGGGGCCTCAGATGCCAAGGTGATATTGCTGGCTCACAGCATGGGCGGACTGGTCGCCCGGTACTATCTCGAAGTGTTGAGTGGATGGCGCGATGCCAGAGCGCTGTTTACCTTTGGAACGCCTCATCGCGGATCGATCAATAGCCTAAACTTTTTGGCAAATGGCTACAAGAAGCTGTCTTTAGACTTTACAGCTGTGATGCGATCGCTCACGTCGGTGTATCAGCTACTACCCCTCTACCCTGCGGTAAAGATTGGAGAAGACTACGTGCGGGTGACCGAAACCGAAAAACTCCCGAACGTGAATCTAGACAGGGCTGCCGATGCGCGAACGTTTCACGACGAAATATACGACGCTGTACAAGCTAACAGAAAAGATGAACGCTATCGAAACGAATTTACCACTGTGCCCGTCGTTGGCATTCGTCAGCCGACCCTGCAATCTGCAGAACTGATTGGAGACAAGCTGGTAGCAAGTGAACAGCTGCCAAAAGTCTTACAGGGAAGAACAGACTTTTTGGATGGAGATGGCACGGTGCCAAAGATATCGGCCATTCCTAATGAGCTGTCTAATAGCTTTAGCAACAAATTTA
>JBCBKQ010000459.1:0-2559 GCA_038521595.1 Cyanobacteria bacterium J06627_28 | reverse complement strand
CTTCTATTCCCCTGCGCCTTCATGGCGGTAGGTGGATGGAAGCAAGCCGGACCATCCTACAAAGACAAATCGGTCGCGCTTTAGCCAGTCATCGAGGACGTCAAACCGCCCCCGTGCGGCGGGCGCTTGTCCCATTGCTATGGTCATGAAAAGGGTTCTCCAAGAATGGATAATCTATATAAGACAGGGAAAAGACAGCTACCCTTCTTTAGTAGGCTTGTGCACAAGCAAACGCTTAACACTTAGCCACAAAGATATTAACGGGTGTTCACTAATCTTTACCCTAGTTCTCATTATTATAGGTGCACTCTCATAAAAAATCTCGTGGTCTCAGTATTTTCTTCAGGGAAAGCAAAGCTGTAAGTCAGTCGTAATCACTGCTTCAGGGCTTAATAATAGATGCCGATTTGATTTTTGGGAGGGGACTCGGCATTCTTCCCTGGCTGTTACAAAGCGCTGACAAAGCGCTGAGTTTTGAAAGCTTTGTCAGCGCTTTGGCATGGGCCATTGCCAGCGACTAATATTCCGTCATGTGGTCGCTATACTAGAGGGCGAATTGAACCTCTCCCCCCTTATTTGAGACTGTATGTACATTGTTGAACTGGCCCTGAAGCACACAGCCCTTCCTCTGACGGTACAAAAGAAAGATGAGGATGCTGCCAATGAAACGTATAAGCAGGTTTTAGATGCGATCGCATCTGGAAACCCTGTCACCCTAGAACTCACTTGCGACAAGGTCACGGGCAAAAAAATTGCGGTCGCTGTCAGCGAACTCGCCGCTGTACAGGTCTACGAAAAGTCTGGCAGTGCAGGCGCGTCTGGTCGTGCCCCTGGCTTCTTTGCCCTCGCCGAATAAAGCGGCCTCTCTCCTATGTCTGAAGACGTCTCGCCCGACTCCGCCTCAGCCACGGCCTCTCTCAATGACTCTCTCAATGACTCTTTCAGCGACTGTCTCAATGACCCTAAGGCGATAGACGTTAATGACGTTAGCTTTTACTGGCCATCGGGGGCGGCGGTCTTGCAGTCCTGCTCTTTGACCATTGCACCGGGCGAGTTTTGTATGCTCTTGGGCAATAATGGCAGCGGCAAATCGACGCTACTGCGCCTGCTGGCTAACCTCTTACCTCGGCAAAAAGGGGACATTTATACAGAGGGGCCGGTGGGCTTTGTCTTTCAAAATCCTGATCATCAGCTGGTGATGCCCACCGTTGGCGCGGATGTTGCCTTTGGTCTCGTCAAGGAAAAGCTCGACATTCAGCAGGTTCGCCAGCGAGTGGAGGAAGCTCTGTCTGCGGTAAATTTATTGCACTTACAGCGGCGTCCCATCTATGCGCTCAGCGGTGGCCAAAAGCAAAGGGTTGCGATCGCGGGTGCGATCGCCCAACATTGCCAAATCCTCTTACTCGATGAACCCACTGCATTGCTAGACCCCGATAGTCAGATAGATCTGGTGCGTCAGGTGCAAGCCTTGGTAAAAAGTCGAGGGCTGACGGCGCTGTGGGTGACGCATCGATTGGCGGAGTTGGATTATTGCGATCGCGCCTTTCTACTCGAAAATGGCAAAGTCAGCGACGATGGCGACCCACAACGACTAAAAGCAAAGCTCAAGCCCAGCGCATAAACGAAAAAGTATTTACACGTACTGCTGAAGGCCCATTTAGTATCAAGCTTGCCAAAAATCTTAAGAAAATCACTTAGGATAAGGAAAAACTCATCGCAGGTGAGTTGCTCTTACTTTTCATCGGCCCGCACCATGGCAGGTACCAATCCACAAGCAATTTTATTAGTAGACGGCTACAACATCGTTGGTGCCTGGAAACGCCTGTCTCAACTCAAAGAGCAGCAAGGGCTAGACCCCGCGCGTGAAGCCCTTATTACCGCCCTGGCAAACTACAGCACCTACAAAGGATTTGAAACTTGGGCTGTGTTTGACGCGTACGAGCAGCGCACACCTGCTAGCCGCGAAAAAATCACCGACTATCTATCCGTTCACTACACTGGATTTGGGCAGACCGCCGATAGCTATATAGAAAGAGCCTGCGCCAAATTTCGCAACGACGCTCGCAAATTTACTCAGCGTTTAATCGTAGCAACCTCAGATACTGTGCACCGTCAAACAGTGGTTGGCTACGGGGCAGAAGGCATCTCTGCTTTGCAGCTAGAGCAAGAGGTGACAAACATTGCCAAAAGCGTTCGCCGTCGCCAAAAGCCCAGAAAGAAAGGCCCTGCCAGAGTGTTTGGAAATCTCAATGCAGACACACAGGCAAAACTGCAACAGCTCAGATTTGGCAGCAGCCAATCCTAAGCTCGTTAACCCTAAACCTGTCCGCACAACCGTAGCGAAAATGGGTATATTGGTTGAGCGCAATTGGTACACACCTTTAGCATCCACTACACAAATTTTTAGTGGTGTTTGTGTTGGTGAGAGAAGTTCTCTCGGCATTCAATTGCCAGAAAGAAAGGTCTTGCCAAAGCGACACAGCCTTATGTAGTATAAGGTTCGGTAATCCTCAGTAGCTCAGTGGTAGAGCGGTCGACTGTTAATCGATTGGTCGTAGG
>JBCBKQ010000458.1:0-2567 GCA_038521595.1 Cyanobacteria bacterium J06627_28 | reverse complement strand
CCAATTCGGAAACTATCTTTAAACCTAAAAATATAAAAAACGTCCCGAATTGGTAATCGTTATTTGGGGAATTTTTTTGTAGTTTTTGAAAGGAAAAAGTTAAAAAATGCTGAATTAATCATGTGGAATAATTTTACGAGTAGGCTGATTGAATAAGCTTCGTTGAGCAGTTAGTTGAGCCGTTATGAGAGATTAGCCTTGACAAAGGCCTATTCGTTAAAGACGCGAGTTCTGCCGCCTCTAGAACTGTAGACTCTGCAAAATTCTTCCCTATGATTGGATTGAGCGATAACGTTAACACATTGCTAGCTCACCGTCGTACGGCTAAAGACAGGCTCAACCCACCACTCATAGGATGGTTAACCAAAGTGCCTGGGCTTTTTATATCCGTCTATGTACTTAATTTTCGCTTTTGAGGGAAAATTTCCTTTCTCCTTAATGGAAAAAACGGACAACGTTGTTTAAAGTCTTATTGCTACTAATGTCGGTCTTGGCTTTTTGGGCTCTTTTTCGGGCGCTGATGCTCTGAGGAAGGTATGCCGTTAGTCAGTTCGGTGATGTGGCGGAGCCTAAAAGCGTGTAGGCTTCGCAGGCTACTTGGCACGTTGTTTTGCAAGGCTCTTTGTCAAAAAAACGCGCCTTGGCCAAGTGATAAAACGGACAGATCGCTATAGAAAATAGCTATACGGAAAGGAAAACCTTAGGGAAAGTTTATGGCACAGAGTTTTGGTGTAATTGGCCTAGCGGTCATGGGTGAGAACATTGCGTTAAACATCGAGCGTAACGGTTTTCCCATTGCGGTATACAACCGCTCTCGGGAAAAGACCGATGCCTTTATGAAAAACCGCGCCCAGGGTAAGAATGCAGTAGCAACCTACTCCCTAGAAGAATTTGTTCAGAATCTAGAACGACCCAGACGTATCTTGGTGATGGTCAAAGCAGGTAAACCCGTAGATCTGGTGATTGAAGGGCTCAAACCTCTACTCGATCCCGATGACATGATTATCGATGGCGGCAACTCCCTATATGACGACACCGAACGCCGCGTTAAAGACCTCGAAGCCGCTGGGTTTAACTTCATCGGTATGGGCGTCAGCGGTGGTGAGGAAGGTGCACTCAACGGCCCTAGCCTAATGCCCGGTGGTAGTAAGGCCGCCTACGATGCTATTGAGCCCATCGTGACTAAGATTGCCGCTCAGGTAGATGACGGCCCCTGTGTGACCTACATCGGCCAAGGCGGCTCAGGCCACTTTGTAAAAATGGTGCACAACGGCATTGAGTACGGCGACATGCAGCTAATTGCAGAGGCCTACGACTTGCTGAAGAACACACTAGGTCTCACCCAAGAAGAGCTGCACGCGACGTTTGCAGACTGGAATAAAACCGAAGAGCTCGATTCTTTCCTCATCGAAATTACTGCCGATATCTTTACTAAAACGGATGAAGAGACCGGCAAGCCCCTAGTTGAACTCATCATGGACAAGGCTGGTCAAAAGGGCACTGGTCGCTGGACGGTCATGAGCGCATTAGAGCTAGGCGTGAGCATCCCGACCATTACTGCAGCGGTGAATGCTCGTATTATGTCTGGTGCAAAGGCTGAGCGAGTAGAAGCCGAAAAGCAGCTCACTGGCCCTACAGCTAAGTTTGAAGGCGATAAAAAAGAATTTATCAACAAAATTCGTGATGCTCTCTACTGCTCCAAAATCTGTTCCTATGCCCAGGGCATGGACTTGCTCAGCAAAGCATCAGAGCTAAACGGCTATAACCTCAATCTTGGTGAGACTGCCCGCATTTGGAAAGGTGGTTGTATCATCCGCGCTGCCTTCTTAAACAAAATTAAAGCTGCCTACGACCAAGATGCCAACCTGGCGAACCTGTTGCTTGCTCCCGAATTTAAGCAGACTATTTTGGATCGTCAAAGCGCATGGCGTGAAGTGATTGCCACCGCTGCCAAAATTGGTATTCCTGTGCCTGCTTTTAGCGCCTCGCTGGATTACTTTGACAGCTACCGCAGAGCGCGGCTGCCTCAAAACCTGACTCAGGCTCAACGCGACTACTTTGGTGCACACACCTACGAGCGCACAGACAAAGAAGGTTCCTTCCATACTGAGTGGTTCTAGGTCTCTGACGAAATCGTAAAAAGGCTGTGAGCGATTAAATTTGCTCACAGCCTTTTTATTGCAAAAGCTCTGTCGCTTTATTCAGCGCTTACGCTGTCATTTTCTGTTGAGGTCAGAGTAATCGTTTGCTCAGTAGCGTCATCAGTTGGCTCTTGAGAAATTTGAGCACCCAGGTCAACAAACCCAAGGTAGAGCGCCCCTGTCAGTAAGCAGCCACAGCCCAAAAATAGCCAACTCCATCTAATTTTAGAGGCTTGCCCTACAGAATTCTGCTTCGGTGTAGGAGGCCCATCGCAGTCAATCATAATAACCTTGTATAAAAAAGCACTTGCTGGTCATAAGGTACCCGCAAGTGCTTTCCCAACAGCTGCTATTTTGTTGTGTCATTCAGCTTTGATAGTCCGTAAAGGCGGCGCTGAAGACGATTATTGCGGTTTCGTCTCTTGG
>JBCBKQ010000457.1:0-2611 GCA_038521595.1 Cyanobacteria bacterium J06627_28 | reverse complement strand
CCTATTCCCAATCCCTGTGATACCCTTGATAGGCAAATTGCTGCACCAGCCGACTTAAGTCAGCGCAGCAACGCTACGGGATGTGGCGCAGTTTGGTAGCGCACTTCGTTCGGGACGAAGGGGCCGCTGGTTCGAATCCAGTCATCCCGATTGAGTTGAAACCCCCATAAATAAAGACTTTTGGTATCGAAAGCAAAGGTTTCTTACCTCTATTTTCTGGTATGAGACGCTAACGAGGTTAGGCGCTTTTAGACGTTTTTAGCGCTAGAATTGGTAGGAAATCTGGTAGGACCATGAGCAATCCGACCACTACACCAACCACAGCTAAAACCGTACCTAGCAAACGAATGGCAGCGCAGGTAAAGCAGCCGCAGCAAGGGCTGGTCAAAGTTGAGAATGACGATGGTCGGCTGCGGCTGCGGTTTAGCCATAGCGGCAAGCGCTACTCGATGGCTGTTGGTTTGCCTGATTCTAAAGTGAATCGGCTGGTAGCTCAGAAAAAAGCGTCCCAGATTGAGCTAGATATTGCCTATGGCAATTTTGACTCGACGTTAAAACGCTATAAGCCACCGAGAGGTGGAAAGAAAGCATCCGAAGCTCAGGTGGTGGGGATGTTTGAGTCGTTTATGCATGCGCAGACAAAGATCAAAGGGCTAGAGAAAGGAAGCCTTTGCCGATACGACGCGGTGCTCAAACACTTAGAAAAATTCTTTAAATATAAGGATGCAGAGACTGTCGATGAAGCGGATGCTCGGTCGTTTATGGAGTACTTACGCGCCAATGTGTCGGAGCGGTCAGTGAAGGATTACATCATTTTGGTGCAGTCTTGCTGGGTCTGGGCTGAGGAAACAGTATCGGTCAATCCTTGGCAGGCGGTGTTGAAACAGGTGAAGCCAGCGCCTCAGCAGAAGGTAAAGCCTTTTACAGTTGATGAGGTGCAGCGGATTTTAGAGGGGTTTCGGGGTGATCGCCATTACAAGCACTATGCCGACTTTGTAACTTTCCTATTCGGTACAGGTTGTCGTTTTGGCGAGGTGGCGGCGTTGAAATGGAAGCACTTTGCCAATGATTTTTCAACAGTTTGGATCGGTGAGTCTGTATCGCGAGGAGTAAGGAAAACGACGAAAACGGGCAAAGATAGAACCGTTATTTTGACAGGTGCGATCGCCAAGATGTTGTCTGCTCGGAAGACGAAGGATTGTCAGCCTGAAGACTTAGTATTCCCTGCACCGCAGGGTGAAGAAATCAATGATCGTGGTTTTCGGCGACGAGCATGGAAGAAGGTCTTAGAAAAGCTAGAGATTGAGTATCGAAAGCCCTATGCAACTAGACATACAGCTATTAGCCACGCACTGGCTAATGGAGCGAACCCGTTGGCCGTCGCCGAGCAAACAGGCCACGACCCACAAATTTTGTTCAAGCATTATGCATCTGTCATTCAACAGTCAGCAGTGATGGTTGAGTTCTAAATTGTTTAGACGATGCCAGCTTCCATCATGGCCCGCTGAAGGTCATCTGCTACAGCCATTGCCTCTGCCCGTCTATTCAAATAACCGAGATCCAGATTTCTCTGAGTTTTGAGAATACCTAATACATCACGCCATTGCTTCTCAGAGCCGCTTTGTTGCCCCCAACGTAGCTTGTTGAGAACAACATCTTCAGGCGAAGCAAAATAGAGACTGCCCGCATCAGAAAAAGAGAGTGCTCGCCTTCTCTCAAAAAGCAATGCCTCTTCATCTCCAGCAATCACTAAATCAGCACGAGAAATGGTCTCCATGTGAGTAATTTGAAGCGTTTTCAGTCGCCCTGACATTACATCTTCAACACCGGGAACATAAAAACCTTCGGACTCTAAGGCCGCAACAATAGGTTCAATATCTGTGGGCTGCACAGCCAGAACCATATCAACATCACGTGTTGTCCGAGGCTCTCCCCAAGCGATCGCAGCTAATCCACCCGTAATAAAGTAAGAAATTTCCAATTCCTCAAAAATTCGATGTAGGTGTGCAGCTAAAGAGCCAGAGTCTTGAATCCAAGTCATTTCAGAACTAGAGGGAATATAGCCTTCAAAGTAGTCTTCCTGAAGCCAGCAGCGAGCAATGTGCTGAGCAAAGTTTTCAGGTGAGAGGTCAGGGCACTGCTGTCGTTGCGCTTCTAACGACATTTTTCGAGCGTTGAGCATCATAGCTTTGCCCATTGCTAAGCGCTCTTGAGGCGATCGCTGACGCAATAACCAGAAGTCAAGTAAGTCTGCTTCTATAGAACAATCCATGCTCTGAGGTCGATACCCTGGTGGGGCATCTAGCATAGGTGGAACGGTCATTGCCGGTTTTTCTGCCGATGGCCTAGATAGCATGGGGAATTTCCTCTATCCTGACTTCTATGCCTAGTTTGCTTGCCAGACTAATGAGGTCATCTATGCTGAAGCGGCTGATTTCTCCATGCATCAAGTTACGGATTCTGGTTTGAGTTCCACCTAAGACCTCTGCGGCTTCTTTTTGAGTCCACCCAGCTTTTTGAATATAGGCTCGCAGATCTAGCATGAGATCCGCTCGCACCTTCAAGTTCAACGCCTCTTGTGCATCAAAGCCCAAATCTTCAAATACGTTTT
>JBCBKQ010000456.1:0-2624 GCA_038521595.1 Cyanobacteria bacterium J06627_28 | reverse complement strand
CGACTCTCTTATGTGATGGACTGGAGAGGGCCGAGCGTCACTGTAGATACGGCCTGTTCTTCGTCACTGGTGGCAATTCATCAAGCCTGTCAGAGCTTGAAAATGAAAGATTGCGATCTGGCGATCGCAGGCGGCGTTAATATTATTCTCGATCCGGATCTAACCGTTGTTTTCTCGCAGGCTCAAATGATGGCGGCTGACGGTCGCTGTAAAACCTTTGATGCAACAGCTGATGGCTATGTGCGAGCAGAGGGCTGCGGCATGGTTTTACTAAAGCCCTTGAGCGCGGCGCGGCGCGATGGCGATACAATTTTTGGCGTCATTAAAGGCTCTGCCGTAAACCAAGACGGGCGTAGTAACGGTCTGACCGCGCCCAATGCTCAGTCTCAGCAGGCGGTGATTACCCAAGCGCTGAAGGCGGCCCGAATTTATCCCGATCGAGTTAGCTATATCGAAGCTCATGGCACTGGCACAGCGCTAGGCGATCCGATTGAGGTGAACGCACTGAAAGCAGTTTTTGAGCCGAGGCGATCGCTTCAAAATCCGCTTTATATCGGTTCTGTCAAAACCAATATTGGTCATCTGGAATCGGCTGCGGGTATAGCTGGCTTTATTAAGGTGATACTTTCTTTGCACCATCGGACGATTGTGCCAACGCTGCACTGTAAGCAAATTAATCCGCTGATTGACATCGCCAACACACCGATTGAAATTGCTCAAAGCAAGCAGCTTTGGCAAAAGCAGTCTACCCCCCGCTACCACGGTATTAGTTCATTTGGCTTTGGCGGTACAAATGCCCATCTAGTAGTAAGCGAAGCACCGGCAGTATCGCCAAGTTCTTTGCCCACACTATCAGCCCAAAAATTACCCAGCCAGAAGTCATCTAGCCAAAAGTCTCTCAAAAGAGACGCAGACAGACTGCCCGCGCAGCCTCTTACAGACACTCTTGAGAAAACAGCGTCTTTCGAGAAGCCCCTTAAGAAGAAAAAGCGTCCCTACCACCTAATAACGCTGTCGGCAGCAACGCCTGAGGCACTGCAAGCGCAAGTTGAGCAATATCGAAAGTTCGTGCTTGAGCATCCAGAGGTAACGCTTGGCGACTTATGCTTTAGCGTTAATACTACGCGCGAGCGACTGGCGTGGCGAATTAGTTTAATCGTTCAATCCCGTGACGATCTGCTAGAGCAGCTTGCTTCACAAAATATTCAGCAAAGATACAAACCGGCAGCTGCCGCTGCCAACCGATGCGCTTTTCTTTTTGCCAAGCAGGGCAACCCTTGGCAGGTAGGCTATCAGCTCTATGCAACCCAGCCTCAGTTTAGAGCGCAGCTCGATCGCTGCGATGAGATTTTGCAGCCCATCTGGCAGCGATCGCTGGTATCACTGCTCTATACCGACGTAGATGGGCAGTCGCTATTGCAAGACGCTTACTACGGGCGTCCGGCGCTGCTTGCTGTGCAGTATGCGATCGCTAGTCTTTGGATGAGTTGGGGGGTAGTTCCTAGCGCTGTAGCAGGAGATAGCTTTAGCGAACTTATAGCAGCCTGCGCAGCAGGCGCAACAGATTTACAGGCAGTACTACAGCAAGCCGCTCAAAAAGAAAGGCCACCGCAAGCAATTTCTACACCTGACCAGCAAAACGCTCGGTTGGATCAGAAAACGCAAGCCGGAGCAGCATACGACCTGACTCAATTAGAAGCGACGGGCTGTGATGTCTGCATTGAAATAACACCTAGTTCATTACGACCGCCTTTTGTACAGAAAAAGCTGTTGTTTGTTCCTGCAATTAACAAAGCTTCAGAAGATTGGAAGACCCTTTTTAGGGGGCTAGTAGCGCTAGATCGTTTAGGAACACCCCTGAGCTGGCACAAAATTGATGGCCCTTATGGAAATCGGCTGTCTAATTTGCCGACCTATCCTTTCCAGCGTCGGCGTTACTGGTTTGACAATAGCAATCACACTAGCAGCGTGACTGCTAGCACGGCTTCTCAGGAATCAACATCAAGTGATGTAGTAACACCAGGAACCGCAACAGCCGTCGATTCGTCACAGATACATTTAGCACCTCAATTAAGCACGTTCTCAAATGGCTCAAGCTTGTCGCCGTCAGCACCAGAAACAACCTCACCTGACGCCGCACCACCGACGACTCATTTGACAGCACAGTTGGAGGTCGACAGTAGCGCAGCAACCTCTGCTGAGGCTATGAACGATATTGAGCAAGTGATTAGCAGTCAGCTCAGCGTGCTAGAAACGCTAATGACTCAGCAGCTAGCTGTTCTAGAAGGTGGAGCAGGCGATATCTCGTTGCCGACCTCCCCCCTTGTTGAAAACGGGCCGTTTGAAGACAAGCCGCTAAAAAATAAGCCGACTATAGATGAACCGCTCGTGCACGAGCTGAAATAAGAGGAAATCGCTTACACGCCTGAGCATTTGCTGAGATCTTAGGCGCAAGAGGAAGGACTTCTACCTCAGCGCTCAACTTTAAATCACTCTATTCTTAGGTTTTTTACGTATATAGCGATGATTCAATCACTGCACTCCGAGTTAGCTAGTGCCAATGCAGGCTGTGATCGGGAGATTGTTTTTCTGTTCCCAGGGCAGGGATCTCAGTATCCCGATAT
>JBCBKQ010000455.1:0-2640 GCA_038521595.1 Cyanobacteria bacterium J06627_28 | reverse complement strand
ATGGAAAGATTTTTCTGATCGATAACGTGCCTGCTCGTGTGAATGAAGAAACAGGCGAGCAATTTTTCTCTCCATTAGCCGTAGAACGGCTGCAGCAGACAATCTTAGACGGAAAAGAACCTGAACAAAGTGGTCAGGTTCCTGTGTCTAACTATTCAAACAGCGCGGCATAAAAATTCAAGAGAAGCAAACTGATAAGGTTTGCTAATACTGGAGCTAACATCGCTCACAGGCAATGATTAAGAGCTGCTGACTTGAGCAGGCAATGCTGTCATATCTATGGGAGAGAAGTAAGTAACGACAGGGTCTTCAGTTAGGAGAGATCGTAACACTGCTAAATCACCTCGCTCTATGCGCCAATCAATGTATGCGCTCTGCTGCTCTGCCGAATTCCATTGTTGAATTAGCACAAATCGGTTGGGGGTGTTGGCATCTTGTACCGTCCAGCTGTAGTTGATGCCAGAAGCAAGCCGAGTAGTGGGAATCACTCCTGCACTCATCAAGTGCTGCTTCAGAGTCTCTGGATCTTCGGCCATTAATTCAACGCTGACGATGACGGGCACTGCCTCTGCAGGCGCCATGACAAAAGGAGGATAGCTTTGGGCGTCAGTCGAAGTTAGCATTTCTATATCGTTAGATGGAGTATCGTTGGACTGTGCAAATATCGGGCTCGAATTGACAATATTGAAAGTGATTACACTACTCAAGCCAACACTGAATAACCTTATCAGCCTTGAGTTATCGCGCTTAACAGATAGCATTCTTAAACTCTCCTATTTATTTGTTGTTCTCAATGGCACTCAGCACTTTCTGAGCAACTAGCTCAGAAGACATGGGATTTTGTCCGGTGACAAGGTTGCCATCAGCGACGGCAAATGCCTCAAAGTTTCCAGCTTTTTGAATCTCTGCGCCTAGCATTTTCAGCTTGCTTTCTAGCAAAAAGGGAACGGTGTCCGTTAGCCCCACGGCGTCCTCTTCAGCATTGGTAAAGGCAGATATTTTTCGACCCTTCACAACAGGTTCTCCTGCAGCAGTTTTAGCAGAAATGAGACCCGCTGGACCGTGACACACCGCAGAGACCACGTGGCCTTGTTCTAGGGTTTCAGAGATGATTTGAGATAAGCGATCGCTCTCCGGTAAGTCCCACATTGTGCCATGTCCGCCGGGGAGAAATACCGCATCGTATTCGCTGGCATTCACCTCCTCAATAGAAGGCGTATGCGCGATCGCCTGCTGCACCTCCTCATCTGCCAAAAAGCGCTCTACGCTCTGAGTGTTCTCCCCATCCGCCTTTTGACTGCTTGGGTCGATGGGCACTGCGCCCCCTTTTACAGAAGCTACAGTGACACTAGCGCCCGCATCAAGGAATGCATAGTAAGGCGTTGTGAGCTCCTCAAGCCATAAACCCGTTGCTTTGTTAGCATCCCCTAGATGCCTATGCGAAGTCGTGATAATTAAAATCTTTGCTGAAGACATATCAGCCTCTCCTAACGCTTGGACACTTTCAGAGTAGAAAGAAGTAGCCATAAGGAGAAGAGCATCTTTGTATGATTAGGCATAATAATATTTATGCCTCTGTCATGCCCGTGCCAGCCAACTGCCACCAGAGATGTCTTACTTTTCTCAGCTTCGCACCTTCATCGCAGCTTACCGGCTAGGCTCCCTTTCAAAAGCCGCAGAGCAGCTTGCCATTACCCAGCCTGCCGCCTCTCAGCAGATTCGCACCCTCGAAGCACAGATCAAAAAGCCTTTGTTTGTTCGCCATGCCAGAGGCATCATACCGACAGAGATTGCCCACGACCTTGCTCGCTCTATTGGCTCTCACATAGACGGCATCGAAGCGGGATTCAATGCTGTACAAGCTAGAGCCGACAACATCTCAGGCACCATTCATATCGCCGGACCAGGCGAATATCTCGCCGCAAAGATTATTCCTGCGCTGGCCGGGCTTACCGCTCGCGGTATTCGTGTCAGGCTGCACACAGGCGGCAAGCAGCGCCTTTACTCACTGCTAGATGAAGGTGCCATCGATCTTGCCATCACAGCTTCTCAACCGGATAGTCGCTCGCTTGACTATCAGCTACTCGATTCAGAAACGCTGGCTCTCATTGCCGCGCCGGATTGGAGCAGGCATCGACTGATGGAGCCATTTGATGTCGAGCAACTCATCGCGCAGCCTCTCATTGCCTATGACGAAGACTTGCCCCTCATTCGGCAATATTTTCAGCAAGTTTTTGACAAAACGCTAACGATACAAGCAACTGTAACCATCGCAGACTTGAGAACGGTGCGTGCTCTTGTGCTCACCAAACAAGGCTACTCCGTTCTTCCCCTTTATCTATGTGAGCAGCACATTCAACAAGGCCATCTTCGCTTGCTACATATGCCCGAACATCCTCCGACTAACCGTCTTTATCTCGTATGGAATCGCGGTAACCTCCGTCATCCTCGCGTAGCGTTCGCCCGTGAGTACTTTCTGCAGCAGTGAATAACCTTTGGGTTCTATCTGTAGACCTGAGTACGGAATCTTGGTGCCATCGTGTTTTTGATGACTTGAGCCGGGTACTTTAGGCTGGTATCAAAGGCGATTGTTATGCTTCGAGGCGTTGTCAGGACCATCTTACAGGGGTGGCACTACCT
>JBCBKQ010000454.1:0-2655 GCA_038521595.1 Cyanobacteria bacterium J06627_28 | reverse complement strand
GCTCAAAGAAGCACAACAGGGCTCAGGGTTCTGAGCGATGCCCGGAGCAAAAGGATGAAAGGCTTGAAAAGACCCCGGAATCTGAGGAGGAAAAACCTCAATCAACAATTTGCTCCAGTTCTGCGAAAAGCGAATCAACTTGCCCACTACCTCAGAACAAAAGGTCTCACAAAAGAATCTCCTGTCGGCATTTGTCTCAATCGCTCCACAGAAACGCTAGTTGCCATTTTTGCTGTTCTCAAAGCGGGTGGTGCATATGTGCCCATTGAGCCGAGCCATCCCGCAGAGCGAATCTCGTATATTTTGCGAGATACTCAGGTGCGCTCGGTGATGACGCAATCTTCGCTGTGCGACCGGCTTATGGGTGATGCAGAGTTATTGTTGTTAGATGGGATTGACCTATCAGAACAGCCAGAAAGCAATTTAAAGATCTCTCCGGCGCTCGATCAGCTGGCTTATTTGTTGTATACCTCTGGCTCTACGGGTGCGCCAAAGGGTGTGGCTATTGAGCACCGTTCGTTGGCTAACTATGTGCAGTGGGCGATCGCAAAATATGTGCGCGGCAGAGTGCTCTCCTTTCCGTTATTCTCGCCACTGGCGTTTGACCTGACGGTGACCTCTGTCTTTGTTCCGCTGCTCTCTGGTGGGCAAGTTGTTGTTTACCCAGAAGGTGAAGATCCGATTGATCTCTCCTTACAGCGAATCTTTCAAGAGAACGCGGTAGACGTGATTAAGCTGACGCCTTCCCATTTAGCGTTGGTGCAGGGGATGCCCTTAGGCTCTCGGGTAAAAGTGCTGATCCTAGGGGGTGAAGATTTAAAGTCTGCGCTGGCTTCAGAGATTGTTTCAGGTCGCGATGAGTTAGAACTATACAACGAATACGGGCCGACAGAAGCAACAGTAGGCTGCATGATTCATCGGTTTGCTCCGGCTGATTCTGCGCTGTCTGTTCCAATTGGACGACCGGCAGTAGGCTCGGAGATTTATTTGCTAGATGAGCGCATGAGGTTGGTGCCAGAGGGGGATGTTGGTGAAATCTTTATCGGTGGGCCTGGGCTGGCGCGAGGATATTTTAATCGGGCGGCGTTGACGAATGAGCGGTTTGTGACTTGGGAAGGCCAGCGGCTTTACAAGACGGGAGACTTGGGCCGGTGGCGGACAGATGGGGCATTGATCTATCTCGGGCGGGGCGATCGCCAGGTGAAGATTCGCGGACATCGGGTGGAGCTAGGTGAGATTGAGGCGGCGGTGGCGGCGCATCCGCAGGTGAGCGCAAGTGCAGTCAGCATAGTACATCCACAGACAACAACAGAACCTGTGGCGCTCAGCTACTGTACTAAATGTGGCCTTGCCTCAAACTATCCGGGGATACATTTTGATGCAGAAGGTGTGTGCAATGTTTGCCGGACCTACGAGACGTATCAACATCGAGCGGCACAGTATTTTCGGTCGATGGGTGAATTGCAAGAGAGCCTAGACATTGGCAGGTCTCGTAAGACCGGTGACTACGATTGCATGATGCTGCTGAGCGGCGGCAAGGACAGTACCTATGCGCTGGCTCAACTGGTGCATATGGGCTACAAGGTCTTCGCATTTACGCTGGATAATGGTTACATTTCTGAAGGGGCAAAGGAGAATATTCGGCGGGTGGTGAATACGCTAGGCGTAGACCATGTATTTGGTACGACGCCTGCGATGAATGAGATTTTTGTCGATAGCCTGGAGCGGCACTGCAATGTGTGTAATGGCTGCTTCAAAACTATCTACACGCTGAGTATGCAGATGGCCTATGACATGGGCATCCCGACGATTGTGACGGGGCTCTCTCGGGGGCAGTTTTTTGAAACGAGGCTGAGTGAGGAATGGTTTACTCAGCTGTTTGGTCAGCCAGAATTTAACCCAGATACGATTGATGAGACGGTGCTAGAAGCTCGGAAGGTGTATCACCGCAGTGACGATGCGGTGTCGCGGCTGATGGATGTGAGTGCGTTTCAGTCGGACGATATCTTTGAGGCGATTGAGATTGTTGATTTTTATCGGTATTGCGATGTAGAGCTGTCGGAGATGCTGGCGTTTTTGCGCGATCGCCTCCCCTGGATTCGCCCTGCCGATACGGGCCGCTCTACCAACTGCTTGATCAATGATGCGGGCATTTATGTGCATAAGCAGCAGCGTGGCTATCACAACTACGCGCTGCCCTACAGTTGGGATGTGCGCATGGGCCACAAAACGGTAGAAGAGTGTATTGATGAGCTGAACGATGAAATCAACGTTGGCGAAGTCAGGCAGATGTTGGAAGAGATTGGCTTTGATGCGCAGCGAAGTACAGAGGCCCAGCTAGCTGCTTACTACTGTGTAAAGGGAGACAGTGCTAAAGAAGACAGTGTGAAGGGCGGCGCTGCATCGGCGCTGTCTGTCGCTGATCTCAGAGCGTTTTTGGCTCAGCGTTTGCCGAGTACGCTGGTGCCTGCCTACCTGATTCCGCTAGATGAAATGCCCTTAACAGCTAATGGCAAGGTAGATTTGGCAGCTTTGCCGGATGCTCGCAACAGTCGCCCTGCGGTGGATTCTGTATTTGTCGCGCCGCAAACTGGGGTAGAAAAACTGCTGGCGAAGCTATGGCAGCAGGTCCTAAAGGTAGACAAGATTGGCATC
>JBCBKQ010000453.1:0-2659 GCA_038521595.1 Cyanobacteria bacterium J06627_28 | reverse complement strand
CTTAGTTTCTATAAAGCTTAGTGCTTAGCCAGCTGCTCAATGCATTAAGCAGCTGGCTGTACATAGTCAAATCATGGTTTGGCAGCACCGAAAAAGAGTGCAAAGTATAATTTTTCCCCTTTACACGCTCTTTCAATTTTTTCCTTAATGCTGCATCTCCGCACAGCAAATTCAATCCGCTTTACACGATTTCAACATCTCTGTTGATATCAAAGCCGCCTCTTGGGTTTGTAATCAAGGCAATTTGCTCACCATTTAGCGATAACAAGCCACTGTCTTTGTCAAAAGTAAGCGCCTCTCTTACAGCGTCTGCACTGCCTAGATTAAGGGCCAAACTCTCAGAGAATGAACTCCGTTGAATCTGAATGGTATCGACATCAACAATCCCAAAACTATTGAAGTCTCTAATCTCAGCGAAGCCGCCGCCGTCAAGTCTAAAGATATCTGAGCCAGAACCTCCAATGAGAATATTGTTGCCAACACCGCCGCTAAGAATATCATCACCCGCGCCACCGTCGAGAATGTCGTCACCCAAGCCGCCAATGAGCGTATCGTTGCCGTTGCCACCTGTAAGTGAGTCATTCCCCGCACCACCATCCGCGAAGACGTTGGGGTCAGTGGTAGGAATAGCAGGGGCAAGGGTGGGACCATTGGGGCCAAATACAGGCTCGTTAGCGAGGGGCGGCAGCTCATTGGGGTCAGATGCCGGTCCGTCTCCAGTGTTGGAATCGGGAATCAATGTCTGATTGTCACTATCGAGTGGCGTGAGCGCCTCAAGAATTTTCTCTCGCTCCTCGTCAGTGAGAGGAGGGCTGCTAGTATCCGTGCTAATGAGATCATCGCCATTGCCAAAGATCACAGTCTCCTCAGCTGGCGGCTTGGGGGCGGTGAAGATCAGCACATCGTTGCCCTCTCCACCGTTAAAAGTAATCTTCTTTAGCTCTGTGCCAGCGAGAGAGTCAAACACTAGCGTATCGTTCTTGTTGCCGCCGTTTACGTCAAGGCTTTCAACGCCTTTAATATCGAGCTGAAAAGGGTCAGGGCTTACCCCGCGAAAGTCAACACCATTGCCCCTGGCGCTTAGTTTGAATTCATTCTCTGTATCCACTGCACCATTGACTTCAACAACATCTGTACCACTGCCGCCACGCATGGTGTCACTGCCGTCGCCACTGTTCCAAATCATCCGATCATTACCAGCCCCGCCAAATAGCTGATCGTCGCCTTGACGGCCCATGAGTATGTCGTTGCCACCGTTACCTTCAAGAATGTTGGCCTGCTCATTTCCCTTAAGCGTGTCATCTTGGCTACCACCCTTGAGGTTTTCAATGCTGACTAACGTGTCTTGTACGTTTACTAGGCGGCTGCGACGTAGAAAGCGCCTAACTCTGGCCAAATAGTTAGCCGTGCCCGCAGCGAGGTCGGCGTCAACTGCAAAAGGAACATTACTAAAATCAGCGGTGTCGTTGCCTTCGCCGCCATTCAGTACATCGCTACCAGGGTGACGACGCAGGCGACGCCTCCCGGTACCGCCGATGAGTATATCGTTGCCTTCCTCGCCCAGAAGCGTCTGGCTGCCCGGACCGCTTTTGAGCGTATCATTACCGCTTGTCCCCGAAATTATTTTGTTTGCCATGGAACTTTTCCTAATCTTTTGAGGTGAGCAAGTTAGAAAACATTTATGTTTTTCTCTATGGCTCTATTTAAGAATTCAGGTGGCTACGTTAAAGGCTTTGAAAAGCTGACTTACGGCTAACTTTTGCTATCTTCATGCGCAGGCAGTCTGGCAGTGCTGAGTCGTTTATTCTCATTGCGATCGCACTCTCTAAACAAGACATTGGCCTAAACAAGACATTGGCAAAAGCCGCCCGCAGATGTAAGCACAAATGCTGACGCGATCGCTGCGGCTAAGTGATGACATCTTGACCGACGCAATCAACTCGCAGGCTTTTTTCTTTAGATTGTGTTAACTTTTGTGTAGTTTCGCTCGCAGCCCTTGCTGTTGACCTACTCATGCCTAATCTGTTTGGTCTATTCTCTATCCCAGACTCCTTGACATCTGCAGCTTCTCCCTCTGATCTAAAAAGACGCCTCGACTGGGGTGAGCCTGCATTGACCATCATTGACATTAGAAGTCGCCGCGATTTCAATGAAAGCCACATCATGGGGGCTGTTTCTATTCCTGAGGCCGGACTCATCAAGGGTGTCTCAAGCCTTGAGTTTGAGCGTGACATCTACATCTATGGTGACAGCGATGAGCAGGCGACGGCGGCAGTCGCTAGCCTACGCGAAGCTGGATACAAGAGTGTCGCTGAACTCCGTGGCGGTGTGCCCGCTTGGAGTGCAATTAAGGGTGCTGTTGAAACAGGTCGTTTGGCTGTAGCTTAGGCCAGCTATTAGAATACGCAATCAACCGAGAGCTGTGTGCATATAGCTCTCGGTTCGTTTGTGATCAGTGTTATTCATTTTTCTATTTTTATATCTCTAATTGATGCTACCTTCTCGAGGCTGGGCACCTGTTACAAAAATTGTGCTGACAACGCGTAAGCGCTCGAAATAAGCTCGTGTTGCTTCTAAAGCATTGCAGTCGCTAAGATTACGGATCTACACCGGCTGTATCGTTGACAATTACTGCATTAGTGGCAAACGTTTGCATTGT
>JBCBKQ010000452.1:0-2685 GCA_038521595.1 Cyanobacteria bacterium J06627_28 | reverse complement strand
CCGGCTCAACTACGATGGGCAAGCAGCGGTGCTCGCTCAATCTGAAGACTATGCTTTTTTCACTCAGGCACTGTTGGATATTCAGCAGGCTTGCTTGGCCGTTGACGGCTATAGTTCCCAATCAACTGAGTGGCTACAGCAAGCCCAGAAAGTTCAGGCAGAACAAGACGAGTGGTTTTGGGATGAGACTTCAGGCGGGTATTTCAATACGGCTTATGACTTGCGCAGTCGTCTTCTGAGCCAGGAGAAAAACTATCGCGATGACTCGACACCGTCGGCTAATGGAATTGCGATCGCAAACTTAGTTCGCCTCTCACAGTTAGCTGAACCAGGAGAGTATCTTAGTCAGGCAGAGCGTGCCCTCAGTAGCTTTAGCCGCGTGATGAAACAAGCGCCTCTGACGTGCCCCAGTTTGTTTAGGGCATTGGACTGGTTTCAAAATGTCACGCTAGTCAAAAGTTCGGCAGAACAGATTTCCGTTTTGTGTCAGTCGTTTTTACCCACCACGGTGTTTGCGATTCAGCCTGATTTGCCTGAGGGTGTTGTGGGTTTTGTTTGCAAGGGCTTAGCCTGTTTAGAACCGGCTGTTAGTCAGGAATCGCTTAAAGCACAGGCGTTAAGTGGCAGATGAATTCAGTTGAATTCAGTGCTCTGGGATCTTATCTGAGATTTTATCTGAGTCTCTCTTAGCTAAGGCGGGGATGCGGGCCACAATTTTCTTTCTGAGCTGTTTGGGCTGCCGCACTTGCGACACAATTCCGCCTTCACTGTGAAAATACTGCTCGGCAAATTTTAACAGGGGGTCTGCGCTTTCAAAGGGCGAAAGATCGCCAAAGGCGAAAGCTGTTTTGCAAGGGCCCGAAACCGCCGCTGAACAAGGGTGCTGACAAATACTCATACACCTTACAGTCTGGATATTAAAGGATTCTGCCAAAGGCCAATCCCCGTATAGCTTTGTCAAGTTTTTCAGTAAAATCTCGCCGCCGGTTTGCCCCTCAAAGTAGGGCTGATCGACGGCGATAAAGCAAGACTTGCAAATGAATAAGGTGTGCTTTGCCATACGCAATCTGGAGGGGATGAAGTTTGAAGAGGTCAATTTTAGCAGGTCGCCATGCGGGAGTTTTGAGGTTTAAACGGGCATTATGTATCAGCTTTTACTGATACATTCTCACCACGAATTCCCATGGCCAGCCCGTACGATTCTAGTGAAAATATTCCAGATAGCATTCGCTTTTCAGAACAAGACTGGCAACGCTTACGCGCTGAGTATCCTGCGGATGGGCCGATATCTGAGTCTGGCGCTGATACAGAAAAAAACAAACCTTCAGATCAATCTCTCATCAAGCTGATAAAAACCGATCTGAAGGCTGCTGCCGAAGATATTAAAAATATCTTGCCGTGTTTGCCAGAGAAAGAACGTGAGAGATTTATCAGAGAATTTGGAGAAATGATGTAGCAATAAACCTCATCCTAGGCGGACTAACCGAGAATAACAGAGCTTAAAAAGGCCATGCCAATACCCCCAATGGTAAATCCAGCAAAGCGAAGCGGCATCCGTGGCTGGCCTGTAGCATTGCTGTTGACAGCGCCTTTGATGACAGCTTGAGCTACTTTGAAAGCCACAATCGCAACTCCCAACTGCACTAAGGTAAATCCGGCCAAATAAGAGACCAGTGGCGTCATTTGTGCGCCGACAATGGCTTCGCCGTAAGCGTAGCCGTGGAAGAGACCGGCGATCGCAGCCAGCCCAGAAATAACCCCCATCGGCGGTTGCTGCTTCATCGCTAAAAACACGCCAAACAGCAATACAGACGCAGAGATTAAAAATTCAGGTGCAGGCAAATTGAAGCTGGCCAAGTGAATCCCCGTCCCGGCCAAACTCGACAGGACAAAAGCCACAGGAATAAGCATTCCCTGCTTTTTAACCACCGCAATCAGACCCACGGCAACGATAAAAGAAAAATGATCCGGCCCGACAAGGGGATGCCCTACCCCAGATAAAAAGCCTTCAAACAGGGTGCTAGGCGTTGTCCCACCAAAAGGATGATGAGCACTGGCCGAAGAGGCATTCATTAAAATCATCATGCAGGTCAACAGACCCACGGCAAGAACAGAGAGCAGAGCCCTGCGTCTCTTTTTCCTTGATCCTAAATAAGGTTGAACAGGCATAGCTTTAGTGTACATAGGAGTGATGTCCTTCTGTTGTGGGTGAGCAATGACTAACGTCTGTTTATGACGTATGCAGCCTTTCGAGAGCTCGTAAGGCATATCGGTATCGGGCTAAATTTCCCTGACGTTTGTAGAGTTCAGCAGCTTTTCGGCAGTCTGCGATCGCCCCAGCCCTATCGCCAGACCGATGACGTACCACGCAGCGATTCCCATAGATATCGGCATTGTCAGGCGCAATCAGTAGCGCTTGGCTAAACAGCTCAATAGCGTTTGGATAGTCTCCTGCAAGGGCGTACTGGATTCCTCGCCGAAAAGGCTGCTGAGTGGACTGCTGAGCTGTCTCCTCAACTACTGACACCGCTAAAACAGACGAGCTTAAACCAGACACTTCAAAAATCCCTCCGCAAACTCCTCTCGATCTAAATTACGACCAATCACAACGAACTCGCTGTGCTTTTGTTCCTCGGGTTTCCACTTATGGGCTCGTCGCATAGAGGTCAGCATCCGAACGCTTTG
>JBCBKQ010000451.1:0-2707 GCA_038521595.1 Cyanobacteria bacterium J06627_28 | reverse complement strand
TTTAGTGAGTGCAGACAGCAATCGTCAGTCGGAAAAATTCGGCTGCTTAGTGGGGTCGCGCAGCTAGCTAGGCGAGACCTCTAGTAGTGCATAAAAACAGACTCTAAAGCTGTGGACAATGTCAGTTTTGATTTTTTTGGGGTGAAACGCCGGAGACCTGGCGGCAGATGGTTTCTGTTTAGATGGGTTCGTTGCTGTTAGTCTTTTTGTGCCAAAACGCTCTATGCACAGCGGCAATTTCAGCCTCTACTTCTGCTATGGGGCCCTGTACTGCAATGTCTTTTTGCCCGTGCGAGAAGACGGTGTGACAAGGTAAATCCAATGTTGGATTTTCGGGATGATTCCCCGTTAGGCCGAGAAGATGGCGCTCTGAGATACCGTATACTACGCTGCCAATATTTGCCCAGTATTGCGTCGCCGCGCACATTGCACAGGGTTCAACGGTGGTGTAGAGTGTGCAACTCCAAAGATAGTCTGCGCTAAAGCGGGCGGCGGCAGCTCTGATGAGGGTTGACTCAGCATGATTAACGGCGTCGATATTGCCCTGTTCTATAAGCACAGTTTTGTGGTCTGGAGCTACCAGCACTGCGCCAAAGGGATGATGGCCTAATTCCTGTGCTTGTATTGCTATTTTGTTGGCACGCTGTAGATGTTTGATGATTTGCGTTAGAGCGGGCTTAGCCATAGGAAGTAAGGGTGAAAGTGGCTTTGCTTTTGCGTTCTGTCTCTGAAGCTACGGAACAACAAGCTTTTTTTACATTATTATTAAGATTCAATTTAAGGCTTAAGGCGTGACTTATGACCCATTCTTTTAACCGTCGCCGCTTCTTGGTCTACGGTGTAGCCACTGCTGGCAGCAGCATCCTGTTGAAGGCCTGCACATCTCCTTCGGAGGAGGCTAGCACAGATGTCGAGGGCACTGCTGCTGTAGAAGGTGCGTCAGATGCGAGTCTAGCTATTGTGCTACCTGGCACCATTACAGACGGTGGATGGAATCAGCTGGGTTATGAAGGCGTAAAGCGGGCGGGCGATGACTTAGGCATTGAAGTCGCCTACGTAGAGCAGGTTGACAACGCTGACCAAACAGAGTCGCTGTCGGCATTTGCGCGTGAAGGATATAGCCTGGTGGTCGGGCACGGCGGCCAGTTTGACGGGGCGATTGAACAGGTGGCTGCTGAGTTCCCAGAGACTTTTTTCCTGGGTGTTAATGGAGATATTGTGGGTGATAACTACAGCTGTGTGCGCACCAACTATAACCAAATGTTGTACCTGAGCGGGATGATTGGGGCCGCCATGAGTACAACCAAAAAGATGGCTTACCTAGCGGGGATGGAGTTTAAGTCTACGCAGCAGCAGGGTGCGGCGATGGACTTGGGTGCGAAGGCGATAGACCCAAGTGCTGAGGTGGTTTCCAGCTTTGTGGGAGATTTTAACGATATTGCTAAAGCGAAGGAATCGGCACTGGCGCTGATTGCTAGTGGCGTGGATGTGATTTTTCATAATTTGGACAACTCTGCTCCGGCGGTGTTGCAAGCCTGCCAGGAAGCTGGCATTTATGCTTTTGGCAACAATGTCGATCAGTTTGAGCTGGCACCCGAGGCAATTTTGACTAGTGCGATTCAGGACATTGGTGGAGCGATTACAACAGTGGCTGAATTAGCCGCAACTGGAGAGATCGAAAGTAAAAAATATGTGATTGGCCTAGAGACTCCTGAGCTGGTGAGGTTTGGCAAGTTTAACGAAGCCGTGCCCGCAGAAGTGAAAGCGCAGGTGGATGCCGTCGCCGCTGATATGGTGGCCGGTAAGCTGACATTTGAAGATGCAGACAATAATGGCAAAGCCTCTGTTAAAGTCGTCACTTCGTGAGCCGTGCTTTGAACAGTGCTTTGAACAGTCTGCGTCTGGCGGGTATTACCAAGCGATTTGGCCGCGTCACGGCTAACGATCGTATTAGCCTAGCAGTTCGCTCCGGTTCCATTCATGGCCTGCTAGGTGAAAATGGGGCGGGAAAATCGACGCTGATGAACATTCTCTCGGGGCTTTACCAGCCGGACGAAGGAGAGATTTTCTTAGATGGGCAGCAGGTAAAAATGAACGCCCCGGCTGATGCGATTCGCCGGGGCATCGGTATGATTCATCAGCATTTTATGCTAGTGCCGCAGCTGACAGTGGTTGAAAATATCATTCTGGGTCAAGGTTCTGGCGGTCAAGATTCCGAGAGGTCTGCCAGAGGCTGGATGGGTATGCCGCTAAACCTTCAGGCCTATGCTAGAGAAATTGTGCAGCTCGGTCAAAACTATGGTTTGGAGGTACCACCGCTAACTAAGGTAGGCGAGCTATCGGTCGGTATTCAGCAGCGAGTAGAGATTCTAAAAGTGCTGTATCGGCAGGCGCGCATTCTAATTTTGGATGAACCTACGGCTGTTTTGACGCCAGCTGAGATTGACGCTTTTTTAGATGTTCTACGACGGCTTGCTGCTCGCGGCCATACGATCATTTTCATTAGTCACAAGCTAGATGAGGTGATGGCGGTTTGTGATGAGGTGAGCATTTTACGGCGGGGTTGCGTAGTGGCTAGCTTACAAACCGCTGAGACGAATCGCACGCAGCTGGCGCGGCTCATGATAGATAGAGATGTTGACATTAATGTGCGGCTCCCTGAACAATCCGCAGGTGATGTTGTTTTGTCTGTAAAAGATGTGTGGGT
>JBCBKQ010000450.1:0-2708 GCA_038521595.1 Cyanobacteria bacterium J06627_28 | reverse complement strand
TGATAGCTGATGTAGGCTGCAAGAACACAGTATGAAAGAAGGAGCTTTTGTAACACTTAGTATTAAAAGTAGGTATTTTAAGAGCCATCTTTCGCCGCCAAAGAATAATTTATCGTCACGATTACATGAGCCATTAGAATTCCCGCTTATGGGTTCTCAATGTTATGCAGGACAATGCGACAGGGCTAAATTTAATTGGACACTAAGGTTACAAACCGTTAATAACCCGTTGGGGTCTACGGTAGCTGGACTTTTAGAGTTGGGGATTAATGGCTTTGAATTTATCCGTAAACTGATCTCCCTCCATGATGTTTATAGTGTGAGGCTCATGGGGGAACTGCCCTCTCTGCTAGGATAACGGCAACTTTTTGCCCATTCGAGGTACCTAGGAAATACAGCTGAATACCCCCTGGATACGGTCTGGAGACTGAGCAGGCAACTGTTTTGACACTATTCAATCCTGTGTAGGATTTTCCACGGCTACAGGCTAAATCCTAGCCGTATCTGCTTTTTTAAACACTAAATCATGACTGCTTTGTCTAGTATTTTTCTATCTAGTATCTCTGGTCCTAATATCTTTTGGCGTACGTCAATGATGCTCTTGTGCGTTTGCTACGTAGGTCTGCTGCCGGCTAGTGCATCGGCCAAGGCAAGCAATGATTTAGCCGGAACCATAGCGGCGGTGCCCATGCGCCAAAGGACACCCGCCTCGGAGTACTCTCCGATTCAAATCAACAGTTTTGGATTCGAGTCGATGCCTGATTTTTCAGGCCCTGGCTGTCGGCTTATTCTCGCAACAGATGGCACCGAAGAAGGCGGCGAAGAGATTGTTTTTGTCACTCTTGGTGCCGACGATGCAGACGGGGCATTTATGCAAATCAATGGGGAATTTACACGGTTTTATACAGCAGGTGATGCGATCGCACTCCAACCGGGCGTGTACTCTAAACCCTACAGAAGCGAATCGGGCGAATACTCACTATCTGCGATTTTAGACTACCGCAACGACAGCGGTGAATACACCTACATGGCCCATGGCACCTTTGAGATATCAGCGGCTAATCAGCAATCCACCGCGATATCGGCCAGCGGCATGACCTGCCACTGAAAGAATCTACTACGAAAATGAATGGTTACCCATTCAACAAATCAGCATCAGCGTTTATGACCGAAGACTTACTTATCGCTTTCTGTTGCGATTATTTGTTGTAAATGGCGAGGCGAGCGCTCCACGCCTTCTGCCGGGGAAATGTCATCGCCACTGCCTGCGCCCAAAGCTTGAAACTTTCTGGCGCTAACCAACACTCGCCCTTCCAGAGAGCCCACAGCCTTGTTGAAGTTATCTACAGTGACATCTAGGCCTTTTCGCATCTTTTGCATGTGCTGGGCAAATGTTCTAATCCGGTCATATAGCTCCTTACCCAAGAGACTAATCTCCTGGGCATTTTCGGTAACGCGCTCTTGCTGCCAGCCGTAGGAAACGGCCTTAAGTAGGGCAATCAACGTTGTCGGCGTTGCTAAAATCACCCGCTGCTCTATGCCAGCTTCTATCAAGCTAGGGTCTTGCTCGAGCGCAGCACTAAAGAAAATTTCACCGGGCAAAAATAAAACAACAAACTCAGGAGTGGGCTGAAACTGCTCCCAGTAGGCTTTTTGACTCAGCTGCGTGAGATGGCGCTTTACCTGTTTTGCATGATCTCGCAATTTACTGAGCCTATCGGCTTCATCGATGGCTTCTAATGAGGCCAAATAAGAAGACAGCGGGGCTTTGGCATCTACAACAATCTGCCTAGAGCCCGGTAGCTGTACCAGCATGTCTGGGCGAAGACCTTCAATTTTGGTCACCTGCTGAGTAAAGTCGCAATGCTCTGACATTCCGGCAATTTCTACAACGCGCTTGAGCTGAATTTCACCCCAGCGACCTCTCACGGTGGGCGATCGCAGTGCCTTGGCCAGGTTAGCCGTTTCTTGCTGTAGCTGCCCCTGACTATTGGCCAGCGCGGCGATCTGTTCTGTTAGTTGAGAATAGGCAGAAGCACGCTTTGTTTCTAAGGTTTGTAAATAGGTTTCTACTTTGGTTAAAGAAGACTTCAGAGGCTGAACAACATCTTCTATGGCCTGTTGCTTCAGGGCTAAATCTCCTTTTGCAGAGGTTTGGAACTGACTAAGGTTGGCCTCGGCGAGCTTGAGAAAAGATTGATTGTTGGCCTGCAAGGCTTCAGCCGAGAGGGCTTTAAAGGCATTGCTAAAGTGTTGCTGTGCGCTGGAAATAAGAGAAAGTTTTTCGGTCGTTTGCCGCTGGGTGTCACTAAGCTGGGTTTCTAGACGGGCAATGTTGGCAGCGGATTCGGTAAGTTGGGATTGGGTTGTGGCAAGAGTGCGATCGCGCGCTCCTATCTCTTGCCGCAGTTCCCCAATGCGCTCTTCTTTCCCCCGCAGCTGCTCTACCATACTGGCTCTATCAGCCACTAGGTCATTTTTTGTCTTTTCCCGGATGGCCTGCATTTTTGCGCTTAGCAAAAACCATACGGCCCCACCACCCAACACACTTCCTCCAATAAATCCCAGTAGAAGCTGCATAGTTGACAAATACAAATTTACTAACGAAGCGTATCACTGTTAAGATGTGATCGCAAAAATTCAGTAAAGTAGAATAGAGTGACCACAGTATCAGTTCGCAATCAATAACGGAATTAGCACTACCCATG
>JBCBKQ010000449.1:0-2738 GCA_038521595.1 Cyanobacteria bacterium J06627_28 | reverse complement strand
TGTCATTGCTGCTGTTTCTGGCTTTGCATTAGTCCGTTTGCTAATGCGAATTGCCAAAGCTGACAGAATGCCATAGCGCCCATAATTACAGCAGGCCAGAGAAAATCAGCAATAAGTAATAAAGTTGCTGATAGTGTAAAGGTGCCCACCAAAAGGGTGTAGCTACTCGCAAGCGACAAATTACTGTTGCGTCTGAGAATGCGATCGCTCTCTACAGAACGAACCCGCACCCGAATATCACCGCGATCCAATCGATCTAACGTATCCTCAATTCGCCGGGGCAGGCTTAGGGCAGAGGTGCCTACCTGCGCAGCCTGACGGCTGATTTCGCCAAAGAGGCCATTGGTGCTTTCACCGGGCATACCGTTTGTCATAAGCTCTGTCGCGTAGGGTTTAGCTGCTTCCATAAAGTTAAACTCTGGATCGAGCCCTTTACCTACCCCTTCTAGGGTAGAGAACGCTCGCATCACAAAGGTAAACGTCGCCGGGAAGCGAAACGGCTGGTCGTAGGCGACCGCATACAAGTCATCGCTGATGGCCGTCACCGATTGCTCCTCAAACGGCTTGTCCATCATGTTATCGAGAATGTACTGAATCGAACGGCGCACAGGGCCCATGTCGTCGATTTCAGCAAGCGCACCTAGATCTACTAGCGCCTTCATCACTAGGGTGGCGTCTCGTTGGGCAATGCCCACAAAGGTATCCATTAGGCGTGATCGCGTCACCGCCTGAATCTGGCCCATCATGCCAAAGTCATAAAAAATCAACGTCCCATCCGGATCCACCGCGATGTTTCCAGGGTGCGGATCCGCATGAAAAAAGCCGTCCGTCAGCAGCTGTCGCAGGTACGCCTCTGCGCCCAAACGAGCCAAACGCTTACGATCTAGACCCGCCGATTCTAGCGCCTCGTAGTGGCTAATTTTAATACCAGGCATGTACTCCATCGTCAGTACACGCGGTGTCGTATAGCGCCAGTACACCCGAGGCACCTTTACCCAGTCCACCCCTCGAAAATTGCGACGAAACTTATCGCCATTACGACCTTCATGGAGAAAATCAATTTCTAGCCAAAGCAACCGGCAGCATTCAGCATAAATGCCCATCCAGTCGCGACCTCGGCCCCATTCGCGATGGTTTTGAAAATATTGAGCAATGCCCTTCAAAATAGACAGATCAATTTCAAAGAGGCGAGACAGGCCCGGACGCTGAATTTTGACAACGACTTCCTCGCCCGAATGCAGCTGGGCGCAGTGCACTTGCCCTAGGCTAGCAGCCGCAATGGGAACAGGGTCAAACCGTTGATACAGCTCAGCTAACGGACGGCCAAAATCAGTCTCAATCGTTTCGCGAACCTTTTCGTAGCTAAAGGCAGGTACGCGGTCCTGAAGCTTTGAAAGCTCTTCTACATACTCGATGGGAAACAGATCGGCGCGAGTAGAGAACAGCTGACCAATTTTGATAAAGGTAGGACCGAGACTGAGACAGGTTTCTCGAATCCAAACGGCCATCTCCTGACGGCGCTTAGTTTGCTTTTCGGGCGTTATGGTACCGCCGTAGCTCCAAGCCTTGCCATATAGCCACCGCTTCGACAGCAGCTTCAGCACAAAAGACCAAATATCAATAAATCGCTGAGGGCGAGAGTACGTCCCTTTATTCCATCGGTAGTCGCCATCGCTGTAAGTGCTACCGCTGTAGTCTTCAATCCTAATGACGCTATCTATAGGCGTGTCCCTCATGGTGGACGAACCTACTGGAGGCAATGCCCCCGAATGAGCGGCACGGCTGGCAACGGGCGCACCATTTCTTGGCGGCGCGGCATGGTGTGTGTCAGGCACATCATGCGGTGCGCCACGCTTTGCCACGTTATGCTTTGCTGCGTTGTGTGTGCCGGCTCCGTTTGCAGCTACACCATCTAGGCCAGTGCCGGTTTGATGGGGAGTGGATGGATAGTCGGCAGAGGGCTCAGGCAGCACAGTATCAGGAATTTTGTCAGTACTTGAGCCGTTAACCGAGTGATCGCTGTGACGAGTGTCTTCGAGCTGAGAGGATGGCTGATCCAATCGAGCTTCCGAAGACGGGGAAAATTCACTTTCGCTAGAGAGAGCAGACACTCAGTTTCCTTGGACTAAAAAGAAGATTTAAAAAGAAAGGCAATTGTTAAAAACTGAGGCGGGGTTGTTTGTTGAACCGTGAGACCTTGAAGCTTCAGACCCTGAGGCTTTAAATCTTGAGACCTGAAATCTTGAGACCTGAAATCTTGGGACTTGAAACCTCGAGACTTAACGTTAAGAAGCTTGCTTGTACTGCTGGATGGCGGCACGTACCTGAGCAATTTCAGCTCTTAGATTATCAATAGTAGCCTGCAGATCTTCGGTTTCCGTGCCAGCAGAACCGGGGGTTGCCGGAGCCGTCGTAGGCTGAGCAACGTTGGCAGCGGCCTGCTCCTGCTCTGCTCTCGCCATGACTTCTTCAGTAAACTGGCGAAAATATTCACGCTGCTCAGCGTCAAATTTACCCAGCTGGCTGAGGCCATCGCTGAGCAGATGCTCGGCGCGTTCACTCACAGCCGCTGCCAGCGCTCGTCCAACAAAAAAAGCTTGCAGCATTGGGTTACTCATAAGAAATTAGGCGTTTGCACTTGTAATTATAAACATCCTTGAGTCGTTCTTGCCGTAGATTCGTATTTACAAAGAATGACAGCAGACAATAGGCAAGAGTGCTTACTCCAGACTAACCTA
>JBCBKQ010000448.1:0-2808 GCA_038521595.1 Cyanobacteria bacterium J06627_28 | reverse complement strand
TGTGCGGTGGGCTATGGGGCGATGGCGGTGGGTATGCGATCGCGTTGCTTTACAGCCGTCTGCCTAGTACATCTGGCGGCGCTGGCACTACCACTCTGTAACAGCATTGCCTGCATTGGCTACACATCAGGCTGGCAATTTTTCAGCAGTGGTCTGGTAATGGCATCTTCCCTTTTCTTTTTCTCGTTTGTGCCTTGGGACATGCACACGCCTGATTGTAAGTGACTTCATGTGCGGTCGCCACGTATGGGATATGACTGATTAGTACACAGATCCCTTACCTACGCTTACCCAACAAGCAGTCGCAGGATAGAGTTTGAATGTGCAAAGGCTGTGTCAGCATTTAGCTTTATCGGGAAGTTATCGGGCAAATGCAAGCTAAAGAGAAAACAGTCTTGCCACTCAGGAAAGTATCGACAGAGGCCGCCCGTAAAAAACTGGCAAGTCCTCCTGCCCTTGGCAAAATGCGACAAGAGCCGAGAGGATTTTCTCTTTTATCACAGCAAAAGTTTACCTCGCACCGCTGTGGTTGGAACTACGCACTCCAAGCGCTCCAACCTTTGCATAAGTCTGAAGGTATCTTGTTCGATGGTTTTTTAGAGAGTACGTTTTGCTGGGGGCGCGATTTGCCCGCTTGTCGGCAAGTGCCCTATCACCGACCCTGGGCAGGTTTTTTGCACAATCCGCACAACATGCCCAAGTGGTTCCTCTATCACGATTCGCCGCAGTCCATTTTCTCAAAACCAGCATGGCAAGAAAGCTTGGAGAGCTGTGTGGGGTTGTTTTGTTTGTCAGAATATCAGGCTGAATGGGTGCGATCGCACATCCGCAAACCCGTCTCCACCCTCATACACCCCACCGAAATCCCCACTAGACAGTTCGACTTCAATAAATTTGTTAGAAACCCACACAAAAAGATTGTTCAGCTTGGCTGGTGGCTGCGTCAGCTCAACGCTATTTACCAGCTACCCATCGCACGGCATAACCCCATAGGCTACGAAAAAATTAGGCTCAACCCATCCTCAAAGCCGGAATCTGTCAAACTCATAAACTCACTTTCAGAGAAAGAAAGAGAGATTGAAAACATTTCTCTGATGCCTCAGTATCTAGAAAACACAAGGGAACTTAGCAGACTGAGCGATCTCGAATACGACACATTACTGACAGAAAATATCGCATTTGCTTTTTTGCACGATAGCAGCGCGAACAATACCGTGATTGAGTGCATTGCAAGGGCAACTCCGATAGTGGTCAATCCGCACCCCGCCGTTGTGGAATATTTGGGTAAGGGCTATCCGCTGTATGCCAGCAGCCTGCAAGAAGCTGCTGAAAAAGTGATGGTGCTCGACTCGATACGAGAAGCACATGAGTATTTAAAAGTGTGCGATCGCAGACACCAGCTGTCGGCAAGCTACTTTCGCCAAGCCTTCCAATCCAGCGAAGTCTACCAGCTCACTCGGCCAGTTCTCGGCTGAGCGTTTGGTCTCGGGCAGCCTTAAAAATAACCGTCTTGCTCAATTTCCTCGATCACCTGCAGGCCACGCGAATCACCAACGCCCAAAATGGCAGAGCGGGCGTCTTCTTTTACGCCAAATTCAGGGTCTTCTGCAAAGGCTTCAATCAGTGCGTCAATAGCCGTTGCATATACAACGTTTGAAGGTAGCTCCGCGCAAATTTGGCCGATGGCCCAGGCGCAGTTGCTCCGTACGGCAGGCATGTGATCGCGTCTCATCCCGGCGATCAGTGCTGGCACAGCCTTGATCATGGCGTCGTAGTCGATTTTCGGCGTTTGGCCCAGGGCGCTCGCTGCCCACAGGCGCACAGCAGCAATATCGTTCTTCAGCGCCTCTGTCAGCGTTTCTAAAGCTCGGGCATCATGGTGGTTGCCCAGTGCCCAAATGAGTCCCTTACGCACATAGCCATTCCAATCGCGGTGAAACTGCGCAATCAGAGGGGCAACGGCTGTCGGGCTGGTGTTGCGGCCTAGCGCGTTGGCCGCACTGACCCGCACCAGCGGACAAGGGTCACCCAGCAGCCCGATCAAAAAAGGAATTGCCCGCCCATCGTCCATCTCGCAAAAGGCACGGGCGCCGAGCATACGCTGCTGACTGTCAGGATGGTAGAGCAGTGCCAGCATGACGTCTGCATCTGGCTTCGGCTCATTGTCTTCGCCTGCCAGCGCGATCAAGTCTAGCGGGTCGTGAGGCGTTGCCCCGCCGATCTCGGCCTCTAATACTGAGAGTTCGTCTTCGTATATGTTGTTCACTGCAACCCGCTCATTCTGAAAAGGTTGTGAAAAGGTCCTGAAAAGAAGGAGCGCAGGGACTCCCGCTGAGGCGGGCACGTTCTCTCTACGCTCCTTCTCCTATCTCCGGCTCGGTCTAGATATCTGCCAACACTCGTCGCGCTGCCGCAATTGTCTGGTCGATGTCTTCGTCGGTATGCGCCAAAGATGTAAAGCCAGCTTCAAACTGAGAGGGCGCCAGATAAACGCCCTGCTCCAGCATGCCACGGTGGAACCGGCTGAACTTTTCGAGGTCAGACTTTTTCGCATCGTCGTAGTTATGCACCGGGCTGCCGGTGAAGAACATGCCAAACATCGCGCTAATGTTGCCACCGGTGACTTCGTGCCCTGCATCGTGGGCTGCTTCTAGCAGGCCCTCACTGAGCTTTTTGGTAGTGCGTTCTAGCTGGTCATAGGTTCCGGGGCGACGGAGAATTTCCAGGGTTTTGATGCCTGCCGTCATCGCCAATGGATTGCCCGATAGCGTGCCTGCCTGATACACAGGGCCTGCTGGCGCAATCATT
>JBCBKQ010000447.1:0-2810 GCA_038521595.1 Cyanobacteria bacterium J06627_28 | reverse complement strand
GGCTTCAAAGGCCACATGAACACGTCGAAGTATGCCAAGCTCGCCAAATGCTCAACAGATACAGCGCTGAGAGATATTCGCAGCCTGCTAACCAAAGGCCTACTCGTGCAAAATCCTGGTGGTGGACGCAGTACTAGCTATCGCTTGTTGAATTTTGAGGAACTTAAAGCATTAGATGTTGAATAGACGCTGTCATACGGTTTGCCCACAGGTGTCACCTTCATCGCCCCGCCACACAGCGAATCTTACCTTGCAGATATCGGCACGATCTTCCATCCCATGCGTTGCCCTCAGCTAGGCGCAACTGCCTTCGAGCTGCCATAAGCCACTGCTCGCTTTAAGGTCACAGCTTTTCGCTCTGTCGTCAACACCGGCCCTAGACATGGGCTCTCTGCATTTCAACCGATTGACATTGCGCTCTCTCCTGAACAATTGCTATTCCAACCCAGGTGAACAGTTACCTCTCTTTTGGCAGGTAAAGCAATAGGCCTTTCCTTGGCATGGTTCATTTTTAGCCAATTTTAGGTAACACTTTCAGCACAAAATAGACCGTCATCTGGACGGCCTAGCGCACTGATTGAATCAGTCTTTACGCTCTCTGGAATCGCTTAAATCCGAGGAGTTCCAGCCAATGAGGATGTACCTCCCCAGTCAGCAATTGCTTCGGACTTTTTCCCACCCGTTCCGGTACTTCAGACCTTAGAAAACAACGATGATTTAGGAAAAACTGCAGAGTGCTCAGGTAATCGTCACCGAGACTGCGGCGCAGAAAGAAGTAATTTCGTAAGCGAGAGTTGAGATTCTCTACCATAGAGCTGGCTCTCGGCGTTTCTTCAAGCGCCTTACCCACTGCCTCCATGACGTCATGAAACTTGCCAGACAACTGACTGTGCAACTGATTCCACCGTTGCCAATAGGCATTAGATGTCTTGTGCTTGCGATGCAACAGGCAGACATCCCTTACGGCCTGTATCGGCAGCTTAAAGCCTTCCGCAATGCCAGCCAGCTTCTGGTCAATGACACTGGCAAAGGCCAGTAGCTGATCGCGTTGATTCCGCAGTGCTTTCCTCAGCTTTCGGATAGCAGGGTAGCGTTCATCTTCCCGCTGCTTCAGTTCACTGACGATGAAATCAAAGAGTTCCTGACGCACCAGCAGCGGTGGTCCGGCTAGGGCCAGCACGTCATGGGAGAACCAACCCAATAGTGTTTTCACATCCGCAGCTAGACAGATGAGTGCCTGCTCTCGGTGTTCTGCCAGCAGCTGCTGACTGAGTAGTTTCTGTTCGACAATGTCTTTGAGGCTGGTGTTAGCCATCTGTTGAGCTTGTTTCAGTAACCGTGCTGGCCCACCTTGAACACGACGAATCAGACCATTGGCAACTTGCTCAAACTGATGCTGGATATGGAACACGTCACCGTGACAAGGCACTTCTGGCATGACGGCTTTCTGCCCAGCTCGCAGCCCACTACCGCCATCAGCAATCGTATAGTCCGGGTCAAAGCCTTGCTCCATGACATCCAGAAGGTGACAGCTCCAAGTGTCCTCGTCACGGCGCTCGGCACCCTGCAAAAGATAGCAGTAGGTGGAGGCTGCATCAATGCCCACCAATACGGGTTTGTCGGCTTGAAAGATTTCATCCTGAAGACCCACGGTAATGCCAGCAAGGTCTTGTGATTGGTTAATCTCAGCTGCTTGCTCTGCTGTTTCCTGAAGCCGATTGTGGACAGTGCCGATGCTGATCGACGTATCGAACAGGTCGCGTAAGAGTTCCACCACGCCGCGATACGAGCTGTTGCAGATCAGCACCAGTCCTAAAATCAACTGGAACAGCCAGTTCTTGGTTACTGGCAAATGGAACAAGACATCATCATCGCCTTTAGACGGCGCAAATGATTCATCTAGCGCCTGCTGTGCTTTGTCACCCTGCTGGTAAACGAACTTCCGACTCACTTGATGTATCGCAGCGATGTGGCTGATCGGTTGTGAGCGCGACAGGACTTGAATGCCAATATCTTGGCGAATGTCGGGGGATAGGCTAGCGGCGATACAGAGGGCTGAATTCATAAGGGGCGATGGCGATCCCGCTGGCGGCGATCACACGCTGGAAAGGACAGCCACTTAGCCTACCTGATCGCAGCGAAAGTGTAACCCGCACTTAAACCAGGCCAATGTATGGCAGGCAGTTTGCTTGCAAAGAAATTCCTAAACGCTTGGGGAGAACGCTTTCTGCTTTCAAGACTTGCTTTAAGACTTTGATGTGTCTTTTATTTTGTTCAATGGGAGATTCAATCGCAATGTAATGCTTTCTCACTAAGACCAAAAACTCTCCGCGCTCAGTTACCTTCACAGCCTGAGCATAGTGCTTAGTCTCTAAAACGTAAAAATCACAAAAGCGATTTATCAATAAGTGATCAATCTGAGCAACAAGACCGTTGTACTCTAGCCTCACGTCATGAATGACTGCCCAGTTTTTCGAGTCTTTGAAGTAAAAGTCAATGAAATAGGCAGAGCTCTGCTCGCCTTTATTGCCAGATCTGAGCTTTTTGACTTCTTTCGTAATGTTAGAGCGCTGCTCTTTTGATAAGTTTGGCAGTCTCATGATGCCTTTTAGCGTCTCTAAATTGGCATCTACAGCATCTTTCTCTTTGATAATCATTTCAAAGCGTAGAATGTTTGGCAACTGTTGAATCCTGATGAAGGGAGTCGGTTTGACCGCCCTTCATCAGGACCATGACAGCAAGAAGGAAGACAGTTAAACTGCAGCTTTAGGCTTACGAGTAGGTCGCTTGCGAGCGCTCTTGCGTATGCC
>JBCBKQ010000446.1:0-2817 GCA_038521595.1 Cyanobacteria bacterium J06627_28 | reverse complement strand
TGAAAACTTCATTGACCCTTCACCAAAATCTTGAAATGACGAAATGTAAAGGTTTTGACGGGTCATCAGCCCATAGGCAGATAGTTTGTGATGCTTATACCTAGTTAGATCTCTCATCCAGATAACTAATCAATAAAAGCTCATTTTTAATGTGCATAGTGGAATAGTATTTTAAGGACTATGCATTTAGTTGCATATAAAGCGTCCGAAAATGAGTCTTTTTACCTAATAAAGATTGAACTCATTACTTGAATATTCACTGCCCAAAAACACGCTTCAAAGCACAAATGTGGTGTTCTAGGTCTAGAATTTGTGTCTGGGCGCTAGATATGGTTTTTAGAGGCAAAAACCTACAGGGGTGACGCTTTATATAGCGTTACATTTCTACGCGGAGTTTGATTAGGCTGCCGCTAGCGGCATCTGTGAGTCGTTTTTGTAGAAAAGAGCGATTTCAATCTTGTCTAGGTCGCTTCCTAGATTGTCACAAGCCTAAACTGGCACAGAAAACTGTCGCAAAATTGTTGAGAGCACTTTTACCAAGGAAGATTTGCTATGGACTACCGGCAGGCCGGTGTAGATGTGGAGGCGGGCCGGGCGTTCGTTGAGAAGATCAAGGGCATGGTAGACGGCACGCGGCGACCTGAGGTGCTAGGCGCACTGGGCGGATTTGGCGGCTGCTTTGAGCTCCCCAGCGGCTACCAAAAGCCAGTGCTGGTCTCGGGTACAGATGGCGTCGGGACCAAGCTAAAGCTGGCCCAAGTCTTAGACCGTCACGATACGGTTGGCATTGACCTGGTGGCGATGTGCGTAAACGACGTGCTCACGATTGGCGCAGAGCCACTATTTTTCTTAGATTATTTGGCGACAGGAAAACTAGCCCCTGAGCAGCTGGCACAGGTGGTGGAAGGCGTCGCGAGCGGCTGTAAAACCTCAGGGTGCTCCCTACTCGGCGGCGAAACCGCTGAGATGCCAGGATTCTACGGGCCAGGTGAGTATGACATGGCGGGCTTTTGTGTGGGCATTGTCGAAAAGGATCAGATGCTGGGTGGTTCTCAGGTGGAAGTGGGCGATCGCATTATCGGCTTGGCCAGCAGCGGCGTGCACAGCAACGGCTTTAGTCTGGTCAGAAAGATCATCGCCGAAGCCAAAAGACCAAACGGTCGAACAGGCTATGACTGGTCTGAAACACCTGAAGTACTGGACGGACAATCCTTGGGCGACGTCTTGCTGACGCCCACACAGCTATATGTAAAGCCGGTGCTGGCCGCGCTCAAGTCAGATTTAACCATCCACGCCATGGCCCATGTTACAGGTGGCGGGCTACCGGAAAATCTGCCGCGCTGTTTGGCAGCAGGCCAGTCAATTCAGCTAGCGCCGGACAGCTGGCCAGTGCTGCCGATTTTTAAGTGGTTGCAGCAGGCGGGGCAGGTGAGCCTGCCGGATATGTTTAATACCTTTAACATGGGGGTGGGTTTCGTGGTGATAGTTCCACCCGCAGACGAAGCCGCTGCCTGTGAACAGTTTTCAGCCGCAGGCATTAGCGCCTACCGGCTGGGTGAGGTAGTGGCTGGATCTGGTGAAGTGCTGGGATTGCCCGAAGCTTAAATATAGATGTCTATAAATAGATAAGACATTGCCATGTACATAAGGAGTTTTTGAGTTGAGCGCGAATAAAGGAAATGGTCAGCCAGTTTTTATTGCGGCGATCGCAACGGTAGTCGCCCTGGTGCTGGCCAGTAGTTTTGTCATTATCAATCCAGGCCAAGCTGGCGTGCTTAGCGTACTGGGTAAGGCCCAAGACGGCGTACTGCTAGAAGGCATCCATCTCAAGCCGCCGTTTGTGTCATTTGTAGACGTGTACGACATCACGGTACAAAAATTCGAAGTCCCCGCCGAAAGTTCTACAAAAGACCTGCAAGATCTCAAAGCCAGGTTTGCCATCAACTTTCGACTACAGCCAGCAGAGGTTGTCGATATTCGTCGTAAGCAAGGCTCGCTATCTAACATTGTGAACAAGATTATTGCGCCGCAAACGCAAGAATCGTTTAAGGTAGCTGCCGCTCGGCGCACAGTAGAGCAGGCCATCACCCAGCGGGCACTCCTAAAGGAAGATTTTGACAACGCGCTAGCTAAGCGACTGGAAAAATACGGCATTGATGTACTCGACACCAGCGTGGTCGATCTGACCTTTTCTCCTGAGTTCTCGCGAGCGGTAGAAGAAAAGCAAATTGCCGAACAGCGGGCACAAAGAGCTGTCTACGTAGCACAAGAAGCAGAGCAAGAGGCGCAAGCAGAGGTCAACCGGGCAAAAGGTAGAGCCGAAGCGCAGCGACTGATTGCAGAAACGCTAAAAGCCCAGGGGGGTAATTTGGTGCTGCAAAAAGAAGCCATCGAAGCGTGGAAAGCAGGTGGCGCACAAATGCCACGGGTATTGGTCACGGGCGGTGCTGACGGCAGTGGCAGCGTACCCTTCATCTTCAATCTAGAGAAAAACGACCAGTAAGCTACAGACAAGCGTCAGCCTTTTGTAGCATTTGTCATTTGACCGTCAAAATAGCTGTCAAAATAGCCGTCAAAATAATAAAAAGCCACCCAAGAATGCTTGTCTTTGGGTGGTTTTCTATTGTTCGATTTTTATCAGGACTCTGTAGCGTTCGGCACTTATAGCCTCTCTCACTTAGCCTTACGCCACTACAAAAGGCTACAGCCCTCGTTCTATAAAGCTAAGTGAGTGAGGCTATAAGTGCCGAACGCTACAGAGTCCTGATAAAAATCGAACAATAGAAAACCACCCAAAGACAAGCATTCTTGGGTGGC
>JBCBKQ010000445.1:0-2817 GCA_038521595.1 Cyanobacteria bacterium J06627_28 | reverse complement strand
ATTGGTAGCTTTAATGAGCGTTTTCCTGCCGAAGCTCGTATCGATGCAGCGGCAGCCCGTGGATTTAGCTCGCGAGTTCTTTTCCGCTAACGCTCTGTAGTGAGTATGATTCGCGAGGCGTATATGCTGCTAGAAGTATAGGTTGCTAGGACGCTGGCTAGGATAGAAACGCATAGAACAAAATAGCGCCTAAGCCAAACCCGACAGGGGCTACGACTTAGGTGCTATTTGTTGTTGGTTAGAGACTTGATCAACCTAGCGGCTACCGCCAGAAACGGTATGGCGAGGGCGGCCCCGGCGTCTGGGTTTGAAGCCTTGCCTACGACGTCTGCGCGATCGCTTAGACAGGCTACTAGAGGCCAATAGGGAAAGCTTATGCAGCGAAGCCGTTTCTCTAGCAGTCATTTTTTCAGACGGAGCATCGCTCTGAGTAACTGTTGCTGTAGTAATACTAGGAATAGAAGAGGTAAGAGACATAAGAAGGTAATACCTGACGCTTTAGTTCGTGGTGAGCAGTGGTGTAGCAAGTGTCCTGATGCATTAGGACACTTGTACAGAAGCGTTGCTTGCTTGATACGGGGGAATAGCTTTTAGTAGTGTCTTAAGCAACGCTTCAAAAGCCATAAGCAATAGTGGAGCTTAGTTTTATATTCAGGCTCAAAGCCACCTGTTCCGTAAAATGCGTTGAAGGAACATAGGGTGAACAATGACAAATCCGATTACGCTTCCAGCCAAAGTCGTGCAGGGCCATCAAGTCGCCTCTGGTCAGTCACCAGATAATCCCTACCCTCAAGGCACCATAGAAATGCAAACGCCGCATTTCCTGGCGCGAGGCGTCGATCTCTCCCCGTTTTACCCAGGCACGCTAAATGTTTCAATTGCACCTACTCAGTTTGAGCTGCACCCGGCGATAACGCTGACGCAGGTAAAGTGGTCACCACACCATGCCGCAGAGAGCTTTTCATTTGTCCCAGCCGAACTCACCTGGCAGACAAACACCTTTCAGGGCTTAATTTACTATCCGCGCCCCGAAACCAAACTCAACCATTTTCAAGATCCATCTGTGCTCGAACTCCTACTACCGTGGATTTCTGGGATCGCTTACGGTAGTCCCGTTTCACTCTCTGTACCAGCGAAGGAACTTATAATAAAGTCATAAGCCCTTTTCACTTTGACTTTTCTTATGGCGCAGCCCGACCTCAATGTTCTTTCGCAGCAGCTCGAAACCGGCGACTTAAAAGATAGAAAGCTAGCGCTGGCTGCGCTGCGTGATGTGCCCGCAGAGGCGGCAGTGCCTCTCATTAAAAAGGTATTGAACGATAAAAACGGACAGGTGCGCTCAATGGCAATTTTTGCCCTGGGTCTGAAGCGAGCCTCAGAATGCTTTGACCTGCTGCTTGAAATTATGGAAAGCGATCCAGACTATGGCATTCGCGCAGATGCGGCAGGTGCGCTGGGCTACTTAGAAGATCCGCGTGCGTTTGATCCGCTGGTACGGGCGTTTTACGAAGATGTGGATTGGCTGGTGCGCTTTAGTGCAGCGGTGTCACTGGGCAATCTCAAAGATCCAAAGGCCCATGATGTATTGATTGCGGCGTTAGATAGTCCAGAGGTTGTGATTCAGCAGGCTGCGATCGCAGCTCTCGGAGAAATCAAAGACTTCGATGCCATAGACAACATTCTCACCTTTGCCCAAGCCGAAGACTGGCTAGTCCGCCAGCGCCTAGCCGAAGCCCTCGGCAACCTCCCCACCGAAAAAAGCCTTTCCGCCCTGCGATATTTGGCCAAAGACGACCATTCCCAAGTCTCCGAATCAGCAGAAATTGCGGTCAAACGCGTAGAAGTCGCACTTGCAGAAGCCGCACGTGAAGAAGACTCTGCCACGCCAAAAGGCTGATAAAATCTGCTGAATAACGCGTTGCTCTTTCTATGCGTCGAGACACAATTTTCTATCAGTTTTTTCAACGCTATCCTGCTATTTTCTTTCAGCTCATCGGGCAACCCCCAGAAATAGCAAAGGGCTACCAATTCGACTCAGTAGAAGTCAAAGAAGCTACCTTCCGCATAGACGGTGTGCTTGTGCCACCAGAAGATGCCGCAGAGCGACGCATCTTTTTTACAGAGGTTCAGTTCTAGAAAGATCCAACCCTCTACCATCGCTTTTTCGCAGAAATATTTCTCTATCTTTATCGCCATCAGGGTACATACGATAGCTGGCACGGTACTCTCATTTTCCCTAGCCGCCAATTCGTGCCCACCGATAATCAGACTCACGAAGTTCTCCTGACCTCCCCACAAGTCCATTGCATCTACCTAGATGAACTAGACGACTTTGAAACCCTCCCAATAGGCCTAGCACTCATAAAACTCACCATCGTGTCCGAAGCCGACATGATCCCCTTATCTGTGCAGCTCATCGAAAGAGCAAAGCAGCAATCATCCCCATTTCCGCCACTACCGGCCATAATAGAGCTAGTGACCACAGTTGCTGTCTATAAGCTCACGGCACTCTCCCGCGAGGAAATTGAAACCATGTTGGACTTAAAAATTAAGGAAACCAAAGTCTATCAAGAAATAAAACAAGAAGGGCGAGAAGAAGGACGAGAAGAAGGGCAGCTAGCGATGGCTATTTTAGTTGCTAAAGACCTGCTGAAAACTGATATGCCTATGGAAGATATCGCTAAAATTTCCCGGCTATCTCTAGAGCAGGTTTCGCAGCTTCAGATCTCTAACCAAGAGACGAAACCGCAATAATCGTCTTCAGCGCTGCCTTTACGGGCTGTCAAAGCTGAATGACACAACAAAATAGCAGCTGTT
>JBCBKQ010000444.1:0-2864 GCA_038521595.1 Cyanobacteria bacterium J06627_28 | reverse complement strand
ACTAACAAGGCCAAAGGCAGTGAGCAGCCAGAAAGCACGGCCTTGTTAGTCTTGTTCTGGCTGCGATGGGCAGCCGGTCTTTTAGCTATTCAAACCCCAGCACCGACATTCTGATTCATTCTGCCAATGTCTATTTGGACTATATTCTTTTCGCGATCATTATCGTGTACGCGGCTGAACTAATGTGGCGCGATCGCACTCTTCGCCTTCAACCCGTCATCGACGCCACCCCCCTATCAAACGCTGTCTTACTTCTCTCCAAACTCTTCGCCTTATTCGCCATCATCACCTTCAATCTGCTGCTGGCGATGGCTGTTTTGGTCCTCTATCAAATCGTCTCTGGCTACAGCAATTTCGACTTTCCGCTCTATTTTCAAATGCTCTTTGGCGAACACGGGCCTTACTTTTATCTCACCGCAATCCTGGCTCTTTTTACTCAAGTGATTACCCGCCACAAGTATGCTGGCATGGGTTTGGCGGTACTCATTTCTCTTTCTTATATCCCCTTAGATGCCCTTGGTCTCTATCACAATCTCTATCGCTGGGCTGGGACAAATGACATCGAATACTCACCGATGAATGGCTATGGACATTTGTTCACAGGCCACCTGTGGTACAGCCTGTATTGGGGCACTGTCGGCGCAATTTTAATGCTGATAGCCTACTTGCTCTGGCCGCGAGGGGTGCAAGGCAAACGACGCTGGCGGCAGATTTGGAGCCGAGCCAGTTACCGAGTCAAGCAGCTTTTTGCAGCGCTGATAGTGGCTTGGGCCGCAGTAGGCAGTTGGATCTTCTACAACACAACAATGGTCAATGCCTACCAACCGCCCGGAAAAGAAGAAACTGCTGCCGAAATTGAACAGCGCTTTAAGCAGTACGAAAATTTGCCAATGCCTGTTGTTACCGATACAACGGTCAATATTGAGCTGTATCCAGACCGGCGATATTTTCAGGCTCAGGGTGAATACACGCTCGAAAATCGCACCAATGAGCCGATTGAAGAGATTCACCTGATTACTTTTATCAACTTGGAGCTAGATCAGGTAGCTTATCCGGGCGCAACCCTAAAAGAAGCGCATCCTGACTGGGGGTACTACATTTATGAACTCTCGGACCCGCTGCTTCCGGGAGAACAAGAAACGATGTCGTTTGCCACGCAAACCAGCCCTGTGCGGGGATTTCGAAATCAGGTCAATAGCGACGATGTGTACATGATTTACCCAAATGACGTCGTTGATAATGGGACTAATCTCTACAGTCCGTTTGTTTTGCCGTTTGTGGGCTACACCAAAATGGTAGAGCACAAAAAGGCGTGGCTGCGGGACAAGCTGGGCTTGCCGCCACTGGAAGAACGAATGCGATCGCACACCGATCCGGCTGGCCTTTCACAAGGGTTAATGCTGACCCACTTAAGCTGGGGAACAACAGATGTCACCATTGGTACAGCTGGCGATCAAACAGCGGTGAGTGCAGGTGAACTCGTTGATCAGTGGGAAGAAAATGGACGTAACTATTTCCGTTACCAGTCAAGAAACAACAGTCGCGGCAAATTTACACTCTACAGTGGCCGCTATGCGGTCCACCGAGATGAAAGCTATCGGGTACCGATTGAACTGTACTATCACCCTCAGCATGACGAGAATATTGATTTCATCGTTGAACAGATTGGACAGGTGCTGACCTTTTACGAAGAGACGTTTGGACCTTACCCGTTTGAGCAGGTGCGGGTGGTGGAGTTTGTCTACTATGACGGCATGGTGTTCTCAGAAGGGGGGACGCTGGGCGTGCCGGAGGTGCTGGTGTGGAAGGCACAGGCTGAGGGCTACGGGCGAGCCACGATGGTGGACTGGCTGGCCTACCTGCTGGCGCAGTCCTGGTGGGAAGATCAGCTGATTGCCGCAGATGTGGCGGGGGGAATGACCATTCGTGAGTCGCTAAGTGCGTATGCCAGTAGTTTGTATCAGCGGTCTGTGCGATCGCCCGAGCAACAAGACCAGGTACAAAAGCAGCGCATGCGAGAATTCTTTCGCAGCCTCGGCAAAATTGACTTTCAGGAGCCACCGCTGACTGATATTTACAATGAGTTGCCAATTGCTAGACACAAAGGCGGCATGATTTTAGAACTCATCGAAGACCAAATCGGGCAAGCAGCCGTTCTTAAAGGTATCCGACGCTTTCTGTCTGACTACCGCTACCAGGGTCCGCCTTATGCCACCGTGCTAGACCTGCGCGATGCGTTGCTGGCTGAAGCCGCCTCACCGACCGAACAGCAGATTATTAGCGACTTATTTGCTCAAGTGCTCACCTTTCAAGTCGGCATTGCTGATGCAACCTACAGCCCTCGCTCTGACGGCAGATACAATGTTCGCCTCACCTTAGAAGCCCAGAGATTTCAGACCCGTGGCCTGGGCCAACAGGTCGCAATCCCCTTAAACCTGCCTGTCGATATCGAGCTAACCAATGCTAACAATCAGACTCTCAAGGCAATAAAGCCCCTGTTGAGCGAGACAGAGACCACGCTAACCGTTGTTACCGAAGAGCTGCCCGCAAAAGCGACGGTCGATCCTGACTATCGTCTGCCCTCAGCCTACATACAAGACAACGTTCAACCCGTCCGGCCAGAGTAACCCCTCTATATAATTGAGAATTAAATCAAATAACGAGGTTAAATCAGAAATAGTTATCTGTTTGTTAATGGCTCTAATTCTCAATGAAGAAAGATAATTCTTACGAAGCGCGGTTTAGTCCATCGCTTAACTGAGCCTACTGATAATTTTATTGATACCTGTAAATCCGGTAATTTAGAGACATTTATTCCCTTTTGCATATCACCACAGTTTGTGGACAGGGGCAGATAACACCGT
>JBCBKQ010000443.1:0-2908 GCA_038521595.1 Cyanobacteria bacterium J06627_28 | reverse complement strand
GGCAGCGACATGATGATTGTTACAGAGGCACTGCTAGCTGCTGCCCGCCGTGAGTCTCGGGTGCTTCGGCAGCCTTCTCCCAAGGTGTGGTTTACCGGCTTTGGCGATAGCTCTCTCGACTTTGAGCTGCTGGTGTGGATCGATAACCCCATTGAGACCGCGCCTATTCGCAGCGCGCTAAACTACGCGATGGAAGCAGAGCTAAGGCTGCGCCGGGTAGACATTCCCTTTCCTCAAACGGATTTGCACATTAAGGATATTGACCGATTGCAGAGCCTGCTGCGGCCTGATGCGATCGCTCAATCCACTGCGGTCGCCCAAACCCTACCCGCTGTCGAACATCATGTCGCCGCCGGGTTGAGCAATGTGAACCTGAGAGAATTGCTGCGCCGGATTCGCTACTTTGAGCAGTGTCACGATTGGGAGCTGCGTCAGCTGGTGGAATATGGCTACCGTCAATCTTTTAAGGCCGGTGAGATCCTGTTCAAAGAAGGTTCGCCGGGTAGCTCATTTTATATTGTGCTCTCGGGGAAAGTAGATGTGTATTTGGAGAAACTGGACAATACGGTGGTGGCCAGTCGGGGAGTGGGAGAATTTTTCGGTGAGATGTCTTTGCTGCTGGATGCACCTCGCTCGGCGAGCGTTCGGGCTGTAGAAGAAACGTTGTTGTTTGTGGTGGAGCGTAGCAACCTGCAGCCGATTTTGCAGCAGCATCCGGAGCTGGCAGACCATATATCAGAGGAGCTGTCTAGCCGGAGCGATTCGCTGCGCAGCCTGGGCGTTACTGTTGGTAGCGGCAGCAATGATGAGAATATGTTGCTTTGGGTTCGGCGGCGTCTTGCGAAGCTGTTTGACCTGTGAGAAATTTATCTGAACCGGGGCTGTGAGAGATGGAAGTACGGTTCGATAGAGAGATTTATTCCGGTAACTACAGGGTTCGAACCGTCATATTTAGGCCGGCATTGTTTTACAAAGAGGGTGTATCTATCGGAGACTCTTCGGGGGGTGGGTGCTGATTTTTTATGTGCTCAGCGAAGTAATCAATAAAGCCAGATACTTGTCTGGGCAAGTATTTTCGGTCGGGGTAAACAATCTGTAGTCCGACTGTTTTGTCGTCTCCGGCGTAGGTGCCGACGACATAGTTGTCTAAAACAGTGACCAGGCGACCTGACAAAATATCTTCTCGGACGTCCCAGTATGACTTCAGTGCGATGCCCGCGTCCGCTACGGCCCACTGACGCATTAGCGACCCATCGCTACCGGTGAGTGCAGCGTTTACCCTGATGGTCGTTGAAGGAGAAGATTTGTTTTTTATTTTTCCTGTCTTTTTTTGTTTGTTCTTGTTTCGCTCGGTCTGAAGCGCCACTGATCGAACTAATGCCACTGGGCGAGATTTGCTGGTGGCTGTCAAAGCAATTTCAGTGAATCCGGTAGATATGAAAGTGTGATCGCCTAAAGACAAGAAAGAAGACAGTCCCCGTATTTTGGGCTGGGATGCAGCGGGTACGGTCGTTAAACGTCTATTTGGAGCATGCTAAAAATCAGACTAAAAATAGACAACGGAAAAATGGGGTATGATAACGCCAAAGTTTATGGCAAAGGCATTGCAACTGTGTCAGGCAAACTTAGAATTTCTCAAAGAAGAGGTGAAAATATACTATGAAGCTGAGTAACGCAGTGTCGGTAGAGTATCAAAGAGACCGTAAGGCTGTGGCTGTTTCTTTTGCTGATGGCTCGCAAGTTTCTTGGCCCGTTCGCTTGTTAGAAATGACCCAGCGTACGGAGGATGGGTATGTCGCAATTACACCTAGCGATGATGAGCTATCGGCCGTTGAGCTTTTTGGCGGCGACTCTATTATGTGGGATGAGCTTGGACAGGTTTTCCGCATCGAAGATCTTCAAAACCATATATATGGTAGAAAAGCGTGGATGGAAGCACTGACCGCTAAAATTGCGTCCTAGCACGGTAGTGTCGCTATCTTTTGAAGGGTTATGGAAGAACGGGTTACGTTTGATTGTTTTTGAACTGAACCAGGAGTCGATCCTGAGCTGGTTCTCTCACGATGTGATGGCTTTGGCCGGGCCACCGCTGGCGGTACGTCAGGGGCTGTTTGACTTTATCGTCGGTGAACTACAACAGCGAGAAGATGAACAATATCCTGCCATCCGCAAGCTGAGAAAAGCATTGTGCAATTAACGCGTTGGCGAAGCCATTCCTGCGGAATATCAACTGCTGGCGTTTGCCGGTGTCGTTGATCAGAAGCTAGCAGACATTGCGAGGGACTTGAAGCTGCCACTATAGGCGGCACGCGATGTTTGTTTGCTGCATCCGGAAACACAACACCTCCAATGCCTACTGGGAACGATGGAATCAACTGCACAGTGAGCTATCTGACAAGTTCTACGAGGTGATGAAAGCTGTTGGTGCAGCGCTCGAAGATACGCAGAGAGCCAGCTCGATGTTGGAGAATCTCAACTTACGCCTACGCAACTACTTCTTTCTACGCCGCAGCCTCGGCAACGGCTACCTGCGTACCATTCAGTTTTTCCTAGCTCATCGCTGTTTTCTAAGATCTGAAGTGCCAGAACGAGTGGGCAAAAGTCCGAAGCAGTTACTGACTGGGGAAAGCTCACTCATACTGGCTGGAGTTGTTCGGGTTTCAGCGATTTCAGGGAGCCTAGAGACTGATGCATCAGTGAGCTAGGCCGTCTAAGTGACGGTCTATTTTGTGCTGGAAGTGTTACCCTAAATCGGGCATTTTTGAACCGTGCCATAGAAGTTGATCCGTCTTTGCGAAATTGAGAAACAACAACCTGATGTAGAAATTGCCCCATCTACACAGACTAAAATGATATGTTTCCTTTTTGCTTTTTGAGTACCTCTGCTCTGTGCATCGCACCGCCCGCT
>JBCBKQ010000442.1:0-2920 GCA_038521595.1 Cyanobacteria bacterium J06627_28 | reverse complement strand
CATGGAGTGCAGAAGAGCGAGCGCCAGTGTCAATTTTTGCCTTGACGCTCTTCACATTTAACTCTGGAAGCGAAACCCTTTCTCGCCAGCCAATGATAGGCAAATGGTGGATGTCAGAATCACTCATAATTGTCAGTGCAAGAGGGTGAGACAGCGTCTCTCTAAAGGATGGACATTCAAAAATCTTCTACCAAGATAAGCAGAGGTATGTTTTACCTAAATACCAATGCTGATGCTGACGTTTAGCGTTAATACCGACAAGCGTATCACTTATCTCTGAAGAATGGTTTGGCGGCTACAGCCTCTGAGCTGTAGGGCTCGCCGACGATGATGACCGATTGGGTGAGCCGGCCTAGAAGCTGATGGTTTAGTGTGCCAAGGCTCATGGCGCTGCCAATGCGACGGCGCTGCGATCGCAATATCACCACATCACAGTCTTGTGATCGCTCCACAATTGCCGTTGCTACCGCGTCTCTGGCCAGTACCTGTATCGCTAGATTAGGCTCACTGGGCGGTAACCGATCAATGAGTAGCTGCAGGTGCGATCGCCATACGGCCTGAGCAGACTGAGAAGTAGACGGCGGGCAGATGTGCAGCAGCGTCACCTTGCCCTGGTTGACCGCGGCCAGCACCTGGGCAAACCGAATCACTCTGACGGTGCGTGGTGAAAGATTGCCGATGGGGAGCAAAATATTTTTGAGCGCAGCGGGAGGCTTGGAGAGTCGGGCTACCACCACCGGACAGTGGGCCGACCACAGCACACTGTCGTAGATGCTGCTGCCTAGCATGGTGCGATCTCCAAACTTGGCCGGTGCGCTTGCCCCCAGCACAATGAGGTTGGCGTTTTCTTCTCGGCTGGCATGACAGATGGCTTGCGGCACGTTGTATTCGATTCTGAGAGTGGGTTTGACGGGCACTGCAAAGCGATTGCTGATGCTAGAGGCTGCTTCTAGCCGCTGCTTGCCAAGTGCGATCGCCTGTGAAAGCTGGGGTGAATTCATCTGTGGCTGAGCGAGGGCGACCGCTAGCGGAATGACCCGTCCTTTCTCGTAGCGTGCAATCAAACCTGCTAGCTCTAAGAGACGCTGCTCTGTTCTGGGATTGTAGACAGGAACAATAACCGTGTAGGTGCCCAAGCCGTAGACTGGTAACGCTTTGTCTAAGCTGCTCCTTTCTAGAACAGTTTCCATTGAGTCGATTGTTTTTAGGTCGATTGTTCCTAGGTTGGACTGCGCTAAATGACGCTCTGGCGTTCTTTTTGTTTGTTCTTCTACTGCGGTTGTGTTTTCTTGGGGGACGGGCAGCCACTGCAGCGGTGAAATATTTTGGGTGGTATTTTGGGTAGCTATCTGGCGGGCTGTGCGAGCGGTCACCAGTGGGCCGACAACAGCGGTGACTAGCATTAACAAGATGACACTGTTGAACACCTGTTCGTTGATAATGTCTGACTCGTAGCCTACTAGCGCCGCTGCTAGGGTAGCGGCAACTTGGGGAATCGAGAGGGACCACATCGTCCAAACCTGTGGCCAGCTGTAGTGGAATCGCTGCTTTGTAAGGAAGACCGCTAGCCACTTGGATGCAAGCAACGCAGTCACAATTGTCAAGGGCAGCTGCACCACGCTGAGCAGTTCACCCAACGCTTGCAGGTCGAGCAATAATCCCATGTTGATAAAAAACATGGGGATGAACAGCACAGCTCCGAGGAATTCTGTTTTTTCTTTTACTGGGCCGTTGCCAATGACGCTGTTGATAGCCAGACCTGCCAAAAATGCACCGATGATCCCTTCTACGCCAATGAGCTGCGCGCCCACAGCTGAGAGAAAGACCGAAAGCAAAATAAATAGAAACTGGTTTCCCTCATCTTTGCCAGTAGCCCGAAAGAAGGCAATGGCGAGCTGTTTGAGACCCAAAAGCACGGCGATGGCGTACATCCCCAAAGACCCAAGCAGGGCGAAGAGCTTGACCGCTGTAAAATCTCCTCTGCTAACCCCCAAACAAATTGCTAAAACCAGCAGCGCAGCAATATCTGTAAAAATGGTGGCGCCGACGGTGATCGTGACGGCCTCATCGCCTACAATTCCTAGCCGCTGCACAATGGGATAGGCCAGCAGCGTATGGGATGCCAGTAAGGAACCAATCAGGACAGCCGCTAGCCAACTAAATCCAAATAACAATCCCACCCCCATCCCACTCAAAAAAGGGAGTACAAACGTCAGCACCCCAAACGTTAGAGAGCGATCTTGGGTCTTTTGGAAAAGTGCCAGGTCAATCTCTAACCCTGCGACAAACATCAGATAGATTTTGCCAATCTCTGAGAGCAGCTTCATGGTCTCAGATGCCGGATCGAGCCAACCGAGAAGACTGCTCCCAAACAAAATGCCCGCTGCCAACAAGCCTACGATGCCAGGTAGCTTGAGACGTTCAAAAACTGGTGGAACAAGGAGAGCGATCGCCAGCAGCAGCACGAAGTCACTAAGGGGCGATCGTAAAGTCTCTCCTACAGGCTCAGTCAAAAAAAGCGCCATAGCTGCGTGATCTCCTAGGTAAGCATAAAAGCAACTTTTGCAATGACATTAAGTGTGTATAAACAGATATGCAGTCGTACCTTCGGATGTCGGTGATGCTTTTGTCTAGAGCATTTGGAGAGGAATAGGCGTTTTGGGGGGTGGAAAGGCTTGGTCGAGGGCGCTGAGTTCTTCCTGGCTAAGTTTGAGGTTGAGCGCAGCGTAGTTTTCCTCAATGTGGTCGGTATTGCTCGTTTTGGGAATGACGATCACATTGTCTTGGTGGAGCAGCCAGGCGATCGCAATTTGCGCGGCGGTGACTTTTCGGGCTTGGGCCATCGAGATGAGTGCGCTGTTGCTAAGCATGCGCCCTTGCTCAATGGGAGAGTAGGCCATGATGGGGATGCTTTGTCGCT
>JBCBKQ010000441.1:0-2941 GCA_038521595.1 Cyanobacteria bacterium J06627_28 | reverse complement strand
CCAGGATACTCAGAAGACTTTAAGCAAATCTGTCTAAAGGATTATGCAGAGGGGAAAAGCTTCCGAGCGATTGAACGTGCCCGAGGGGTTCATCATACAACGGTTATTACTTGGGCAAAGAAAGCCGGAATAGCGGAAATAGCAACGGCTAAAAGCGCTGAGGCTTTGACGGTAGGTGAGTCAGCTGCTGACACTAATTTATCTAGCACTAATCTATCCAGCACAGTATCTAACAAGCAGGCAGCGACTTTTGATATTAAGACGTTATCATACCCAAACACAGCATCTGCTGGAGTAGGTATCTCGCCTGCTGAACCACCGCCTGCTGAGCCAGTAGATGAACGCTCAGGAAAAGCTGAAGCCATCTTGCTAGGCGCACTAGAAATGTTCACAGTGCAGGGCTACGCGGCAGCAAGCATGAGCCAAATCGCCGCAACAGCAGGTGTCTCTAAGCCCACCCTTTACAGCTATTTCAAAGATAAAGAAGGGCTGTTTACCGCTTTGATAGAACAGATATTGGCTAGGGCGAGGCATCCGCTTGATAGCCTGACGATTGGCCACGATCCGCACGCTTCTCCAAAAGATGTTTTTCGCCAAATTGCTCGTACAGTTGTCACTGAGTTTGCTAGCAATCAGCGGCTTTTGCTTTTGATGCGCCTGATCATAGGTGAGTCTGGTCGCTTTCCTGAGTTGGCCAAAACATTTGTGCGTGAAATAGAAAAACCTATGTTCGATCAGATTTCTGCCTACCTGAAGTTTCATCCAAGCGTACAGGTGAAAGACCCGATGGTAACGGCTCGGATCTTTGTCGGGGCTTTAGTTCACTATTTGCTGATTCAGCATGTGCTGCATGGAGAAGAGATTGTGCCTTTGGCGGGCGATCGCATGATTGATGGCATAGTCTCTCGCATGATGGCAGAAGAAATATAAAGCCCTGTGAAAAAAATGTGATGTGGTCAACATTATGCACGATCTGGCGAGGAGATCTTTATCGTGCTGAGAGCTGCCGGTTATTTCTATAATAGAAGCAGCCATCGATCCAGGCTTAGCCATGCCCCTTTACCTGCAAGAGCAATACGTCAATCTGCTGACCGACTTCGGGTTCAAGCGGGTCTTCGGCACGGAGCCGAACAAGCAGCTCTTAATCGATTTTCTCAATACGCTGCTGCCCGACCATCACCAAATCGAATCACTTTCCTACAAAAGCACCGAGAACCTTGGCAACACGCCCGTAGATCGTAAAGCTATATTCGATATCTACTGTCAAGGCGCGAATGGCGATCGCTTTATCGTAGAGCTTCAAAAAGCGAAACAGAATTTCTTTAAAGATAGAAGCGTTTTCTATGCCAGTTTTCCGATTCAAGAGCAGGCCCAGCAGGGCAAATGGAACTTTAAGCTAAGCCCTGTCTACTCTATCGGCGTCCTCGACTTTGTCTTTGACGATCATAAAAACGACGATACCATCATTCACACCGTCGAACTCAAAGACCAGCACTGCGAAGTGTTCTACGACAAGCTCAAGTTTATCTACATCGAATTGCCCAAATTCACCAAAACCCTCGAACAGCTCGAAACTCAACAGGACAAATGGCTATATCTATTTCGGCACTTGCCAGATATCAAAGACCAGCCGCGCCCGTTTCAAGACCCCGTCTTTTTACAGCTGTTTGAAGTGGCAGAGCTGGCCAACTTCTCCCGCAGTGAACAGGACGGCTACCAGCAAAGTCTGAAGTACTACCGAGACATGAACAATGTGATCGATACGTCTTTTCAAGAAGGAGAAGCCAGCGGCCTCAAGAAAGGATTGGAGCAAGGCATTGAGCAAGGCATTGAGCAGGGCATTGAGCAGGGCAAAGCAGAACGGTCAGAGGAGATTGCGCGATCGCTCCTCGGCCAACTACCCCCCGAAACCATTAGCGAAATCACTGGACTTTCCCTCAGCGAACTCGCGCGTTTAAAAACCTCAGACTAACTAGCCTTTTGATCCCACCCTGAGCGATATCTGAAGCTACCCATCAGGGCAAATCAGGCTGAATGGAAAGCCCAATACAAAATTCACTGCCCTGACCCACTTCAGAAGAAACTGACAGACTGCCTTGATGCTTATCTACAACAATCTGGCGAGAGATGGCTAACCCTAGCCCCGTGCCCTTGCCGACTTCCTTTGTGGCAATAAATGCTCGAATATCTGAGCTTTTACAGCATCTTCCATTCCTTTCCCATTATCTTTAATGCAAATTTCCACGTTGTTTTCATCGACAAGATGAGTACGAATCGTAATCTGTTGAGGATGCTTAGAGAGTTCTGCAAAAGATGACGCCTGAGCCATTTCGTCGAAGACGTCAGTGGCGTTGGCTAAAATATTCATAAATACCTGATTGAGCTTGCGTGATACCGTGTACCAGTGTGCTCAATTCGGGCTGCTTCAAAAGGAGGTGACACTCTAGAGCGAAGTGTGTTCCACGCTCACGCTAGTTTCAAAAATCTATGCGGGCATCTTAAGGCTGATCTACGTGTGGACGTTTCTTGTTATGACACAGCCTGCTAAACCGACAACCTTTCCTAATATTTCTGGATATGTAATCTCAGAAAGGCTGTATACAGGCGCTCATACAACCGTTTACCGGGGCATAGAAACCGCATCACAGCGCTCAGTTATCCTTAAGGTACTGTTGCAGGCCTTCCCCAGCGTGGATGACCTAGTCTGCTTTCGCAATCAGTATGCCATTACTCAAAATCTCAACATTCCAGGGGTCGCTAGGCCGATTGCGCTTGCCCCCTGGCAAAATGGCTACGTTCTGGTTACAGAAGATTTTGGTGGCCTTTCTTTACGGCAATATACCAGAGCGCACTACGCTAAGGGCAGCATGCCTGTGATAGACGTGTTGGGCATTGCCTTGCAACTCACTGATATTCTGCGCAACCTCAGCCAACATTCAGT
>JBCBKQ010000440.1:0-2941 GCA_038521595.1 Cyanobacteria bacterium J06627_28 | reverse complement strand
GTTTTTGTTGAGGAACTTGAGCTTCTCATGGAATGCCCCGCCTCAGCTATCTTGGTCTCAAAATAAGACCCCACGCAGTTCACCACTTTCAAGACTTCTCTGCACCACTAAGGCTTCGAGCTCACCCTGCACCTTTGTCGCTTCGGTATACTGCTCCATTTTTAAGTTCCCTGATCGCTGATCACTTGATCCACGACTAGCTGAAAACCCGACAAGTTTGGAGAAACCACTGTTTCTCCTTGCCGAAAAAGCTTGGTCTCATAAACGCCATTTACCAGTGTACATACGGTAATCGTCGGTTGCTTCGGCGTGCCAATGTATCGTCGTCCGCCCAATCCTAAATAATCCACAATCCAGTAGTTTTGGATGCCCATACCTTCATAATCTTCAAACTTACGAGCATAGTCATCGGGCCAGTTGGTAGAAACAACTTCAACCGCCAGCTTGACTGAAGTGCCTAGCGTAATAATGGACTCTCGTTTCCATAAGGGTTCTTTTGAGAGTTCTGCCGGGTCAATCAGCATAAGATCTGGCTTGTATCCGCTCTCAAAGCCCAGTGGCCTAATCATCGCAGTATTAGGGATGAAGTAGTTCAAATTTTGCTGATCAAGCAGTACATTCAGCTTGCGGTTCAGCAAGCCAACTACCTGCTCGTGAGGGCCTGTCGGCTGCATTTCAACAATCGCTCCATCGTGCAGCTCATAGCGTCCTATTTCCGGCTTCCATGCCAAAAACTCTTGAAATGTCATTAATTTTGGCTTTGCCTGCACCATTAATTAAGACTCGTGGCTGACAGCTGTAATTATAAATGAACATAGTGACAAATCGTCCTACAGAGACTGTGGAAACGCCCTGCCTGCACATCCTAAAAACAAGCAATGCCTTTTAAACGTCAATAGCAACGACAACTATAAAATAAAAAAGCTCAGACGCTACTGTCTGAGCTTTTGCAATTTAGGAGTAGATAGGCAGAAGCCAAAGCGTCATAACGTAGTGGCAGAGGAGTGATTTACCACTTCTTGTAGGGCAAGAACTTACCACACATGATGACTTTGACGCGATCGCCCTTCGGATCTTCTTCCCTTTCCACATCAATCGAAAAATCAATCGCACTCATGATGCCATCACCAAACTTCTCATGCACCACCGCCTTTACCGGCATTCCATATACCTGCATAATCTCGTAAAAGCGATAGATCAGCGGATCTGTCGGCACCAGCGGATCCAGCCCACCTTTAACGGGGCATTCTGTCAGCGCCTCAGCCTCATCTGGCCCCAGCCCGAGCAGTTCAACCATCTTGCTAGCCTCCTCTGCCGAAGCACTCGCCTGCCGATAAAACACCGACGCAATCCACACCTCATCAAAACCAAGCTTTGCCTCCAAATCCGCAAAACTCAATCCCTTAGCTTTCTTAGCCGCCAACAACTTTGTCGTAATCTCTGGCGTTGTCATAGCAAAGTCCTCTTTAAAACTAGAATTTTTCTACTGTCTTTCCCAGCCAGTTAATTTCACATAGCCAGGACATTCCCCTCCGCCGGAGAGGTGGCCGGAGCGCAATCCCTATAACCGCGCAGCCTCAACCGCCTGCGTCTCTCGAAACAAGTGGCGCTCCATCTCCAACTTCAAATCGTGATAGGCAGGATGCTGATCAATGGTTTCACGATTGCGCGGCCTGGCAAACGGAACGTCCAAAACCTGAGCAATTTTGGCTGCTGGCCCCTTAGTCATCATCACAATGCGATCAGAAAGCAACAACGCCTCTTCAATACTGTGAGTGATCATAATGACCGTCTTCCGCTGCTGCTCCCAAATCCGCTCAACTTCGCTTTGCAAGAATCCCCGAGTGAGCGCATCCAACGCGCCAAACGGCTCATCCATCAGCAAAATTTGCGGGTCAATCGCCAGCGCCCTAGCAATGCCCACCCGCTGTCGCATCCCGCCCGACAGCTCATGGGGATGCTTTTTCTCTGCGCCGACAAGACCCACAAGCTGAATATTTTCCTTGATACGGCGAGTGATCAGCTTCGCTTCCATCTTTGGGTAAACCGTCTTTACCGCAAAGCGAATATTCTCTTCTACACTCATCCAGGGCATCAGCGCATAATTTTGAAAGACCATGCCACGATCCGGGCCTGGCCCATGAATCGGCTGATTATTCAGCAAAATCTCCCCGCCGCTGATGTCAGACAGCCCAGCAATCATGTTTAACAATGTGGACTTACCGCAGCCCGAGGGGCCAATGATAGACACAAACGTATTGGGCTCAATATCGATATCGATACCCTCAATCGCCGTAAAATCTCGGGTCGTCTTTCGGGTGACCTTGCTAAAAAGATCTTGCTTGCCCTCAAAGACCTTAGTTACATTGCGAACAGAAAGCTGCGCCGATGGAAATTCAGGCTCAGAAGAAACAGATTCAGAAGACACAGGTTCAGAAAACACGCGGGTACGGGCTGTAGGTGAATGAATAGGCCGAATAGAAGAAACACTCATGAACCACGACCAAACGCAACATATTTTTCTAACGCTGCAAACACGTTATCTAAAATCAAGCCGACCAAGCCAATAATAAAGATAGCCACCAAAATATTCGGAATATAAAGGTTGTTCCATTCATTCCAGATAAAGTAACCTAGCCCAGTGCCTAAGAGCATTTCAGCAGCCACAATTACCAGCCAAGAAATCCCCATACTAATGCGCAACCCCGAGACAATATTAGGCAGTGCTGCCGGAATGATGATCTTGAAGATAGTGCGCAGCTTCGAAGCACCCAGCGTCTTAGAAACATCCAAGTAATCAGGGCTAACGTTGGCTACGCCAAAGGCAGTATTCGTCAGCGTTGGCCCTGATAACTTGGATGTTTCTAAGACGCTGGGTGCTTCGAAGCTACGCACTATTTTCAAGATCATCATTCCGGCAGCGCTGCCTAATATTGTCTCG
>JBCBKQ010000439.1:0-2946 GCA_038521595.1 Cyanobacteria bacterium J06627_28 | reverse complement strand
GGCGATCGCACAAAAGCTTCAAATCACCAATTTGAGTGGGCTCTAAAAGATGCTCTAATGTTTCCAGTGGAGGCACAACTATCTCAAGAGGCGCAGCTGTCGTCATTACCGCTTCAGTCTCTCTTTCAGCTTCGTAGCACCATTTTAAGTCTAGGTGTGCGGCTAGCAGCGTCATGAGTTCCTTCACATCAACGGGTTTGGCCAGAAAGTCGTCTCCGCCTGCCTCTAGCGCCATCTGTTGGTCTAGCTGTGCCACCGATGCTGACGAGACGAGCACTTTCGTTTGTTGGAGGGTCTCGCTACCTTGAATCTGCCGCAAGAACTCAAAGCCATCCATCACGGGCATGACCAAGTCGGTAATGACAAGGTCAGGCTGATGTGAAATAAGCTGGTCTAAACCCTCTTTGCCATTGACCGCTTCAATCACATTGAACCCCACAGGCTCTAGCAAATTAACCAGAACGGCTCGGTTTTCCCAGCGGTCATCAATGACCAAAATGGTGTACTGAGTTTTTTCTGATGGGTCAGTGTCTGATGGGTCGGTGATTGTGTAGCCAGTGATGCGATCGCTCTGATCTTTCTTCTGCTGCTGTGCCCAATCTTCTACCTGAGGAACTATAATCGTAAAGAAAAACTCGCTGCCCTCTCCTAGCTGACTCTTCAGCCGAATGTCGCTGCCCATCAGCTGAACGATCCGCTGACTAATGGCCAGACCTAGCCCAGTGCCCTCCGCTTGTTTTTGGCGATCGCCCACCTGCTCAAAGGCTTCAAAAAGCTTCTTTTGCTCACTTTCAACAATGCCAACGCCCGTATCACGCACCTGAAAGAACAGATTAGACTCACCCTCTGTTAAATCGAGAATATCGACACTGAGCGTTACGCTACCGCTGTCAGTAAATTTAATCGCATTGCTCAGCAGATTGATCAACACCTGACGCAGCCGCTTTTCATCGACTTCGATACCTTCCGGTAACCGAGAGCTGGACTGATAGACAAACTCAATCCCCTTTTGCTGAGCACGCATTTCGCACATTTCTACCACGCTCTGTAGCAGAGAAGGAAAGTGAGTCGCAGCAGGCACTAGTTCTAGCTTGCCTGCCTCAATTTTAGAGAGATCCAAGATATCGTTAATCAGCGTCAGCAAATGAGAACCACAGCGATAAATGATATTGGCACCATTGCGTTCTTTGGTGTCTAAGCGCTTTGCCCGACCCAGGATTTGGGCATAGCCCATAATGCCGTTAAGCGGCGTGCGCAGCTCATGGCTCATATTGGCAAGAAAATCGCTCTTTGCTTGATTCGCCATATCAGCTTGTTCTTTAGCTTGCGCGAGTTCCTTTGTTCTTTCAGCAACCCGATGCTCTAGAGTTTCAAAAGACGTGCGCAGCTGACTCGCCATCTGATTAAAGGTTGTTGCTAGCGTGCCGACTTCATCCTCGGTCATCACGGGCGCAGTTTGCGACAGGTCGCCTTTTGCTAGACCGTTCGCCGCGTCACTAATTGCTAGAATAGGCCGGGTAATCCGCTTCGAAAGCAGGTATACGGCGATTAGGAGAACGCCTGACGATAGCAGCCCGACGCCTACAATATTCTTGGCCAGGTTTCGGGCAGGCAAAAAGGCAGTAGACTGCTCCATTTCAGCAACTAACGCCAGATTCTGTTCGGGTAGCCAGCGGTAGACGCCGACTACGGGGATGCCCTGGTAGTTTTTGTACAGGCCAAATCCGTCTGTTTGCTGGTTAATGGCCTGATCGATACTGCGACTGTTGAGGCTGTCCTGCTCCGATTCAGCCGGCTGTGAAGAGGCGTCTTCGGCTACTTGCCTAGAGATAAAGAAATTTCTCGAATTGGCTTGTCCTACCAAGTAGGTTTCGGCGGTATCTCCTAGCCCGGTGTTGTTGCGGATGAGGGTATCGACTTGAGCGAGATCAAGATCGACAACGAGCCCCGCCATCCGCTCTCCCTGGGCGTCTAATATTGGTGTGGCTACGGTGACGGCGGCTTTTTGGGTGGCAGGTGAGATGTAGAAGTTGGGGACGACGGTGTTGATGCGATCGCGCGTAAAATACGTCGCCGGAGCACCCAAAGGACGATAGCTATCTTCTAACGCCCGGTTATCTGAGGCAAAAATCACAAAGCCACTGTTTCGCGTAATTCGAATGCTGCGCAAGTTGGGCTTAATCTCACTCAGATTGTCTACCTGCTCAGTCAGGGCTTGGTAAGCAGCCTTATACGCAGGCGATTCTGGGCTATTGGTCAGCAGCATATTAATAGCCGTGCGAATATCACTTTCCTGACTGACGAGCAAAACGTCACTGAGCTGATCGGTTACCCACTTGTCGAGCTGATATTCTTTTAACTCTGTTGCTACAGTGAGTCGGTTAATCACTTCCGTCTCTAGCGAAGTTCGTGCCTGAAAGAAGGATCCCACCGAAACAGCACCCACTGTCACCAGAGACAGCATAGAAAAAGACCCGACCAGCTGCGTCAGCAAACTTTTATTGAACCAGCGTTTCATGCTACGGCCTCCCACTCTGTCCACATTGTTTGAATTTGACTAATGGCCCAATCAACCGCTTGCTCAGGCGATTGTTTCTCTTTTAAAACTTGCAAGATGGATTGTCCCCAAACCTGCTGTCCTAAAATTTCGCTGTATGCCGGGTGAAGAATTTCATATGGCGTGGGGCTGGACTGTTCTTGCATGGTGAAGGCTGCTGACAAGTGAGGATCTTGTGAGTCGCTCCAGTAGGCATCTGATAATAGCTGAGGCATTACAGGGAGCACTCTTCCCTTAAAGCCTTCTTTTAGCAGCTGATTGAGATTGTTGGGCTGAATCAAATAAGTCGCAAAGTCTCGGGCCGCTGCTTGGTGTTGCCCTTTATTGAGCACGATGAATTGCTTAATGCCCTTTCGAGGCTGCATTGGCGTGCCATCTACTTTGTTAGG
>JBCBKQ010000438.1:0-2968 GCA_038521595.1 Cyanobacteria bacterium J06627_28 | reverse complement strand
TCAAAATCGACTTTTATGTCAGGTGTTGATCTCTTTACGGCGCTGTACTGCCAAAATTATGCAAATAAAAAAATGTCATTTTGCATAATTCCACGATTAGTCACGGGTTAAACACACATCAGCAGCAAGGAAAGCAATGCACTGCTGATAACTGCAACCTCAGTAAGAGACTAATCGACATGAAAATCAAAGCACTTTTGAACAAGGCTACGCTCGCAGCAATGGCCGCGCCTCTCTTTTTTGGAACAGTTTTGAGTCAGACGGTTAAGGCAGAAGAAATTTGGCCCAGATCGCTCTATTCTCAGCAGCACAACTGGGTTTCGGTCAGCGTTGACGGTCCGGGGACGTACACCATTGAAGCCCGCACATTTATGAATGCGGGCGATGTGGATATCGAACTATACGACGGCTACAGAGAAGTTCTGATTGATGAGGCAAACACCGGGGGGACTGACCGAATTACGTTCACGACGAACAGAGCGGGCACTTACCAGCTGAAGTACAAAATGTTTGCCTGCATCAATCCCTTTGGTCCTTGCGCTGTGGCTATCGACCTTTCTCAGTGGTAGACACCTCAGCCCCGTAGTCCTACGCCACGAATAGTGCCTTTGTATTTGTGGCGGCATACTTCCCTCTTAGTTTTTCCTAAAGCCCCCGTAGGAGTTTTGATCTCATGAAGCGTTTTCCTAAAGATGTTGTTGCTCAAGCTGCTCGAATCCAAGCTGATCTTGAGAGCGGTGCCCACTGGAGTCAGATTGGCGGTCGTCGTCATACGCATAGCGATCGCGTCGTTTTTGACCTGAAGCACTGGTACCGTTTGGTTTGCTGGCACCCCTGTCAGGCACCGCTCCGCCTAGAGATGATGACACATGAACGCTACAACCGAGTGGCTAGAAACGCCCGCAGATAGCAGTCACAGTTGGCACAGATAAACATACAGTCATCTCTCTAAAAAAATATCGGTTTGCATAATTGTGCAGCAGTCTCTGCGTAATGCATACATAGGCATCAATCAAACATCGACTTCTGGTTGATGCCTTACCTAAACAATAGTCTCAGGATTTATATGATGAACAACGAAAATGCAGAAAAGATGGTTAAGGCATTGGCAGCTAGCGGCGGTGGCACAGCCATTTTAGCCAATGTAAGCACAGCGGGTGGGATTAGTGTTGCAGCGGCAGGTGCGCCTGCTATTATCGTTAGCGTCGGGGCGGCAGCGGCGATCGCCGCTGCAGGCTATGGTGCATATGTTGGCTACGAGGCACTCAAGAAGAAGCTCAACGGTTAATTGCAACGGGCTTACGTCTCTGTTGTTGTTGGTACGACTGATAAATTTCTCCGATAGCAATAGAGACTTGTGTTGCAGCAATTGGAAAATCTTTAATCATTGTGAAAGTTTGAGCAATCACAGCCTCGACGAGTCATGTCAACTGGAGCAGCATGATGTGTTGCTAACTATTACAACAACAACATGAGTTTTGTGTGCTGATTAAGAAATTGCCATCAAGTAATTGTAAATGCTACTAAGCATCAATTTTCTTTGCTTAGCCTCGTGATAGCATCATCGACGATAAGCTTCAAACTTACGTAACAATCATCTTTTTACAGCAGTCCTTTTACTACAAAGCCCCACACGTTATTAAGTGCATATCTATGAGAATGACAGACATGAACCGTAGTAGTTTTTTTAGAGGTCAGTTTTTAGGCATAGTCGCTGCAGGTCTGGGCGTCTTTTTGTGTAGCCAGCCCAATGCAGTCGCGGCAGGAACTGCAAGCTCGCCTACGTATGAGGTCAGCGAGAATGTACACATCGCGCAAAGCAACTGGAACAATGTGCTAAGCCGTTTGAATACACACATTGATGAGAACTATAGCTATTTTGACAACTATGCTCTAAACGCGGCAAATGCCATTGCAGAGGGAGAAAGAGTTAATTGGCACGCGGCCAGAATGGACATGGGCGAAGACAATGGAAAAGTTTTACTGAGACTATTCGGGAACGTTGTTGTCACAGGATTTGCGAGCCTCTTTGTAACGCCTCCACAGATAGAACTACATGTTCTATTCTCGCCTGATGAGTGCTTTCAGTACAGCTTTACCGACTATCAGGTAGGCGCAAGCGGCAGTTTTGCCAGTACCATCGAGAATGAAGTCGGCACTTTACTTGCACAGGAAAGAAACAGATCTGCGATGGAAAGCTCTATCAACAATGCGATATATCAGAGTATGTCTTCTCTTCAGTTGCTAGGCGCCGTGGGCTGTTACTGAAGCAAACCAAAGACCGTCCTAAGGATTTATGGCAGGGTTCAAAAATGGCGTTGTCAAGTTGAGGCGGACTGGCCAATATTAAGACAGTTTCATTCAGCAAACACCATCTGATCAGACTATGCGATTCTCTGAGCGAGGGAAGGTTCATTTCCAGGTGACACTTTGATGCGACCAGCGCGTCTAAAACTGGGTCGTCATCTGCCCCTGAGATCATGCCCATGAGCCCAGCGTTATCCGTCGCCGCTAGTCTATCTTCCGACGTTCGTAAAGCAATCGGTATCGAGGCTCTGGCGCGGACCACACCCATCAGTCACATCGCCGCACAGCATCAAGTCAGCCGCAAGTTCTTGTACCAGCAGGGTGATAAAGCACAGCAAGCGCTGGATGAATCGTTTGCACCGTCCCAAGGCGATGATGATATTTTATTTCATCTGCCCGTGACCAAGCACTGGCTGTTCCAGCTGATACTGGGCTTGGTTCTGATCTGCCACAGCTCGTATCGCGGGGTGGTGGAGCTCTTGCGCGATTTATTCGACACATCCGTCAGTGTCGGCACGATCCACAATCGGCTGCAAGCTACGGCTGAGAAAGCAACTGAAGTCAATCAGTCTCAAGACCTCTCAGGGATTAACGTTGGCCTCCAGGACGAAATATTTCACGTCGATAAACCGGTGCTAGTGGGTGTCGATGCAGCCTCAAC
>JBCBKQ010000437.1:0-2970 GCA_038521595.1 Cyanobacteria bacterium J06627_28 | reverse complement strand
GCTATCAAGGAAAGCACTTCGATTTCTCGCTTGCTCAATGGTTCGAGCAACTCGGCTGTTTGAGAGTGTGTTTTTGACGATCTTTTTTGCGCTAATCTTTTTTGCGCTAAGTCGTTAAGCGGAAACGCAGTTAACACGCGCTGTACATAATTAGAATCAGGTGTTGTTTCGCGAGGTCTACTTTTACATGCAAGCGTCTCATGGAGCAAACGCGCCATGGGTTGGCCTTCATTGACAAAGATACGGAGGTGACCCTCAGCTTCTGCAAGTGTGAGGGCGCGCTCTAAAAACGGGAGTGCAGAAGAGATATTGCCTTGTGCTTCATTGATGATTGCTTGCAAGATGAGAATCTCAATCATGCTGCCTGACCTGCCGCCTGCTTCCGCCGCTGAGTACAGCTGCGCCAGAAGTGCGATCGCTTTTTGAAAGGTCTCGTCTGTTGGGGCACGTCTATATCGAGCAATCAGCACTCTGGCTAATGTGATGTACTCGAATTCTCGCGAATAGCTGAGCTCATTATCAACCGACAAGCCTTGCTCGCGTACCCATCCAAGGGCTTCTGCCAACCTACCTTGTCGGAGCCATATCCGCGTCTTCAAGGCTTTTACAGGACACACATTGGGAACAGGCCTTCTATGATAGAGCTGTTCCGCGTCTTCGAGTAACTTGAGGGCGTCATCCAGTTCTCCCTGCTCGACCTTTAACTGAGCTTGAACAAGATACAAGTCATAGGGCCATTCCGGTAGTGCAGCTTGTTTTCCGAGAGCCTCGCATCTCTGAAGATGCTGATTAGCGGCTTCCTCTTTGCCTTGTTCGTGATAAAGCTTGCTCAACCCCAGATGTAATTCGGCTATACCTGCCAATACTGGTTCGCCTTGCGCTGTTGCAAAGCGTAAAGTCTCTTTATAGATATTGACTGCGTCAAAAAGACGACCCTGAGCAATCTTAATGCTAGCCAGTGTATGGGCCCCACTGATGGCGAAAAGTATATGCCCTGTCGTCCGCAAGCGAGCGATCGCATCAGACATATACTCAACTGCCGTCTCCAAATCTCCATTTGTCCAATAAGCGAGCCCTAGCAGAGAGCTTGCGAGGCCAGCTATATAGTGATTCGTCTCAGATAGGCGGTTGAGTGTTTGCTGGGCATGTTTGATAGTGCCAGCATTATCATTGAGCGCCTGAGCATGAAAAGCCCAAGCAACGCCTAATAACGCTTGTTGCGAACAGATTTTTTTCTCATCCTGACTGCTTGAAGCAGCCTCCATAGAATCACCTGTGTTGACTGCCGATGCCAACAAACGATCTGCGTCCTTCAGTCGGTCCTCTGCAGCCTGTAGCTGACCTGAGAACAGCAGTTCCCATGCCAAACCAATACTGAGTGTGATACGGGTTCGTACTAATTCGTCCGGCAGTGCCTGTACCCATTCTGTCCAGGTTGTATTCTGATAATAAGATCCAACATTAGCCGACCACTCCAGTTCGATAAGATCCGCCGCACGCTCAAAATGTTGAGCAGCGAGGGCGTGGTGGATTGCGTTGGGTCGAAAATTATTCTGTTCGTACCACGCACATGCCCTTAAATGTAGCTTAGCTATATAGTTGGGTTGTCTCTTGGCTAAGCGTACTTGCAGCGCATCTGCGAACAGATGATGATAGCGATACCACTCGCGTTTGTCATCGAGCGAAACTAGCAACAGATTCGCACGTTCTAAATATTCTAAGATTTCTTGGCCTGGGGTAGAAGATTGGGGCAGGGCAGCATCACAAAGAGAGCCACATAGGCACTCAAGAATAGATGTGGATAATAGGAAATTTTGAATATTTTCGGGCTGTTGTTCCAGAATCTCTTCAACCAGATAATCCAGTACAAAATAATGACTACCGGAGAACGATTTGATAAAGCTGGCCGTGTCCTGATGTCCTTGTAAGGATATCGCTGCTAATTGTAGTCCGGCAATCCAACCTTCAGTGCAGTTTTCAAGTGCAGCAATCTCTTCTGCCGAAAGATTAAGATTCATCGCCTGGTTAAGAAATTCGGTCGTTTCGACTTGGGTAAAGCGCAAATCGGGGGCGCGCAATTCGATCAACTGACCGCATGCGCGCAGTCGTGCCAGGGGCAGCGGTGGATCTTCGCGGGTAGCAATGACAAGGTGCATGGAGGGTAGCGGCAGGTGCTGGAGCAAAAAATCCAGCGCCCGATTCACCGGTTCAGATTCAATCAGGTGGTAATCATCAAGGACAAGGATGAAGCTTTCGGAAACAGCCGTAATTTCATTGATCAGTGTTGTCAGAATCGAATCGAGCGGGGGCGGTTGGGGTGATTTTAATGCGCTTAAAACCCCCTCACCGAGTTGAGGAACCCCCTCGACTTTGCTTAAGGTAAGCGTTTGCAATGTAGACACCAAGTAAACCAAAAAGCGAGTTGGATCGTTGTGCTCCTCATCTAGTGACAGCCATGCAACAGGCTGTGTGCAGACTGAAACCCATTCGCTGAGCAACGTTGTTTTGCCAAAGCCAGCAGCGGTAGAGATAAGGGTTAGTTTGCGGTGCAGCCCTGCATTTAGTCGTTCAATCAGGCGCGGGCGCAGCACAGTATGAGGCCTTAGTGGAGGGATATACAGTTTGGTTGCTAAAATCGGCCAGTACATACCTGAATCATATCTTGCGATCGCACCTGGTGTAATCGAAGCAAACTTTCGCGCGCAGCTATTGCAAGATGCTACATTTCGCCATGAGCTAGAGTCGGCGACTGCATTGAAACGGACAGGACAGATTGACGATGTGGTAGATGTCGTTGAGTTTCTCACATCTGCTGAATCTCGCTGGATTACGGGTCAAGTTATTGACGTTTCTGGTGGATGGAAAATTTAGAAAGCGGATGGGAGTGCTAGGTGCTATCACAACCGAAGATTGAGATCTAACGTCTCAAATCTTCGGCAAGCAACCACGAACTTAGCACCAGCAGTTCTC
>JBCBKQ010000436.1:0-3041 GCA_038521595.1 Cyanobacteria bacterium J06627_28 | reverse complement strand
TAAGTGAGTGGCTATCCACTTTGGGCATAGCCTTGCCGTAGGCCCATGAATCAGCGGATTGCTATCTGTCATGTCAAAAGCAGACGAAAAATTGTCGTAAAAGTGATATGCCTATAGCTATGCCCTGATGCATGAGGGCATTTGTTCGGAGCGCAATGTATGGATCTTCCTTCTTTTATTTGGCTATGGCGGATTGCGGCTTGGTCGATGGGGCTGTCGCTGGCCGCTTATGCTTTACTGGCGATTAGTGGCGGCGTTTTATTTTGGTCTCGGCGGGGCAATATGGCGCGGGTTCCCTGGCTGCGAGTTGCTCATTTTACGGTGGGCGGTACGATGGTTGCCCTCGTGCTACTGCTGCTGGCTATTGGGATTGTCGGTACGCTGGGTGAGTTTGGGTCGCTGGGTCACTCGCTGCATTTGCCTGTGGGGCTCTTTGTGGTTGCGCTGACGCTTGCGTCTGCTTGGAGTGCGACTCGCATTGGTACAGAGGGCCTTCCAGCGCGAAAGCGACATATCCTGTTGAACAGCATTTTATTGTTGGCATTTTTGGCGGTCACGGCGACGGGCTGGGGCGTTGTGCAGAAGTATTTATGAGCCTCAAATCATGAGCCTCAAATCATCAGATTCAGTTTGTCAGACTAGATCTCTATAAAATCTCTTTTTACTGTTTGGTTACCCATGGCTTCTCCTGACAATCTTTTGGATAGTTCTTTAGATAGTTCTGCTGATGTCTTTCCCGAGAGCTTCTCTGATAGCTTTAAGATTTCTCCACTGATCCAGCTGACGTTGATGTCTTTTTATACGGCGCTGGTGATCCCGCTGCCTTTTTTGGCTGAGGCGACGCAGGCGCCTGTGCCGTCGTGGCTTTTGTGGGTGGGTGGCGCTATTGGCGCGATCGCACTCTATGGCGGTCTCAGCGAACGTGTAGAAGTCACCTCCGAAAGCATTGCGGTTACCTATCCCGCCTGGACTAGACCCTTTGGTCGCAAGGGTTGGGCGCTAGACTGGGCCGATATTACGGCGCTAAAACCGCGATCCACCGGCCAGGGCGGCATTGTTTATTATTTTTTAAATCAAGCGCAAGATCGGGCCTATCTTTTACCGATGCGGGTGGTTGGCTTTGCTCGCTTAGTTGAGCTGGTGCAAGCAAAGACGGATATTGATACTAGGGATGTCAAACCCTTGGCGCAGCCCTGGATGTATATAATTTTGCTGGGACTAACCGCGCTACTGTTACTAGTAGATATTTGGACGATTACAGCTGCCAGCAATTTTTCTTCACTTTCCTAATTAAGGCCTTTGTCACTCCTCACTTTTGACCATGTCACGATGCAAGCCACCACTGGTGTGGTGGAAATTCTCAAAGATATTTCCTTTGAGCTGGCATCGGGCGATTTTGTGGCGTTAGTAGGGCCATCGGGCTCTGGTAAAACGAGTCTGTTGCGGCTGATGAATCGTCTCAGTGAGCTGAGCAGCGGCCAGATTTTGCTAGAGGGCGAAGATATTCAGCAGCGGTCTGTGGTCTCTCTGCGCCGTCAGGTGGCACTGGTTAACCAAGAAAGCCGATTGCTGGGCATGACTGTCAAAGATGCGCTGGGCTATCCGCTACGGCTAAATAACCTGGCCTCAGCTGATATTGCCGCAGCGGTGGAGCAGTGGGCCGAGCGATTAAAGATTCCAGCAGAGTGGATGGATCGTACGACGGTGAATTTATCTTTGGGTCAGCGGCAAAGGGTTGCGATCGCCCGGGCCCTTATCACCGAACCCACCCTATTGCTGCTAGACGAACCCACCTCTGCTCAAGACGTTGGGTACAGCGAGTTTCTGCTCGGTCGCCTCGCTGAGCTAACCCGTGAAAATAAGCTCACGCTGATTATGGCCAATCACCAAATTGAGCTGGTCGCTAACCACGCTACGCGCCTGTGGTACATGGAAAACGGCAGCCTCATTGCCGACAAGCCTGCTAGAGTCGTTAACTGGAAAAAGCTGCGGCAAAAGCTAGTAGATGCCGAAAAAGTAACAGATGCTGAGTGGGAATAAGTTAAATGACCCCACCTTGCTTGAGCCTATTAGTCTTGAATCTATTAGTTTTGAACCCATCTAGTCTTGAGCCTGTCCAAGTTTAAGGCCATCTAGGTTTAAGCCCGTCTAGCCTCCACCACCACCCCCTCCAAGGAGGCTGCTGTCGCCTGTGAAGTCGCTGCCTTGACTGACTCAAAGCAAATGCGATAGCCCACATTCCTCACCGTCTGAATCAAATCGGGTCGCCTAGGGTCTACTTCGATTTTTTTCCGCAAAGACAGCACATGCGTGTCTACCGTTCGGGGGTTATCAATCGCATCTGGCCAGGCTCTGCGGAGCAAATCAATTCGGCTGAGGGGTTCGCCTTCTGCCTGGGTAAGCACATACAGCAGACTAAACTCCTGCGGCGTCAGATCTATAAAATCGCCCATGTACCGTACCCGTCGCTGCACTAAGTCAATGTGCAAATCACCATAGTCAATCGCCAGAGGCGTTGTAATGTGACGGCTGCGGCGGGTTAGTGACTCTACTCGAGCCAAAAACTCTTTCATGCCAAAGGGTTTTCTGAGGTAGTCATCTGCCCCTGCCCGCAAGCCTGCGACCACATCGGTTTCGTTGATTCGCGCAGACAGCATCAAAATGAGCGGATGCCCCTGGTTTTTAAGCCAGTGGCATAGCTGCGTGCCCTGCCCGCCGTTAAACTCGGCCTCTAGTACGACGAGCCCCGGCTGGTGCGCCTGAAAGCTATCTCTAGCCGACAGCATGTCTGAGCAGGGGTGGACAGTGTAACCGGATTGCTGCAAATTCCAAGTCAGCAGTGAGCGCAAGTTCAAATTGCTCTCAACGACCTGAATACAAGTCTGTTGTCGGGGAGTATCAGGAGCGCTCACAAAGTAACTAGCACGCTGAATGCTGCTGGCTAAGAATTTATATGGAAGTAGACTAACAGAGCCATTTTTTGAGTTCTGTAATCGAAGCTACGTAAAAGCGGACCGAATTGGATGCCAATTGGTCTTTTG
>JBCBKQ010000435.1:0-3057 GCA_038521595.1 Cyanobacteria bacterium J06627_28 | reverse complement strand
GGTGCCTCATAAGATCCAATCGTAAGCACATCGAACTGACCGCCTGCACTGGCCACATCTGTAGTGGTGCGCTGCCGCAAAATATTCTCTTCTAGTACGACCCACCGCAGTTCAATGTCGGGATTATCCGCCTCGAACTGACGAGAGAGATCTTGCATCACCACCATATCGCCGTTGTTGACTGTGGCGATGGTGAGCTGAGTTTTGCCGCTCGCCTGCGGCCCGGCGCTGCAAGCGTGCAGCATTTGTATGACTAGGACGCCTACGAGAAACATCGCTAGTGCTTTGGCGAAGCGGAATGAGCGCATCGCTCGCCTCCTTTATATGGAACAACTTGTTTTAGATTGATGAACTATTTTGAGCTTATGACCAGACACTGAGCAAAAGCTCTATACTTAAAATCATACCGATGTCCTCTGAGACTTATGAGAAGAACGGTATAGTTTGAAACATTTCTTGATAATGCCGTTAGGCAAACGACACAAGTACGAGAGGAAAACGATATGACACTTTTAGGCGGCGTTGAAGCGGGTGGCACCAAATTTGTCTGCGCGGTGGGCACTAGCCCAGATGACCTGCGAGCCGTCGTTCGCATTCCAACAACAACCCCAGAGGAGACGCTGCCGCAGGTCATCGATTTCTTTCGTCAGCAAGCAGCAAAAGAAGGTGAGCTAGATGCGGTCGGTATCGGCGCGTTTGGGCCGGTAGATGTTCGAGAAAACTCTTCTACCTTTGGCTGGTTTTTGGATACGCCCAAACCAGGATGGCAGCAGGTAGAGTTTGCTGGCGTCATCAAGAGAGAGCTAGGCGTTTCTGTTGGGTTTGATACTGACGTTAACGGGGCGGCTTTAGGTGAGCATCGGTGGGGAAATGCGAAAGGGCTAGAGACGTTTATCTATCTAACGGTGGGTACAGGAATTGGTGGCGGTGGACTGGTGGGTGGCAAGCCTATTCACGGTTTGTTGCATCCTGAAATGGGCCACATTTTGATTCCTCATGACTTAAGCGCCGATCCTTTTCCGGGCTGCTGTCCTTTTCATAAAGACTGTTTAGAAGGTTTGGCGTCAGGATTTGCAATGGAAAAGCGATGGGAGCAAAAGGGGATATCTTTGCCTGAAGATCATCCTGCCTGGGCCTTGGAAGCCAACTATCTAGCAACTGGCTTGGTCAACTTTATTTTGATGCTTTCGCCAGAGAGAATTGTGCTGGGCGGCGGCGTTATGGAACAAAAGCAGCTATTTGCGCAGGTCAGAAGTCAGGTGCGTGAAAAGCTTAATGCTTATTTATCTGTGCCCCAAATTACTGACAATATCGAAGACTATATCGTGCCGCCTAAGCTGGGCGGTAAGGCGGGAATTTTGGGAGCTTTTGTGCTAGCACAGCAGGCTTTGAAAAATTCAGCAATAGGCCGTGAAGAGTAGAAAGCAGCTATGCTATCAGTGATAAACGTTTTAGCGTAAACGCTTTGTAGAAATCAGTATGGGAGAACCGAGTTCGACGCAACGCAATAATGCAAGCCGTCACTCACGTGACCGCAAGCTGGATTTGGCAGCTCATGCGGCGTGGCTTTACTACATTGCAGATAATACTCAAGAAGAGATAGCGACTAAGCTAGAAGTCTCGCGTCAGGCGGCGCAGCGATTGGTGGCGCTGGCCGTGAGTGAAAAGCTTATCAAGTTTCGGCTTGACCATCCGTTAAGTAGCTGTATCGCCCAGGCAGAGGCTTTACGCAATAAGTTTGAACTGTTGACATGCGAAGTTGTTCCGAGTGGGCCAGATGGCTCACGCAATGGGTTAGGCGTCTGCGGTGCGGCGCGTTTAGAGACTTATTTGAGTGCAAAAGCACCCGCTATTATTGCGCTTTCTTCTGGCCAGACACTGCGCACGGTGGTTGAGCAAATACCAACAATGGATCAGCCTCAGCACAAGGTTGTTTCTATTATCGGTAATATGACTCACTATGGGCGAGCGGGTCGCCATGAAGTGGTCATGCATCTGAGTGAACGAACGAGCGCAGCGGCCTATCCGGTGCCAACGCCTGTAGTTGCCACGAGCATTAAAGAGCGGAAGCTATTACAAACGCAGCAGTCTTTTTTGACTGTAAAGTCTCTAGTGGAGCAGGCGAAGGTGACGCTTGTGGGCGTGGGCAATGTGGGTCTAAACTGCCCACTTCACGAGAGCGGATTTGTTAACGATGATGAAATAAATGAGTTGATGAAGCTAGGGGCAGCGGGTGAAATTGCAGGATGGGCCTATGACAATAAAGGACTATTGTTGAAAAAAGGCACCAATACTCGGGTGGCGGGCGTTCCGCTGGATCAGCCGGTGGAGCGATTGACGATTGCGATCGCAGGTGGAAAAACCAAAGCAGGTGCCCTATTAGCGGCCCTAAAAGGGAAGCTAATTAACGGGTTAATTACCGACGAGGCCACCGCTCAAGTTCTCCTATCTTAGACACCTTCTACGGCCTTTCAATTTAACTCCTCTAATATGCATACAGCAGTTTTGCTCTCCTGTGCCAGCTGAGTCTCTTCGCTCCAGCCAAGCCGACAGTGACGCAGAGCCACTTCAATCTGCGCTGATAGGTCACAAGGCAGATCGACGGCATCTACATTACTCTTCATAATGATGTCTGTGACAGAAACTACGCCCTGTAGCTGGTTGTCTTTAATGACAGGAGCCCGTTGTACTCCAGCTTCTGCTAGGCGCTGTGCGGCTTCTGATATGGTGAACGAGCTATCTAGTGCTATGCAGGGCCTTTTCATAATTTCGCCCACCATGATGTTGCTCGGATCGGCGCATTTTGCCGTTACGTTATAAACAATGTCTCGTCCGGTTAGGATGCCGTATACACCGCTGCCGGTTTCTCGCTCAACGATGAGCGATCGCACCTTTTTTTCTTGCATGAGTGCGATCGCCTGCACCACCTTTGCAGAACTGCGAATCGTAAATACTTCCTTCGTCATAATATCAGCAACAGTCAGCATGATAGATCTCCGTGTGTAAGTTGCCAGATAATTAAAGAGAACAAATATCTCTATCTGGCATAGTCTTACT
>JBCBKQ010000434.1:0-3103 GCA_038521595.1 Cyanobacteria bacterium J06627_28 | reverse complement strand
GAAAGAAAAAGGCGAGGGGGCGTCAAAAGCTCTACACGCACGTTAAAACTAAGCAAGGCTCACTGGTCCATGCGGTCGCGCTGGGGTGGTGTGGCACCACACAGCGCAGGCGTACGCCATTCGCCAATTTTGTCTTTACCTAGAACCGCATGAACCAGTGAGCCTTGCTTGGTTTTAACGTGCGTGTAGAGCTTTTGACGCCCCCTCGCCTTTTTCTTTCTGGGCGCTGAGGCTGTCTCAGATTTAGGCTTGGCCTTGGGTTTAGGTTCGGTTGTGGGCGTGCTCTCGTCAGCGGGTTCTGCCTTCGCAATAGCCATGCCCGCCGAGGCGATCACAGGCATTGCCGTCGCATTCGTATTCTCGCCCTCTGGAACTGATACCGGAATCTCATCAGCTCGATTCAGTGATGCGATCGCCTGCATCAGCTCGGAGATCTTGTCTCGACGTTGAAGGGTGGCCAGCTCCTCAAGGTATTTCTCACTACCGACTCGACCACACGGGCTCAGCTCACTGCCGTTACGCAGACGAGCATACTCATAGCCTGACTTGGAATGCGTTGATATATCTAGCCGTGCATCCTCATGCGCTACCGGCCCAGATGCCTGAATCTGGGCAATCAGCTGCTCTAGTTGTGAAATGACAGTAGAAAGCATGTTGTAATCTTGTGGCAGGTGTTACGACAGCTCGCCACAAGGCCTACGCTACTAGGATGGATCTACTAGCTGTGTCGTAATATTCATTTTATTTTACGACTAAACGTAGAAATAGCATCATCTACGCTGTGAATATGACACAGTAAGATCAGTCTGTCGTAATTTACATCTTTTTTTACAACATATTGCGATGACGAGATTCAGTAGTAGAGCGCTTTTCGCAAATGTCTGCGTGTTTGATCGTTAGGAGACTGCTTACATCTGAGACTGGAAGTAGGCGTAAACCGCATCGTATAGCTCTTCTGAACAGTCTTCTACCCATGCAGATATGGCGCGATCTCCAAATTCAATGGGCTGGCCATCTTCGGCATCAACAAATTCTAGGCCCAGTGCTTGGTTGCCATTCGCTAGCTGGGCATCGGTCGGCAGGGCAGCGATGACGTTTAGGTGGCGTTCTTTTCCGTCCACGATGGCATCTATTCTCAAAGCGGTAGCGGCACTGGTTAGACTGGCTTTGGCCTGCTGATAGGCTTCTGTTTCTGTAGCATTCGGGTGAGCTGATAGATACCGCTCTATTCGAGTGCCCACAACAATTTCAAAGCCTTCGGTAACGCTGTCGGGAAAGCCTATTTGTTTAATGGCGTTGGATTTGGGCATCTGGTTTATGCTTCTGAATCTGCGGTGTAGTTAGGACGGTTCAGGAGATTTTCGATGTAGGGTCGTTGTTTGTCGGCTGAAGCTCTTGGCTCATGTATTCAGCTTGCTCGGTAATATCTACCAGTGACTGTAGGTAAGCGTGGTAGAGGTCTTGGTCACTTAGCGGTTCGCCTTGGCCTCTGGCTAGTGCGTAAACGGGTAAGTCATCGACATACATGAGCTGGTCGTTACCAATCCACCCGTAGCGGATGCGATCGTCCCCAAAGTCGGGGACATTGTTATCGACTTGCACAATGCGAAGGGTATCATCCATGCTCTAAACGCTCTGAATAGTGGCTATTGTGGCAGTTTGTGGGTTTCATACTGCAATATCAGCAGGTTCTCATTTGTACTGGCATCTAGCCCTTTAGACAGTGCCTCTTGTTCGGCTCGGCTCGCTTCGTCAGCATCTGAGCAAGTAATGATAATACGGTTCCCAATCATCATTAGATCGGTGGCTTTATAGTGCGGGCTGGCGGATTGAAGGGCTTCGTTCATCTCTCTCTACAGATCGTCATTAGTTTCGGCCTACCTAGATATTGAAAGTCACGCTGGTTGCTCGCTAGCTACTCTATCGCACTCGTCTGTTTTTACAATCAAGCAGCTCTACTCAGTGGCCATAGACTAACAGTGACGACGGGCATACTAAAGACACTACCGGACTCCAGACGATGGCAACGCTTATTCCCTCATACCGCAGCAGCGCCAGCCGTATGACCTCTGGCGAAAGGCGATTAGCACAACGGCTAGAATCTAATCTAGAGGATGACTACCTGCTCTGGTACGACGTGCCAGTTGGCTCAAAACGCCTACATCCTGATTTCATTATTCTTCATCCTTCACGCGGCTTTTTTATTCTGGAGGTCAAAGACTGGAAGCTAGACACAATTCAGTCTGTTGATCCTAGAAGCTTTGAAATCGCTACACCCTCTGGCATCAAGAAGGTTGATAACCCGCTGCATCAAGCCAGGGACTACGCGCTAGCCATCTGCTCGCTGCTGGAGAAAGACGAGGCTCTGGTGCAACGGGCAGGCCGTTATCAGGGCAAGCTTTCTTGTCCGTATGCTTATGGCGTAGTGTTGCCTAACATCACCCGTCGTATGTTCGACTCGCAGCCAGGACTGGCTCAGGTGATGGATGCTCACCTAGTCATTTGCAAGGACGAAATGACTCAGAGTGTCGATGCCGGTGTCCTTCAAGAGCGGCTCTGGGCGATGAGCCATTATAACTTCGGCATTACTCTAACGTCTGAGCAGATTGATCGCATTCGCTGGCACCTCTACCCAGAGATGCGCATCTCTACTAAGCAGCTTTCGTTCTTTGACGATGAGCCGGAGGAGACACTGCAAACAGCGATTCCCAAAGTGCTCAAAGTCATGGATTTGCAGCAAGAGCAACTCGCCCGCAACATCGGTGAGGGGCATCGAGTGATTCATGGTGTGGCTGGCAGCGGTAAGACGCTGATTCTGGCTTATCGCTGCGAGCATCTAGCACAGGCAAATCAGTCAGTGCTGGTGCTGTGCTTTAATGTTGCGCTGGCATCTCAACTGCGATCTCTAACTGCTGCAAAGGGGCTGAGCGAGCTGGTGACTGTACGGCACTTTCACGGTTGGTGCATTGATGTGCTCAAGCGCTACCGGCTACCGCGCCCTGATGCCAGAAGATATCGAGGCATAGAATACATCAGACAGTTGGAGCAGGCTGTTATCAGGGCTGTCGAAGCAGGCCATATTCCCAAAGGTCAGTACGGCGCG
>JBCBKQ010000433.1:0-3124 GCA_038521595.1 Cyanobacteria bacterium J06627_28 | reverse complement strand
GCCAAGGCAGCTGCCACAGCTGCGCATCGTTTACGCTGAGGACAAAGCGAATGCTGTCGTGTGCACTAAGATGCTCTAGAAGAGTCTCTTTGACCGGGCCAAATTCGGCAGCCGTTAGCCACTGATTAAAACTGTTGCGCAGCTGGGCGCTACGTTGTTTTAGGCGCTGCTGTAGTTGGCCAATGCTGACGTTGGTAACCTGTGCGGGTGGCGAACTAATGCGACTGCTGGCCGACCCTGCGCTCAGATATTGACGATAGCTGTCTTTCCACTGTTGGTAGTGGGTAAAGACCTGAGCGCTAGAGGGCAGACTGCCAGTGCATTCCAAAAAGGGCAGCTTGCCTTCGTGGCCAATGTGAAGCGTTGCAGAGAGTCCATCATCTTGAGCAGAAGCGTTGATTTTTAAGGTGACTAGCTTGGTGGCAGTTTCTTTTATTGTCCTGTTGTTTGCTACCTGAGGCGGTAGAGTTACTGGGCGGCTGGCGAGAGATTGTGCGATCGCATTCAAGTTCGCCTGATGCTCTCGGTACATCGCAATCTGTTCTTCTTTTGCCTGCAGCTGCTTTTGGTACTGCCCTTCTAACCGATGCAGCGCCTTCTCGTAGTGCTGAGTCAGCTGTTGATGCAAATCAGCTTTGTCCGCCTCCGGGGGCGCATCTACACGAACAACCACAACGCCATCATTTTTATTCTCAATGCTGCGAAGGCTTAGCGGTGGCTCGCCCGGTGCCTGCTGCGCACTAGCCTCAGCCAGCATGGTGTGCAGCGCCTGCCAGTCAATCCCCCCCTGAAAGATTAAATCCACCGTATCGATAATTTCTTGAAAGAGCTTGGTAAATTCACCTGGTTTAAAAGTGCCGCTACTGGGCCTGCGCTCCTGCTGATTTTGCCGTAGATAAATATAGTCACAAACCACATTCTCAAGTGCTGTTGTGCTATCAATATTCCACCCGTCTAGGCAAGCGCCCGTCAGCTGCACCGACTCAAATTGAGCGCCGATGGCCTGTAAATTTCTTAAGTTGGCATCAACAAAGTTGGCCTGGGTGAGGTTCGCCTGTGCGAGATTGCTATCGGTAAAATTTGCGCCGCAAAGGTCGGCCTGGGTGAGGTTAATGCCCTTTAGGTCTAAGCCTGAGAAATCTTGTTGTTGCCCCTCACGAAAAAGCGCTAGCCGACGAACGAGCGGATGGCTCAGAATGGTGCCTGCCAGCTGCGCGGTTTGAAGATGTTTGCTGTGGTAAAAGCCCGTTCCTATGAGTTTCCCATGGCTGAGGTTGGTACACTTTAGATTGGCATGGTCAAAAATGGTGTTGGTCAAGTCGGCCCGATGAAAGTTGGTGCCGCCCAGGGCCGTGAAGGTAGTGGCAACTTTTTGGATCAGGTCAAATTTGCGATCGCGTGCCAAAACGCGCAGGGCAATGTAGCTGCCAGAAAGCAACACCATCACAATGATGGCCGTCATTCCCACCGTGTTAAAAGCGCCAGGTTCGAGGTCAGTAATGCCTGAGATGGCAACGGGATAAATCGCTGGGTAGGAGAGAAGTGCGATCGCAACCGAAAACAACAAACACAGTCCCACCAAAAGCGGCCCACCCGTCAGCCCCGCAATGGTTAACGTCACCGCATTAGCAATCAGCAGCACCAGCGCTCCAGTCAACCCACCCGCCGAATCAACAGTGCTAAGGGCCGTCCCCTGCAATGTGCCAAACGTAATCCCCACAATCGAGAGCGTGCCAGTCACTAGCACCGTCTGAAATCCGCGAGGTGTAAAGCCCTGGCGCACCAGCGGCAGACTGATACTTACAAAACACAACAGACACAGCAGCCCAGGAACAACCGTAAACTTGTCAATATTCTCTTGAATCAAAAAGGTGCCGCTAAACGTACCTGCCACCACCGACATCGTGCCAATCGTGGCGCTACACACCAATAAAGACAAAGATTGTAGCAGCAGCCGGGGCTTAGAAAGTCCGCCACGGGCCTGATGAAAAGTAGCCCCTGTCAGAATCGCCTGACTAAAATCGGCACTGCGAATATCTGCTGCTGTAAAGTTAGCGCCCGTCAGATTTTGACCTCTAAAGGAGCGACCAACCAAAGACTGCCTAGAAAAATCGAGAGACATGGTAGGTGGAGTGAGTTTGGTAGATGTCATGCAAGCTGCCTGTGTAATACGAACAGCTGGGCTTAGTTTACGGATGTAAGAAACCCCGTTTTTGTAAGGACAGCCAGCTCCTAAATTGTCTGATCTAGATCACAGATCAGGCCTTTCTATAAGAAGCTAAATCCCTATAAAGCCAAAGGTTTTAGGTTAAATTAATCATTCCTGATGACAGAGGATTTGACTGTGCCAGTTAGTCAAATTGCCTTGCCAGAAAGCGCCCATCAGGTGCCTATCAGATATTCGTCAGGTGCCCATGAACGAGCAATCATGCAGGTAAGTGCTAACTTAATGAAAGTAAGACTGTAGAGCATCCCGGCATGACCCAAACCACTACTCGGTCACTGAGCTTCGCGGAGTTTTTAGAAGCCTGTCCAAATGACGGGAAACGATACGAACTGGTTAACGGTCAAATAGTTGAACTGATGGCTACTCGCGCCCACGACGATGTTGCTGACTTTATATATGATGCTTTCCGAGACGATGTAAAGCAGTCTAACGCCAACTTAAAAGTGACTCGATTCGGCTCGGTTAAGACGTTGCGAGACGATGGCCTGCAGCAGGGGCGAACGCCAGATGTCAGCGTAATTGATAGAACCCTATGGAATGCTGATCTAAAAGCGTACAGGGCACTAGAAGAACCGATTCAGCTTGCGGTAGAAGTGACCTCTACCAACTGGCGCGATGATTACCTTTACAAGCTGGCAGAATATGAGGCCCTGGGTATCTATGAATACTGGATTGTCGATTATTTGGCGCTAGGTGCAGCGCGCTACATTGGCTCACCCAAAACACCGACCATTTCTATTTACCAGCTGATCGATGGCGAATACCAGCTCCAGCAATTCAAAGGTGAGAGCATCATTGTTTCGCCTACATTTCCTCAGCTCCAGCTGACGGCTCAGTCTATCTTCGATGCCGTGGGTGGTTGAGGCTATCTGTTTGAGTTGTGTATCAAGTCTGTCT
>JBCBKQ010000432.1:0-3138 GCA_038521595.1 Cyanobacteria bacterium J06627_28 | reverse complement strand
TCGAGATGTCTAGCGCTGGCAGCAGGCGCTGAGCAAGGGGATACAGCGCTTCGATTTGTTCACCTCGAAAAATCTCGCGCTTGATTTCGCCCAGACTAAAGTCTCTGGGGCCATTGTTAACGAACAAGATCGGCTCAGTCAGATTGTTCATGACCACTTGGAAGCAACCGAGGTGGCGGCGCTAGATCAGCTCGTAGCGGATGCGCCAGGGCTCTATGAAATCACTCAACTGAAACGAGAACCCAGAGACTTTAGTCTGGGCGAAATCAAGCGCGAGATTTTTCGAGGTGAACAAATCGAAGCGCTGTATCCCCTTGCTCAGCGCCTGCTGCCAGCGCTAGACATCTCGAATGAGAGTATCAAGTACTACGCCTCACTGGTGACCTATTACTCTGTTTTTCGGTTGAAGCGACTGCCTCAAGCGATGGTGCATGTTTATCTGCTGTGCTTTATTCTCAACCGCTATCAGCGTCTGCATGACAACCTGATTAGCAGCCTCAGATACAACGTCAATCGCTACATCGAGGCTGCCAAGGATGCTGCGAAAGAGAAGGTTTACGAGTACCGCATAGAGAACAACAAGAATCTCGAAAAAGCAGGCCAGGTGCTCAAGCTCTTCACTGATGACAGCATTCCTGAAGATGCGTCTTTTCAATCGGTTCAGACCACGGCATTTGGCATCCTAGAGCGGCAGAAACTAGCGTACGTGGCGGAGCACATTGTCAGTCAAGCTCAGTTCGATGAAACTGCTTTTCAATGGGAGCATATTGATACGCTAGCCGCTCAGTTCAAGTGCAACGTGCGACCTGTCCTACTATCGGTTGAATTTGCGACCTCGGCAGCAGGGGTGCCGCTGATGAGGGCGATTGATTTCTTGAAGGCGGCGTTTCAAAAAGGGCGATCGCTTTCGCAATACTCATCGGATCGCTTTCCGATGCAGTTCGTGCCTGACGCCGTGAGGCGCTATCTCTATGACGACAGCGGGCCAGAGGCCAAGCTATTGCCGAACCGCTATGAATTTTTGGTTTATCGCCAGCTGCGCAATGGCTTGGAATCGGGTGATGTCTTCTGTCGCGACAGTGTGCGCTTCCGCAGTCTGGAGGATGATCTCATTGATGAGCAGCGCTGGCAGCAGAAAGCTGCGCTGATTGAGCAAACGGGGTTGAGCGTTCTTCAGCAGCCAATACACAACCATTTAGATGACCTCAAAGAACAGCTAGAGGCGCGTATCGTCGGGGTCAACGAGCGACTGCTCACCGGGAAGAATGAGCACTTTGAGGTGAAGCGTAAAGGCACAAACTCGCGTTGGACATTGCATTCACCGGGCGGCAGTGATCCGATTAATCATCCCTTCTTTGATCCGCTTCAGCAGGTCAATATTGGCAGCGTTTTGCATTTCGTCAATCAGCGCTGTCAGTTTATGACGGCCTTTGAGCATTTGCTCGGACGCTATACCAAGCAAGATGCGGACGAGCGCAATCTGATAGGGGCATTGATTGCTTGGGGCACCAACATGGGGCTGGGGCGAATGGGCCAGACGTCTGATTTGGACTACCACGCCTTGGCCACGACGTCTGACAATTTCATTCGCTTGGAAACGCTCAGAGTGGCAAACGACATCGTGAGTAATGCGACTGCCGAGCTGCCAATGTTTCATCACTACGACGTGGGTGATGTGGTCCATTCCAGCAGTGATGGGCAAAAGTTTGAAACCCAGCTATCGACCGTCAATGCTCGTCATTCGCCCAAGTATTTTGGTCTGAAAAAGGGTGTCGTTTCCTACTCATTGGTGGCGAACCACATTCCTATCAATGCCAAGGTCATTGGAGCCGATGAGCATGAGAGTCACTATGTCTTCGATCTGTTATTCAACAATACGACTCACATTCAACCGGAAGTGCATTCAACCGATACGCACGGAACGAATGAGATAAATTTTGCCCTCTTGTCCTGCTTTGGATATGAGTTCGCGCCCCGCTACCGTGACCTCTACAGCCGTGTGAGCACCTCGCTTTATGGCTTTCAGCATCCCAGTCAATACGATGAGGATCTGCTGCTCAAGCCCATTCGCAAGATCAATACGACGCTGATTGCGGATGAGTGGGAGAATATTCAGCGGATTCTGGTGTCGCTGGCGCTGAAGACAGTCACCCAGAGTGTGATAGTTGGAAAGCTCAGTTCCTATGCGCGTAAAAATAGAACTAAGCGGGCGCTTTGGGAGTATGACAACATCATCAAAAGCCTGTATCTGCTGGACTACATCGATTCGCTGACGCTCAGGCAGAATGTGCATCGGGTGCTTAATCGCGGAGAGAACTATCATCAGCTGCGCAGGGCAATCTCCTATGCCAACTTTGGTAAGCTGCGCTTCAAGACTGAATATGAGCAGCAGATCTGGGGCGACTGTGCCCGGTTGCTCACCAACTGCATCATCTATTACAACACCGCTATCTTGTCTGACCTACTGATGCATGGCGACTTCAGCAGCGATGAAGCTCGGGTAGCGGCGCTGTCTTTGGTCTCGCCGGTTGCGTGGCAGCATATCAATTTTCATGGTCGCTTTGAGTTTGGCAAAACGCCTGAAACTATCGATATAGAGGCAATCCTTCAGCAACTGCTACGCTCTCGTTCGCTGTGAGTCTTAACTGTCCTAAAGTGGACTATACCTTTTTGAGGGGTTGTGCAAAAACCCCCAGATTGGTCACTCGTCTGAGTCCTTCCTGTAGCTGGCGGCGGTAGGCGGCGAAGCCGACGTTCTCTTTCTCGATGCCTGCGGCCAGGCCGATGCCTGCTTTGGCGCGGACAACCTTGAGCTTGTACTGGAGTTCTTGAAATTCTTTGAAGGCTTCTTCTCTCGCAATTTCGTTTTTGGCGGCGAGTTCAATCAGCTTCTTCATTCGTTTGACTAGCTCGGTGTCGGTTTTTAGAAGGGCGATCGCACTATCAGCAGCACGGATTCCCTGCGAGCGCTTCTCGGCTTCCTCTGTCATCTGGTCGATGAACTGATCGGCGCTGGCTTCATCAAAGCTCAGCCAGTCGGTCGGCAGTTTGACACCAGGGGGCAGCTGTAGGTTTTCTAGGTTGCTGGGGTTGAAGTTGTCGTCGGTCAGGCGGCTCTTGGTCGTTAGCTGATTCTCT
>JBCBKQ010000431.1:0-3151 GCA_038521595.1 Cyanobacteria bacterium J06627_28 | reverse complement strand
TTAACCGCATGCGCATACTGGCCCTAGTCCCTGGTGGCATCAGTGATCAGCTTTTGTTTTTTCCGGCCTTAGACGATATTAAACAGGCCTATCCAAACGCTGAAATTGGTGTTGTAGTAGAGCCCGAGGCAACCGCTGCCTATCGGGTTTCCAAGATCGTCAACGCCGTTATTCCCTTTACCTTTTCGGCTGCCAATAGTCCGTCAGACTGGGCCAACTTACTTGGTGTCGTCCGCGACAGAGAGTACGAAGTTGCGGTCACGACTGACCTCGGCTGGCAGATGGGCCTGTTGCTATGGCTGAGCGGTGTACCTACCCGCGTGGCTTACAGCACGACAGCGACGCCTTGGTTTTACACGGCAACAGTGCCGGACAATTCTAAAAAAGGAGAGACCTATCAGGCGGATCGCTATCACGATTTGCTGGGTGCGATCGCACTAGATGGCCCAACACCGCCCCTCGCGGTCAATGTGCCTGAAGGGGATATTGCCTGGGCGAGTGAATTGCGCGATCGCCTCGATCTTAAAAGCGGCTACGTACTGATGTATCCCGGTAAAGACACAGGAAGCTCTAAAAATCAGGCACAGTATCCCATTGATAGCTGGCAAGCCTTAATTGCCGACTTCCGTGCAAAGCAGCCTCAAATGCCGATTGTGCTCCTGCAAACAAAAGGGAGCGCGACCCAAGTTGGTGTGCTCAAACGACAAGATTCTCAACTGCTGGTTGCACCTGCTGGCAACATCGGTCAGGCAGCCGCTATCATTGCCGGAGCAAACTTGGTACTCACGCCAGATAGCTATGTCATGCAGCTAGCTGCTGCACTAAAGGTGTTTACACTAGCGCTATTTGGTAAAAATAAGCCAGACGAAATGCTGCCGCCTGTCGTAGGTGAAGAAACCCGCTACTTGGGTATCGTCTCCGGCACTGGCAATGTTGCCGATATCAAGCCAGACGACGTTTTACAAAAGGTGTGGGGCGGGTAGCCGCGTTTCGCTGTAACCTCATCTCGCTGTAACCTCATCTCGCTGTAACCCCATCTTGCTAGGACCACGTTTAACGACAGACTGTCAAAATATTCCATTTATTAACACGCTACCTTCAGTAACTCCTATGGATCGCATTCAAATACAGGCTTCAAAGATTTGGGATCTGCTGTTTTCAGAAGAGACAGCCACCACTTATCAAAACACCCTAAATTTGACCGGCACGATTCTCAAAGAATCGGCTCAGCTGATTTGGCTGATTATTTGCTCCGTATTTGTATTCGGCGCGTGGTTTAGTGACACCTCTGTCAAAACAGGCAATCGCTTGCGCACCTGGATTGATGAGCAAAGCAATCCCAGCGCGTCCACGGCTGAAAAGAAAGATCTGGCCGCGACGGGTAAATCTTTGCTAGAGAGCGGCCGTACCAGCGCGGCTTATTTACTCGCCCAGGCCCGTGAACAGCTAGGGCTAGAACCCGAACCAGAACCCGTAAAAAAAAAGACTGAGTTGAAGCCCACTGCCTCGGTGCAGCCTAGTGCAGCAGCGGCTACGCCATCTCCTACGCCTACAGCAAAACCAACGCCTTCTGCCCCTGCAACAAAGCCAGCAGTTACTGAGTCACCTGCACCGTCTAGCTTTAGCACCAGCGCTGCCCCCGGGACTGCTGCGTCCGCTACCGCAGATGAGGAGGAGGACGCCGACGACATTTCCCGTGAATCTACAGACGATGGCTGGCCACCTCAGACCGATGACTAGAATGCTGGCTGTCTAGCTAAAAATCCACCACCAAAAACAAGCTTAAAATCGCTGTTTCTAATTCTGCGAGCCTCCTGCCGCACGCAAGTTAGAAACAGCGATTTTTTGCTGAGAAGACTGAAATAAGACTTATATAGCAATCCGCTGATGCATTAGTGGATTGTCTTGGTGGACATTCCCTAGCGCCGTGCAACGACGCGGGCTTCCACCGCCATCTTGGTGGACATTCCCTAGCGCCGTGCGACGACGCGGGCTTCCACCGCTGCTATGCGCTTTGCTCTATGCAACCACTGCCTAGCTTCATGGATTACAGCTGCTGTGCACCTGCAATGAAGCTCTGTAGCCATTCGCTGTGAAAGCTGCTCGCGGTGAGGTGATAGCGAGCGTATAGCCGAATGGCATAGTAAATGAAGAATCCAGCAACTAAAACCAACAGGTTTGAATACAGCTGTTGACGAGGTCTACCCACCCAACGATAGCCAATTGGGAGAGGGCGTTTTAGCAGTAGTTCGCTGAATCCTTGGAGTGCTATCAGGGCAAAAGATAAGAAGATCACAGGCCCAAAAAGATGCTGCATGACAGCGCCGCCGATATCGCCCTGCACCAGTGCAATAAAGGAACGTGTAAGGCCGCAAGAGGGTGCTGGGAAACCAAAGATTTGTTGAAAGCGGCAGGGGCCACCAATCGGATTAGTGCCGCCGTGGCTGAGGTAAATAGCGCTGACAATGGGAAAACTGCCCGCGAGGAAAGCAAGGCAGCTGGTCACCATCCGAAAGGGAGGCCTTCTTGGGGGTTCGCTTATGTGGGTGGGCTTTAAAACCAAGGCTTTCTGCCAGTGATGTAGGTGTCTACAAATTCTTGATCGGTTTTTGTAAGGTAAATGATGCCTTCAGCTAATCCGATAACGCTCATGGCTAGCGTGCCAAAGGCTGGTAAAACGAAGCAAGAGAGGACGATACCGGCAATGCTCACGCCCAGCATGATAAGGCCTTCGTTTTGGTAGCCCAAGATAAATTTATGAATGCCGAGGGAGCCCAGCAAAATGCCGCAAATACCCGCAGCTATTTTTTTATCTGCGCCGACAACAGTGCCTGAGGCGGGCATGGGTGTCTGTGGTGTGGGCATTCCAGGATTGGGGACTGCACCAGGATTGGGGGCTGCGCCAGAATCGACCGGAGACGTATTGATTTGAGTAGGATCTTGTGGCGATGTATTGCCGCCGTCAGGGGAATCAATAGGATCGGGAAAGTTGGGATCTCCTGGATTAGTCACAAGCGCAAGCTCCTTATATCGTTAATGAAGTGGGTTTTAACAGGTCGGAAATTATATTTTGGTCGAATTACACCCACCAAAATATATATCGAAGTTGCCCAAAAGCAAGCCTATCCACCACTTCCCAATAAAAATAAAC
>JBCBKQ010000430.1:0-3209 GCA_038521595.1 Cyanobacteria bacterium J06627_28 | reverse complement strand
GCCCCATCGAGGTGCAGATTCGCACGGTGGAAATGCACCATGTGGCTGAGTATGGCATCGCTGCCCACTGGAAATACAAAGAATCTGGCAACAGCCACACCACCGTGGGCCATGATGAAGAAAAGTTCACCTGGCTACGCCAACTTTTAGACTGGCAAAATGAACTCAAAGATGCCCAGGAATATCTCTCCGACGTTAAAAATAAGCTGTTTGAAGAAGAGGTTTATGCCTTTACGCCCAATGGTGACGTGATCCCGCTGAGCCGAGGCGCAACGCCGGTGGACTTTGCCTATCGCATCCATACCGAGGTGGGCAATCATTGCGCGGGTGCGAAGGTGAGCGGTCGCATTGTGCCGCTCAACACCGAATTGCAAAATGGCGACATTGTTGAAATCATTACCCAAAAGAATAGCCATCCCAGTCTGGACTGGTTGAACTTTGTAGTGAGTACGGGGGCACGTAACCGGATTCGTCAGTGGTATAAGAACTTTCACCACGATGAAAATCGCGATCGCGGCCATGAAATGCTTGAAAAAGTTATGGGTAAAAGTGGCCTAGATGCACTGCTAAAAACGGACCCTGCCCAGGCAACCGCCGAACGCTGCAACTATTCTTCAGTAGATGATTTGCTCGCAGGCCTAGGCTATGGCGAAATTACCCTAAACGCCGTGGTCAATCGCCTACAGGAAGCTGTCAAAGACGCGCAGCCTGCCGAGCCCGAAGAACCCGCTACCCTCGAAGACGAAATTCCCGCTGTCAAAGCCCCAGACAACCGCCGCACGGGGTTAGATCATGCGCCCATTGCTGGTTTAGAAGGCTTGCTTCACTACATCGCTGGCTGCTGTCATCCCATTCCAGGCGAATCTATTTTAGGCACGGTCTCTACCGGCGGCAGAGGCATCGCCGTCCACAAGCAGGGCTGTCCAAACATCGAAAAAATTCCCGGCGAGCGTTTAATTCCCCTCAGCTGGAACCAGCCCGACGCTACCACGGGCAACCCAGATACTTACCCCGTTCAGCTTAGAATTGAGGTGATTGACCGTGTGGGCGTGCTCAAAGATATTCTCACTCGTCTCTCTGATCTAAAGATCAACGTGCATAAAGCAGGCGTTAAAACCCACCCTGATCAGATTGCTGAAATCGATCTAGGCATTGACATTCGCGATCATGCACACCTAAATCAAACGTTTGCTCATATTCGTAAGCTGTCAGACGTTTTGAAGTTAAAGCGGATAACAGCGGTCGATTAGGTCAGCCGGGCATTCGGCTACGCCTCCTGTTAGCCGGGCATTCGGCTACGCCTCTTGTTAGCCGGGCATTCGGCTACGCTTCTTTGAGAAGCGCAAGCTTTACAGCCCTTGGTGCCAACACCCACCCACTATTCTTTTGTCTCAAAACCTGCTTTTTGCCCTCCCCTACGAATCAGCTCTCGCTAACTTGGGCGAAGCGTATTACGACGCCGTTACGCCAGCGACCTTTCCAAAGCACATCCTGCGCTTTCGTAATGATGACGTCCTTAGGCACATAGGCCTAGCGCCCGACGCCGTTACTGATGAAGACATCACAGAAGCCTTTGGTCACTTTTTAGAGCACAGCCCTTTTCTAGCCCTGCGCTATCACGGCTATCAGTTTCGTAGCTACAACCCCTTCATCGGCGATGGGCGCGGCTTTCTCTACGGTCAAGTGCGCGGCACCGATGGCAAACTGTACGACTTTGGCACTAAAGGCTCCGGTACTACCCCTTATTCGCGCGGTGGCGATGGCCGCCTCACCCTAAAAGGTGGCGTCCGCGAAATCCTCGCATCTGAAGCGCTTCATGCGCTCGGCGTCAATACCTCTCGCACGCTCAGCCTGATAGAAACTGGCGAGTCTTTATACCGTGGCGACGAACCTTCGCCAACGCGATCTTCTGTGATGGTGCGCTTTAGCCACTCGCACATTCGCTTTGGGACCTTTGAGCGATTGCACTACATTAAGCGGCCTGACCTTACGAAAAAGCTGCTCGATCACGTTATTGAGACTTACTATCCGCATTTGCTCTCTATCAAAGCTGAGCAAGCGCGCTATGGGCAGTGGTTTGGTGAATTAACTGAGCGTTTGGCGTCCTTGGTCGCCCAGTGGATGACGGCAGGCTTTTGCCATGCGGTGCTCAATACGGACAATATGTCTATCACTGGCGAAAGCTTCGACTATGGCCCGTTTGCCTTTATGGATGAATACGATCCGCGATTTACGGCGGCCTATTTCGATTATTCAGGCCTCTATTGCTACGGCAATCAGCCTGGGGCTTGCTATTGGAATTTAGAAAAGCTGGCGGTTGCGCTAGGAGAGGTGGTTGATAAGTCGAATATGGAAGCGGGATTGGCGCGGTATCAGCCGACGTATGCAGATGTGTTTTGCGATCGCACTCTCAAAAAGCTTGGCTTTTCCTCAACGCCGCCTGCCTCGCGCACCATCCGACAGACGCTACTGACCACCACGCTAGATTTACTAGAGCAAACCCGCGTTAGCTACACGGATTTTTTCGCAACGCTCTCCCAGCAGTTCGAGGCTACCTGGCAAACTGATGACACGCTGATTCTCGCCCCAACGGTAGAAAAGTCTGACCCTGATGCGGCCTTGCAGCTTCGGCAGTGGCGAAAGGTATATCAACAGTGCCTAGCTCAGCTACCTGCTGAGGAGATGGAGGATGTTCGACGCTGTTTGCAGACAACCAATCCAATGATTGTTTTACATCGCCCCGTGATTGAATCTATCTGGGAGCCCATTACCGAAGAGGACAACTGGCAACCGTTTTATGAACTGCTGCAAAAGATTCAGCATCCAACAATGATCTGAGCAGACAATAAATGACTTACAAGACTCTTGAACAGTGAGCTACTTGATGTCTTGAGTAGCTCGCTAAGCATTAAGCTGACCGAACCAAGATGAGTGATTGTTCATTTTGTTTTATGGCTCCGAGACAAATCAGTCTGCGATCATTCCGCATAGTGTGTTTTTTAATCACCGTTTGCAAGACATAATGTGGAAGCTAAGGCGGTGAACGAGTTCTGGTCGTTTAAGGTGTCTTATAACTTGTTTTATTTTCTATGTGCCATCATTGAGTTAAATGGATGGGTTTTGAGACGAAAATATGAAGGTTGGCTACGCACGGGTTTCTACTTTTGTGCAGGTCTTGGATTTGCAGCTGGATGCGCTGGAGAAGGAGG
>JBCBKQ010000429.1:0-3229 GCA_038521595.1 Cyanobacteria bacterium J06627_28 | reverse complement strand
CTGGCGCATTTGAACGAGGAAACGATGAGGCTGTAGCTGAGCTTACCACTCATAGACCGACTTTTTTGTCAATGCGTAAGTTCTATTCTAGATCCTCAGGACTCAAAATTGTTTCCCTCTGACAAATTCTTGGCAACTCTGGTGGATCGTTTTCCTTCTCCCAAGACTGTGCTAGAAAAACAAAATTGCAGTAGACACCACGGCTATCCCTCTTGTGTTGCCAGTATTCAATATATTTTCTAAATAGCTCGTAGTATCTAATGACTACAGCATAGAAAAAGTTTTTGAGATACTCCTCGTCAGCAAGGCCAAGTTTTACGTCCATGCCCATGTGTTCAAAAAAGGCAAAGAGATTCTTCGCTTGCTTTTGCTTTTCCTGATCGTTCAGGACTACTTTCGCAATCTTGGTTTGAGCAGTCGACAGCTTTCGAAGCAATGGCTTGTAGCCACTGTACTTTAGACGCAATATCGGAGTTTCTAGATCACCCTCCTCTATAGAAGCGGGTTTCCCTTCGTATATTTTTTCGAGTTCTGAATCTGCCAGATTCAGAACTGGTTGAATTTTCTTTTCGAAGTCTTCGCTGCACCAGCTTTCTATATACTTCGAAGCTCTTAGGAGTTTGTTGTGATGATATTGGTTGTGAATTCCATTCGCACTCAACAACAAGCCTCCAGCCGCGCCGAATAGAGCTGCTACAGCTAACCAATCATCGGTTCCGATTTTCGGATCTAGCTGTTCTAAGTTGTTTCCTGGAACGGGGTCAGCAGCTGTTGCACTCTCGTAAGCTTTATACAGCGGAGTCGAGATTATTAACAGTAAAATAAAATACCAAAAGTACTTATCCAAATGCAACTTTCGGCTTATTTGACAGGCGAATCTCGTAAACTGGTTTCTCCGAGTTAGCTGCTCAGGCAAAGACATCTCTGCGGTGTGATGCTTTTTACGATCTGAGCGAAATACGATAATACTCATGACGATCCTCCTTCTGAAAGATCGATTCGACAGTTCTTTTAACAACCCAATTATATCTGCTTCCTAGATCCCATATACCTTCAACGCAGCTTTTAGTTGGTATTCTAAATGCTGAAATTCTTGAGGACATCTGTGTATAAAAAGATGTCCGTGTTTCAAACCATAGGCCGAGAAATTCTGCTATGCCCACCGACAGCTATCGCAGAGTAGCGATTCTGATAGAACGGCTAACAAACATCGTAAACGGCAGCAGTGGTATGGCAGTCGCCACAAACGTTTGGGCGTTGCATATCCGCATGTTCCCTAAGTCTAGACTTACCTTCTGAGCTATCACCGGCTGTGGAAAACAAAGACAGAACAAGGCGCGTGGTGCACCACATAGTTACTCACGCTTCCTAAAAGCATTTCACTCAGCCCTGTGCGCCCGCGACTGCCAACAACAATTAGGTCTGCTGCCCACGTTTTGGCCAACTGGCATATGATTGCGCCTGGATTTCCCATCGCTTGGGTCAACTCAGTCTCAATGCCTGCCGCTTTTGCTTTATCCGCAAACCCTTCTAATAGCTTGAGACCCGCCGTTTCAGCCACGCGGTACTGTTCAGCGTAGGTGTCCCAGTCTTTGTCTGAGTAGGGCGAAAATGCCAGGCTGGCATCGTTTTCTGGCGTTAGAACCCTGAGTAAATGTAGCGATGCCTCGGTTGACCGAGCTAGCTCTAGCGCCTGGTTAAAAACGCTATTGCAGGTGTCACCATAGTCCAACGCAACCAAGATTTTTTTCATTGTGTCTATTTTCTATTGCTAGAGAGATCCTATCCTGTCCTGCGACTCTGGTTAGGATCAACGCGATTAACCCACATCGCAAACGGCACCATGGGCAGCATGGGCAGCAGGCAAATCAGCCATTGGCCCCAGGTGAGGGGGGCGGTCTCAAACAGTGTGTTCATAACAGGCCATTGACTAAAGAGGATTTGAAGTGCGATCGCACCCCCAATCCCGCACATCAAAAACGGTGCATTCGTTACCCTGTTTGCTTTGCCGCGTACTCGCCCCATCAGGCTTTTACCCAACTGACTAATGCTCAGCAGGTACACAATCCGAGCCGCCACCAGCGCCTGAATCGCCATCGTCCGCGCCACGGCAATATTGTCCGTTGCCACCTCGGCCCACTCAAATAGGCCAAAAATCAACACCCAGTTAAAGAGTGAAACCAGCAAAATTCGGTTAAGCAACTGTCGGGTAATCAGAGGCTCTTGGGGCGGTCGCGGTGGCCGCTGCATTGTCCCTTCAGACTTTGGCTCAAATGCTAGCGGTACCGTCATCGTTAGGGAGTTAATCATATTCAGCCAGAGCACCTGCAGCGACAAAATCGGCAGGTCCCTTGCCAGCAGCGCGCTGATTAAAATCGTCATCGACTCACCCCTGTTGACCGGCAACAGAAAGGCGATCGCTTTGCGCAGGTTCTGGTAAACCGTGCGTCCTTCCTCCACCGCCGCCTCAATCGAGGCAAAGTTGTCGTCCGTCAGCAGCATGTCCGCGGCTTCCCTTGCAACTTCGGTGCCCCCCTTGCCCATGGCAATACCAATATCCGCCTGTTTGAGAGCCGGGGCATCGTTCACCCCGTCCCCCGTCATCGCCACAATTTCACCCTTCGACTGCAGCGCTTCCACCAGGCGTAGCTTTTGGGCTGGGGCCACACGGGCAAACACGTCTCCTGTCTCCACTGTCCGCACCAGCGCCGCGTCGTCCATCTCCACCAGTGCCCGGCCTTCAAAGGCCACCACCTGTTCTGACTTTTGCAGCCGCATCCGTTGGGCAATGGCCTGGGCGGTAGAAATGTGGTCTCCCGTAATCATCTTGATCTGGATGCCAGCATTGCGGCAGGCGTGAACCGCAGCGATGGCTTCAGGGCGGGGCGGGTCAATCATGCCCTGCAGGCCCAAAAACACCAGCCCTGTCTCAATGTCAGCATGATCGAGGGAATGTTGGTGCGCGCCCACCGATTTGCAGGCAAAGGCCAGTACCCGCAAGGCCTGGGCCGTCATCTCCTCAACTGCCTCCTTAATCGACGCACGGTCCAATGACGTTAGCTTGCCCCGGTGGTCCATCATCTGGCTGCAGCGGCTTAAAATGGCCTCCACCGAGCCTTTAACGTAAGTCGCTCGCACCCCAGCATCGTGCAGCGTCGCCATGTACTGATACTGCGACTCAAAAGGGATTGCATCTAGCCGGGGGTTAACCGCCGCGAGCCCCGCCTGG
>JBCBKQ010000428.1:0-3244 GCA_038521595.1 Cyanobacteria bacterium J06627_28 | reverse complement strand
ATTTTTGAGATGGTGCGATTCAGAAGTTGGTAGATTAGTCCAAGAATGATGGACTTTTTTGGACTAATTATTGGGGTACGATTGGGGTACAGGAAATAGAAAATTCTCAAATCCATTGCTAGGTATAAATAGAGCATTTGCTTCCCAAGCAAAATGTCGTGGGTTCGAATCCCATTACCCGCTTTTATAGAGCCCTCTATTTACGGGCTACTCAGTCCTGACAGATAATTTTTGCAAGGTGTCTTAACCTTTCGGCGGATTTCTATAGTTTTGCGATCGCACCTAAAGACAGTAGGTTATGCCGCTGACTCTCGCTCAACCCAATGACATTGTGGATGTTCATGCCATCGTAGGGCTGCGGCAGTCTAATGGTTTTCAGACATTGATAAGTACTTAAATCCCAAACTCTGAGCGTTTCGTCGGCACTGCCAGAGACAATAACACCCGTCTCATCAGCAATGACAAGAGAGGTTGCCCAGTCTTGATGCCCAGTCATAATGCCAAGGCACTCCCCTGTTTCGACATTCCAATGTCTAATTTGTTTATCTTGGGCACTGCTGATGAGCGTCGTGGTCCCTGGCCAAAACTTGAGAGAAAGAACCCAGCCCTGATGGCCAATTAAGGTTCTGATATGTTCACCATTGAGGCTATTCCATAGTCGAATGCTGCCATCGTTATGACCACTGACTAATAAATTAAGACCGTTGTGCAAGGCGATCGCCATGACTTTTCCTTCGTTTTGTAGTGCATATCGCAACGCATAGGTTTCAAGTGTCTTTGCTTGTATTCTCTCTTTTGTGCTCTCGTCTTTGGATTGATCTTTTCTTATCCATAGCTTGATCGTGCCATCATCACTACAGCTAAAGAACTGGCTTTCCTGCTGATCAAATAACACAGCCCAAATCCAGTTATTATGTGCGGCAATGGTGTCAATGCACGCTGCTGTCGCCATTGACCAAAGGCGAATAGTGCCATCTTGGCCGCCGCTGATCAGTGTTTTACCGTCAAGACTAAAGTCGATGGCCCATACACCGCCATCTGTATGCCCTTTGAGCGTCATTAAGCATTGCCCACTGGCGATGTCCCATAGTTTGATAGATTCATCATCACTGCAACTTGCAATTGTTTTCCCGTCGGGGCTAAAGGCAACTTGCCAAATCCAATTGTCATGGCCATCTAGGGTTTGAATACAGTGCCCTGTTTCGATGTTCCATAGCCGAATACTGCCGTCTAATCCCCCTGTGACAACAGTTGGTGATGGCGAGCACCGTGATTGAGGCCGCACATCCATTGACCAAACCCAGTTAATGTAGCCTTTAACCGATTGTAAACAATGCCCTTTTTGCAGATCCCACAGCCGTAATGATTGGCTATGGTCGCCGCTAACAAGGGTCTGGCCATCAGGGCTAATGGCAACAGTGCGCACGCCGACCCGATGGCCCACGTAGGTAAAAAGGCAGTGCCCTGTTTTCACATCCCATCGTTTTAAGCTGCCATCAAAGCTGCCACTCACAACGACGTTACCGTCTGGAGAAAAGGCCACAGATCGTACTTCTTTGGTGTGTCCTTTTAATATGTGTAGACAGTCTTTGGTCTCCATATCCCAAAGGCGCAGAGTGTGATCGAGGCTGCTGCTTACGAGAGTTGTGCCATCAGGGCTAAACGCGAGTGCCCAAACGCTGTTGTCATGGCCGTTAAGAATCGTCAGGCAGGCTCCAGTAGCTGTATCCCAGAGTCGAATGGTGTGATCGTAGCTGCCAGTGGCGAGGGTTTTACCATCGGGACTAAAGGCCACGGCCCAGACCCAGTTTGAGTGGTCACTTAGGGTGTGCAAACACTCACCCGTTTCCACATCCCATAGCTTTGCGGTACCATCATCTCCGCCACTAGCGACGAGTCGGCTGTCAGGACTGATATCGACACTCCATATCCAGTGGGTATGGCCGCTGAGTACCTTCAAGCAGTTGCCTGTTTTGACGTTCCACACTCTCACTGTGGCGTCAAAGCTGCTGCTCACTAGCAGCGGCGACTGATCAGAGAATTGTGGGGCAAACGCTACAGCGGTGATCCATAGGGTTGGACCGTGGCCTGTGAGTAGGCGCACTTGTTGATAGTCATGCTGGCGAAGTAGCCGAATTTCTCCTTTGGAATCTCCAATGGCAAGATATTGGCCGTCGGGGCTAAAGGCAGTTGAGTGGACGCCACCAAAAGATTGCGTAAAGACTGCCGTTGACAGATCGGCATGAGAAAAATTGACCTGGCGCAGTGGCCTGTCTTGTAAATAAGATTGCCGAATGGTCAAGTGGGAGAAATCATATCCGGTGAGATCGGTGTCCAAGGTACAAAAAAGAGAGAGTAAGTTGCCTGGTGCGTAGCCTGATCGCCAACGAGGTGTTGCTTTCACCTGCTGGAGTAGGTGATTGAGCTGATGGACGATATTTTCTGTACTCCCTAAGCTTTCATGTAGCCTCGCTATTAGCGGTAATAGAATTAATCGCTGTTGAGCTTTGCGAGTATAGTCTTTAGCGGTGCCTTTTTGTAAGCAAATACGGTTGAGTAATGTAATCTGTTCAGATTGAATTTCATGGGCAATGTGCTTAATGAGTTTTTCGGTTAAGTATTCGATAATTACAGGCTGTAAGCTGAAACCTGTGGCTGTTCGATTAATGGGTAATCTGCGCTGTAGTGACTCTAGCGTATCGGTCACAATATCTTTTAGCGCCAGCGTGAGACAATCGCTGCGAATGGCTGAGATGCTCATCGGTTCTCGATTGATGGCAAGCCAGTAGAGGATTTCTTTTTCAGCCCAGCTGAGTCGATTGAAGTGCCAGTTGAGCAGATCGTTGATATCTTCAAAAAAGGGATTTTCTTGGGCTAAGAATTCGACGATATTGCCGTTGAAGATGCTTTGAATTCGCTTTAAAGCTAGATTTAGCGCGAGGGGATTGCCTTCATAAAAGCGAATGATGCGCTCTAAGGTGTCTGTTGCTGCGGGGCGTAGTTCACTTCGAGCGAACATATTTTTGGCCGCTTCATCTTTGAGCCCATGCAGCTGAAAAAAACGAATTTTGCCTTTTTCACTGGCTAGGGTTTGAAGATTCTTAGGCTTTTCACGGCTAGTCAAAATACAACAGCTTTGATGGATGACTTCTCCTATCTTTTGAAAGAGCTGTCCATAGTCTTCATACCCTTTTTGGTACTGTCCTGCGGCGGAGACTGTGGGCTGAGTGATATTGGTCGGGTT
>JBCBKQ010000427.1:0-3247 GCA_038521595.1 Cyanobacteria bacterium J06627_28 | reverse complement strand
CAAACAAGAGTTTTCGGGCTCCTTACGAATCACCGCCCCGTCGGACTTTGGTCGTCAATATGTCGCCCCAGCCCTGGCTGATTTTGTTTGCGAGCATCCGAACGTTACGCCTTATCTCTTGTTTGATAGCTTGCAGGCAGGCTTCAGCTTCGGCCACTTCCTCCACGACTCGCAGACAGGCTTCATAAAAGCGGTGTCCTGCATCGGTGAGAGAAATGCTGCGGGTGCTGCGATTGAGCAGGCGCGTATCGTAACGGGCTTCAAGTGCCTTGATACGAGCGGTCATGCTAGCAGGAGAAAGGCCTAGCTGTCGTCCCGCAGCGGCCAGGCCACCTGCTTTTACCACCTGGGCAAACAAAGCCATGTCGTCAATTTTAGTCATAGCGATTGGCTGCACTATTCGGATTTAGTGAATAGTGTTTTCGATATCTAGTTCATTGTATAAGCGAATGCAAATGGCTAAGCTAAAGGTAACCAAAAAGTTGACAGGAGTCTCCATCATGAAAGCAGTTGGGCTGTATAAATATTTGTCGGTAAACGACGAGAACAGTTTGCAAGATGTTGAGGTTGCAAAACCTGAGGTGACAGGCCGAGATTTGGTGGTGGCGGTAAAGGCTATTTCAGTGAACCCGGTGGACACAAAAGTTCGCGCACCAAAAGAGAAAGTTGAAACAGACCCTCGCATTTTAGGCTGGGATGCTGCTGGTGTAGTTGTTGCAGTAGGAGAGAAGGTCTCGCAGTTTAAGCCGGGGGATGAGGTTTACTATGCAGGCGATATTACCCGTCCTGGGACGAACAGTGAGTTTCATTTGGTAGATGAGAGAATTGTAGGACGCAAGCCCAATACGCTGGGGTTTGCTGAGGCAGCCGCACTGCCGCTAACTAGCATCACAGCTTGGGAGTCGCTGTTTGAGCGGCTACAGATTAGCAGGGCGGGTGAGGATGCTGGAAAGTCTATTTTGATTATTGGCGGGGCTGGGGGAGTGGGCTCTCTTGCAATTCAAATGGCGAAAAAGATTGCAAAGCTTCATGTTATTGCGACTGCTTCTCGGCCTGAAACGGATGAGTGGTGCAGAAAGCTGGGCGCGGATGAGATTGTTAATCATCGCAATGATTTGGCTGAACAGGTGGAGTGTGCTGACTATATTTTGTGCCTGAATGCGACGGACGCCCACTGGCAGGCGATGGGCAAAATTATCAAGCCTCAAGGCACCCTCTGCACAATTGTAGAGAACGAACAGCCCTTGGAGATGGATCAGCTCAAGCTCAAGAGCGCGGGCTTTGTGTGGGAGTTTATGTTTACTCGTTCGATGTATGAGACCGAGGATATGAATGAGCAGGCTAAACTCCTAAATGAGATAAGTCAGCTAGTAGACAAAAAAGTGTTGCAAACGACCTGTACTGACGTGGTGAGCCCTATTAATGCAAGCAACCTGAGGGCGGTTCATGCTCGGGTAGAAGCGGGCAGCAGTATTGGGAAAACCGTTTTGGCAGGTTGGGCTTGAGCGCGTGACTTTATGATTTTGATGTAAAATTTTTGAGCTGTTTAGGAGGGTTCGGCGCTGAGTAGTTTTATCCATCTGATGACGGTTGCCCCTCATTTTGTGCCTGAAGTGTTACAGAAGCCTTCCATCCGAAATCCTATTGCCGTGAGTTTGGGCGCGATCGCAGGCTCGCTCTCCCGCTATTACATCAGCATTTGGATAGCGCAAAAGTTGGGTACCAGCTTTCCCTATGGCACCGTGCTAATCAATCTCACAGGCTCATTTGCCATGGGCCTGCTCACGACGCTAGTCCTCGATCAGGTGCTGCTGATGTCCCCAGAGCTTCGACTGCTGTGCGCGGTTGGCTTTCTGGGCTCATACACAACTTTTTCAACCTTTGAGCTAGATACCATCACCCTGATACAAGGAGCTCGTTTTAACATTGCAACGGTTTACTGGCTCGGAAGCGCTGTGGCGGGTTCTCTGAGTCTTTATTTAGGGATTGTTGTCGCCAGACTAATGAGGTAATAGGAGCGCGAATAATGGACTGGCAACAGCTGACAATTTACACCACTGAGGGGGCTCGTTGGCAGCGTCAGCCGCTCTACTTGGCGGTAGTGGAGCATGCTAAAGCAGAAGGGCTGCTAGGGGCAATCGTTACTCGGGGTATAGAGGGATTTGGGCCGCATCACGCGGTGCAAACAACGCATGTACTGTCACTGTCGGCAGATTTACCGCTCGAAATTAGGATAATTGACCGAACGGCGGCGATTGAAAAGTTTTTGCCCCTTGTAAAAGAGATGTTGCAGGGTGCCATGATGACCCTGCAAGACATTAATGTTGTCAGCCATTCTGAATAGTTGAAAATAAAGCCCTTGGGGTGTTCTTATCGGTCAATCATTATTCACTTTTTCTAAAAAGTATTTTCGTAAATAGACCAATTGTGCATGTGAGAGTGAAAAAATAGACTGTGATTAGTCAAACAAAAGGAGTCTACACATGACGACTAATCTTGCCGCTACACATCCTCTGTATACGCCTTACGATATGCAAGGCATTGCGCTGAAGAATCGTTTTTTGATGGCTCCGATGACGAGATCGCGCGCTTCTCAACCAGGCGATGTTCCTAACGCACTGATGGCCAAATATTATGCGCAGCGAGCAAGCGCGGGACTGATTATTACAGAGGCTACGCAGGTTTCGCTTCAGGGAATGGGCTACGCAAACACTCCAGGAATCTATACACCCGAGCAGATTGAAGGCTGGAAGCTGATAACTGAGGCAGTTCACAGCGCAGGCTCGAAGATATTTTTGCAGCTGTGGCATGTGGGCCGGGTAAGTAGTGCCAAAGTGAATGGTTTGCAGCCTATCGCGCCTTCGGCTGAACCTGCCAAGGATACGAAGGTGTACATTTTTGATGGGGCTCCGAATGGGGATGCCACAATGATTCCAACAGATATGCCCAGGGCGATGATGCAGGCGGATATCGATGGCGCAATCGCAGAGTTTCGGTTGGGGGCGAGGAGTGCGATCGCAGCAGGCTTTGACGGCGTAGAAATCCATGGAGCGAATGGCTACCTGATTGATGAGTTTTTGCGTAGCAACTCGAATAAACGCACGGATCGGTATGGCGGCAGTCAAGAAAATCGCGCTCGCCTATTGAGTCAGGTTACAAAGGCAGTGATTGATGAGGTTGGAAAAGAGAGAACAGGCGTGCGGCTCTCTCCGTTTATTACATTCAAAGATATGGCCGACCCCGAAAT
>JBCBKQ010000426.1:0-3317 GCA_038521595.1 Cyanobacteria bacterium J06627_28 | reverse complement strand
AGGTAGCTCTTTTGATTTAAAGATATTAATTGTCAATAATCAGGTGTATAATTCCTATTGTTGGCTATGTTTATCAATAAGTAAGCAAGCCTCAAATTTTGCGAGCACGGCTGCTGTTGCAATGCTGTTGAACGGCATCTATCTGTAGCCTGCTTAGCTATAAAGTAAATTACAACTGGCAAGGAATATCGATGGCTAAAGTAGGGTTGTTTTATGGCTCAACGACTGGAAAAACAGCAGATGCCGCTGAGCAAATTCAGGCCGCACTAGGTGGCGATTCTGTTGTTGATCTGCAAGATATTGCAGATGGTGAGGCTAGTAATCTGGCAGAGTATGACTATATAATTATTGGCTGCCCGACTTGGAATATCGGCGACTTACAGGACGATTGGGCAGCGGTGTTTGACGAGTTGGATGATGTAGATTTCAGTGGTAAGACCATAGCCTACTTTGGGACGGGTGACCAAGTTGGCTATGCCGACAACTTTATGGATGCGATGGGTCAGCTGGAGGAAAAAATTTCGGGGCTAGGTGGCAAAACGGTCGGCTATTGGCCCACGGAAGGATACGAGCACAGCGAGTCTCTCGCTGTGAGAGATGGTAAGTTCTGTGGGCTAGCACTAGATGACGACAATGAGTCAGATAAGTCAGAAGAACGTATCCAGACCTGGGCAGGGCAGGTCAAGCAGGCAATGAGTTTGTAGGCTGGCTGCGTTCTCTTTTCGCTTGCAATAATCCTTGCAATAATCATAGATATCTCTCAGCGCTAAGAGCTTGTGTGTTAACGGGTCTAGCGCTGGGAGATAGAGGCGATATGACAAAAACTTACAACATACGGTTGATAAACAAGAGAGAAGGACTCGATCAGACAGTTGTTGTGGCTGAAGACGAGTACATTCTAGACGCGGCGGAAGAGGTCGGGCTCGACCTGCCGTTTTCTTGTCGAGCGGGGGCTTGTTGCACCTGTGCGGGGAAGATAATCGAGGGAAAGCTTGATCAGTCTGATCAGTCTTTTTTGGATAATGATCAACTCAGTAAAGGATATGCTTTGCTATGTGTGGCGTACCCGGTCTCTGATTGCACGATTGAGACAGACGTAGAGGACGAGTTGTTCTAGCAATGGTGGTTCAATCAATATTAGAGACTTCTCAGTCGATGCCTGGTTTATCCGACAGTTTATCCGATAGCTTGCCTGAGTCTGCGCCGCTCGATGCTCCGCCCAACTACAGCCCACTGACTAGAGCCTGGTATCGACCTACATTTTCACCCGAACATGGTGTGCTGCTGGTTCTGCTAGGCGCTGTTCTAACTGGGGCATCACTCGCTCAAGCCTGGACTGACGAAACCACTTGGGCTGGCGTGGCAGCTTTTCTAGCACTGCAGGCAGAGCATCCAATGGTGGTTCAGATTAAGCGCCGTCGGCAGTGGCGACCACGCTATGCGTTTTGGGCAGGGGCGTATGGGGTTTCGGCGGGGGCAATTGCACTCTGGCTGGTGTGGCAACATCCTGTTCTACTTTGGGTATGCGCAGCGGGCGTGGTGGCGTTAGGGCTTGATATGTGGGCAGTTTTTCAGCGTCAGCAAAAGGCGATCGCCAACGAAGTTGTCATGTTCAGTGCGCTGTGTTTGTCTACTTTGTTTGTGTATGGCGCAACAACAGGGACGCTGACGGTGCGATCTCTCGGCCTGTGGCTACTGAACAGTTTGTTTTTCTCCGGTGCCGTCTTTAGCGTAAAGCTTCGGAAAGTAAAGACTAATCTGCTGAAAGAAAGCTTTATTTATCACGGAATAGCAACTGTTCTGGTAGCACTGCTATGGTCAGTAGGCTGGCTATCTGGGTTCACTACACTGGTGTTTGTGATCGCCATCTTAAAGCTGTTGGTGATTGTCGTTTGGCAAGACTGGTATCGTAGCTGCCGGTTTGAACATATCGCCCGGTTTGAGACCTACTTTGCGCTGATCTATACGGCGATTGTGTCGCTAACGCTACTACCGCCCAAGCTTCCACCAGCATGAGTTGGCTGCTGGCATGAGATAGACACAGCATGTGGCATGCGGCGTAAAGTCATTTCCCTAGGGAAGACGACTCTGCGCGAGCATTTGTTGTACTGACTACAGGTTCAATTTCGCGGCAATCTAGTAGCGCGTACTTAGTCACAGGGGTTGGTAGCGCACTACTACAAGAGGCTTGCACACAAGTTGTTCTTTCTAGGTCTCGTGCCAACCTCAAGGCGTATGTACGAATGTTTCCATTGCGCCAATGAATCGCAAACTCGGCCTCAATGGGCGTGTTTTCCGAGGCCATTGAAGTTTCATCATTCGCAACAACAATTGGGGGCCGTTGTTCAGTCGCTGTTGTCAGCAGGCGATAGCTGACTTCGCAGTCTAGCCATACCCAGCCATTGTTCAGAAAAAAGATTCGCTCTGCGATTTGTAGTGGCGCTGGCAGCAACCCCCAACCACGATAAATCTCTTTGAGCCTGCTGACAGGGCCATGACGAGTGAGCACAGCCTGTAAATTTTCTGGGCTTAACCGACCGTAGTAGCGCCCATCAGGGAAGGTGATCGCTGTTGGCGCAAACCGATGACCACCAATATGACTGGTTTTCCAAGGTCTGACGCTCGATAACTTACCACTGCTAGCCATCTGCTTTGCTTGTATAAACAAGGGTTGTCCAAACCTGGCGCAGCATTTGTCTCTCATCCCATGAGTGCAGATTAAGACATCCTGTTCAGTAATGATTCTGCCAATTCTCTGTCCTTCCCAGTAATCCTCTAGGAAAGAGACAACGGCATCTAGCCCGCTAAGCGTAAACTCATAGCCCCGATAGTGGCTGGCAAACTGGTAGGCGTTATCGACAACGCCTCCTAAACTGGTGACACTCTGTTCATAAATCAGTACAGTCGTCTGATCAAAATCGTTGGATTGGCCTCTGTGGATGCAGAGGAATTGAACTGACTGTTCAGACTTTATTTGGTTAATGTATTGTCTTAACGTAAGTGGAATTATTGATGAGCTGAAAGCCTTTGCAGCCCAAGGCAATGGGCATTCGATTAGCACATAGGTTTGGTACTGCGAGGCGGTGCCAATGAGGTCCTCTCCAGCCTGTTTATTGGCGATCGCGCAAAAAAAGGGTTTCATGGCTATGCTAATGATTGCTGACTAGCGCAGCAGCAAGCGAGCGTATAATTGCTACGCTGCCATGCTAATGATAATTTATCTCATTAGCATACTACCCATTGTTCGCGTAATTGCACATTAAAGACATTATTTATAGTATCAACATGATTTAACTTGTATTAATTAATACTGATTT
>JBCBKQ010000425.1:0-3336 GCA_038521595.1 Cyanobacteria bacterium J06627_28 | reverse complement strand
GATGGCAAATCTAACTGGTTAGAAGGCACCCTGCTACTAGCCACTTACACCGTGATTGGCTTCTCCTTTTACTTCCATCCTGTGATCGAGGGCCTATTGCTTTTAGTCTATTGCTTTTAGCCTAGGCCCTCGATCACAGGATGGAAGTAAAAGGAGAAGCCAATCACGGTGTAAGTGGCTAGTAGCAGGGTGCCTTCTAACCAGTTAGATTTGCCATCTGAACTAATGGAATTGGCTACGAGTACAGCGACTACTACCGATAGCAGCTCAAAGTTATTGAAATCTAAGTCCATTGGCTGACCCATAAAAGCACCAATCAAGACCAGCAATGGCCCGACAAACAGGGCAATTTGCAAACTAGACCCTACGGCCACATTCAGTGACAGATCCATTTTGTTCTTTAGCGCAACGGTGACGGCAGTTGCGTGCTCGGCCGCATTGCCGATGATAGGCAGCACAATCACACCTGTGAACAGCTGAGAAAAGCCAAGCTGCTCACTGGCGACTTCTAGCGTACTCACTAAGAATTCTGACTCGATGGCAACGGCGATGGTGGCCACCAGCAAGACACTCACCCAAAGTGCAAGATTGGGCTTATGTTCTTGCTCTTCGAGTGCCAGGACGGCTTCTGCTTCGCTCAGATCAGAGGTGAGTACGGTGTCTTTGCCTTCTTCGGCAACGCCAACATCATAGAGATAAGAGTGCGTTTTCATTGAAAACAGCAGGGTAAGACCGTAAACCATCATCAGAACGATGGCGACGGCAATAGAGAGCTTTTGCAGAATAGGTTCCTCAATGCCGCTAGAGGTGAAATCTACGGCAGTGGGTAGCAGTACTGCGATGACGGCTAGGTTCATAGCCGATGCATTAAGCCGGGCAATCGTAGGCTGAAAGGTTTGCTCTTTGTACTTGAGGCCGCCGAGCAGCATCGACAGGCCCATGACTAGGAGCAAGTTACCGATGATGGAGCCGGTGATGCTGGACTTTACAACGTTTACTAAACCCGCTCGCAGGGCAAAGATGGCGATAATCAGCTCCGTCGCGTTGCCGAAAGTGGCGTTCATAAGGCCGCCGAGGGAAGGGCCAAGGACGACGGCGACTTCTTCGGTGGCGGTGCCCATCCATCCGGCAAGGGGAATGATGGCAAGGCCTGCTGTTACAAAAATGATGAGGTCACTCCAGCCCAAGAAATGTCCTGCAATAGAAACGGGAATAAAGACGAGGAAGCCGTAGAAAATGATGTTTTTGATGGACATTCGAAGGGGTGGCATAGGCTAAGCGTGTTTACACAGGGTACCCATGGGGTGAGATCCTATCAAGAGACGTTGTCGGGTGTAGAGGCTGGGAGGCTATATGAAACTATTTCTGAAGCTGCTGGGATTGCTGGTAGGCGTGCCGACAGTGGCGACTGTTCTCTTTTTCTTTTGGGCGAGTGCCGGTACGGCAGATAAGCAAACCTATGCAGACACCTTTGAATACGACGCGCCGTCTGCAAGCCAACAAGACAGCTATACCATTGTGAGCTACAACATCGGCTACCTCTCTGGGCTGGCAAATAACACGACAGTGCGGCCCGAGCAGTCGCTGTTTACCGCCAATCAAGAGAAAGCCATCGCGGCACTGCAGGCGGTGAAGCCAGATATTGTGGGCTTTCAAGAGATTGATATGGGGGCCAAGCGCTCCTATGGGGTAAATCAGGTAGACGTGCTGGCGAAAGCGTTAGGGATGCGGGGGAGTGCGATCGCAGTCAACTGGGACAAAAACTATCTCCCCTTTCCCTACTGGCCGATTTCCGCACACTTCGGCAAAATTCTCTCTGGCCAAGCCATCATCAGCCGCTACCCGATTGAGAAAAATAACCGCATCGTTTTAGAACGGGTCGCTGACAAGAACTTTGTGTTTAAGGCGTTTTATCTTGATCGACTGGCGCAGGTTGCGCAACTTGACATCGATGGCAAAACGCTGGTGGTCATCAGCGTGCATTTAGAGGCCTTTGATGAAGAGACGCGGGTGAGGCAGACGCAGTTTGTGCGATCGCTCGCAGAAGACTACGCCAAAACAAATCCCGTCATCCTCATGGGCGACTTTAACAGCGCGCTGGATCGTCCGACGTTTGTAAGTGCTCAAGGTGACACCTATACAGAAACGAAGTTTTCTATCAAAGAAATGTTGGCATCTGACCTGCTCACCTCAGCCATCCCGCAAGAAAACTGGAGCGACAAAAGCAATGCAACCTTCCCAGCTGATCAACCCGAGTACAAGCTTGACTATCTGTTTTACACACCTAGCTCTATCGAGGTGATGAATACGCAAGTGGTCACGCAGGCTGATCAATCTTCCGATCATTTGCCGTTGATGATGCGCTTTAGGTTGAAATAGCTTAGTAGTCTAATGAAGCGGAACCAACGCAGTTAGCAGATGCAGTTATTCGAGGTGTTGACTGCCTCTATGTCAATATCTCTATATCATCTGAACTTAACAACGAGGTCAGAATATGAGCATTGTCACGACAGAGCTTGCCGCCGCCCAATCTATGGCTGCCGACTTGAGAGCTCAAGGATATTCCGTCGTCGTTGAGCCCGATCCTTCAAAATTTCCATTTGACCTACGCCAATATCGTCCTGATATTTTGGCAACTCGTGGGAACGAAAATCTAATCATTGAAATCAAGACAAAAGGGTTTCATCGTTCGGTCGAGAGATATCAAGAAATTGCTGAAATTGTAAGTCAGCATAAAAATTGGCGTTTTATGCTTTCTACAATCGATGAGGGGCCCTTGTCAGACATGGCGGCGCATCAGTCCTCAGGTACACCTGATGCGCTTGTAACAATGCTAGAAAAATTAAAGCATCTGCTTGCTAGTGAGAATTATGATCTGGCGGTGCCCTACCTTTGGTCAGTTTATATCTTGGCCATGCGGCTGGCTGGTGAACGGGCTGATATTCCTATCGATTTGACGTCTGACCAAAGTGTTTTGAATTATATGTATTCGCTTGGTGAGATTTCTAGCGACGAGTACGAATGGGCTAAAAATTTACTGGAGATTAGAAATAGATCCGTACACACGGTGCAAATTGATCTGTCTAAAAGCGAGGTGGTTGAAATATACAATCACATCGAGCATCAGTTAGCGCAGTGGCAGTTAACTGCATCGTAAACAGAGCGTTGCGACTTTTCTTAATTGCTTTAAAAATAAGAAGCCCCAGCCATAAAAGAGCCGGGGCTTCGCTTCGATTTTAATATGTCGATCCTTTCCAATATATCGACCTCTTATACCGAAGCGAAGCCCCGGCTCTTTTATGGCTGGGGCTTCTTAATTGCTTTAAAAATAAGAAG
>JBCBKQ010000424.1:0-3342 GCA_038521595.1 Cyanobacteria bacterium J06627_28 | reverse complement strand
GCCATGGCCTACCTCATGCGCAACTTTGGCATGGTCAGCGACAACATCGACGCAACGCTAGACCTCTACTTTCAGCAGTGCTCCATGATGGTGAATGCGAGAGATTTGGCCATGCTTTCGGCCACCCTCGCTAACGGCGGCAAAAACCCGGTTACCGGCGTCCAAGCCATTGACGAACGCTACGTGCAAGATGTCATCAGCGTGATGCTGAGCTGCGGCATGTACGACGGCTCAGGCGAATGGGCCTACCGCGTCGGCATCCCAGCCAAAAGTGGCGTTGGTGGTGGCATTACAGCTGTTGTTCCGAGCCAGCTCGGTATTGGCACCTTTTCTCCGCTGCTCGATGCTAAGGGCAACAGCCTACGCGGCATCAAGGTTTGCGAAGATCTCTCCAGAGACTTTGGCCTGCATTTGTTCAACGTTGCCAAGTCCGAAAAAGTGCTCTCTGAATGGATTGAAGGCGGCAATCACATTGATGACTGGTGACGCATTCAGCTAGCACTACACTGTCCACCGGCAGCAAAGTGCGTTTTCCCCTATCCCCAAATCCCCCTACCTAAGCCCTCATGAAACGATATCTCGCGCATCTTTTTCAACTCACGATTCATCGTTCTTCCGTCATGGTTAGTGCGGGGATTGTCCTAACGCTGGCTTCATTTGTGCCGCTGGGTTGGTGTGCCTGGCAGGCCTATCACCTCTTTGCCAGTACAGTAGGCGCGTCTTCAGCTTTAGATGCCGCGTCACGCCTTACACCCGAAGCTTTTAATGGGTTCAAGCGACAGCTGGTTTTAGCGAGTGCGATCGCCACGACTGGCCTTTTGATGATCCTCCCCATTTGGTGGGCAATGCTGAAGGCCTTGCAGGGCTGCTCAAAATCTAGAACAGCGTCAGAGCGAGCCCTGCACCATGCCAAAGAACAACTAGAAACCATCATCAACACAGTCCCAGCCAATATTTCGTGGGTGGATGCCAACGGCGTGTTTATGGGCGTGAACCACTGCTTGGCCGATAGCCTTAGCCTTAGCCCCAACGCCATTGTTGGCAAACCTGTGAATACGCTGGCGGGCAATGCTGAACTGGCTCAATTCTTGAATGAATTTCTCCTGAGCCCTAACGAGGTAGAAGACCGCCGAGTTGAAATCACCATTGACGGAGAACCTCGGTGCTATCTTATTGGCGTCCAAAAATACAAACAAGGGAAAGCCGCTGTTTCCTTTGGCCTCGACATTACTGAATGCCAGCAAGCGGAAGACGCCCTACGAATTGCGGAAGAAAAGTACCGAAGTATCTTTGAAAACGCCCTCGAAGGCATTTTTCAATCTTCTCCCGACGGTCGCTTTATCAGGGTGAACCCAGCAATGGCAAAAATCCATCGCTATGACTCTGCAACTGAAATGATGGATTCAGTTGATAACATCGCCAAGCAAATTTACGTTGATCCCAATAGACAGCAAGACTTTGTCAAAGTGATTAATGAGCGAGGCACGGTTGAATCTTTTGAATACCGATCCTATTGCAAAGATGGCAGCATCATTTGGACTCAGGTAGACGCGCGGGCAGTCAGAGATAAAAAGAATCAGATTTTGTACTACGAAGGTATCGTGCAAGACATCACCGAGCGCGTTTATCGCGAAGACCAGCTGCGGCGACAGCTCAAAGAGCTACAAATTGAGATCAATCAAGAGCAGCGTAAAGAAGCCGTGGTCACGCTGACGAGCAGTAACTATTTCCAGGAGGTAAAGCAAGAAGTCGCGGCCATCAATCTCGAAGAGTTTTGGACTTGAGTTTGAGACAGCGTTCCATCGTACTAAAGCTTGTAAGTAGACAGCTCTCATTAAATGTCAAATAAACCATCATCATGTCGAGGCCCCCGTCCCCGAGTTCGGGGCTCTGAGACAAGATATCAAGGTTTTGTAGAAAGTTATGAGGTTATTGTCTTGCCAGGCTTAAGTTAGTTGGCAAGATTAATTACAGAAGCGAAAGATTTTAAGCTCATCTTGCCTCAGAGCCCCAGCATTGGGGACGGGGGCCTCCGGGCTCAGTAATAATTGCCCCACTATCACTGCGTAAATTTCATGATTAACCCCCAACTTAGATCTTTAATCAGCCCTCTCAAGGCTCGCTTATCTCGAAAGATAGCGTTTTGGGTTTTTCTCTCTTTGGTGATTATTGAAGCGATTATTTTGGTTCCGTCTTACCAACGGCGAGAGCAAGAACTCTTAGACGATCTTGAACAGGTTGGCCTAGCTACGGTAAAGCCCTGGGTTAGCCTGCATCACTTAGAACTATCTGGAGGGCTATCTGGAAGGCCATCTGGTCAGGCGCTAACCGCGCCACAAAACAGTCTGTTATTTGACGATCACTTACTGGGAACTAGAATCTACACGCCCAGCGGAGAGCTGGTTGCTACTTTTGGCGAATTGCCACTGCTGACCCTTGCCAACGTCCAAAACGAACGGACAGATCACCTACTCGATAAAACGACCCAGACCTACAATGTGGCATGGTCTGTGCAAGCGGTTGATGGCTCAGAATATGTCGTGATTGCCCAGCTAGATGCAACATCGGTACAACCTGCCGTTACGGGCTTTTTCTGGCGCATTGTTGGCTTAGTTCTCCTGATTGGTCTATTCGTGACGGCGGGCACGATGTTTGCGCTAGGGCCTTTGGTACTACAGCCCATTTTGAGCTTGCGCAAGGGATTGCAGGCTGCGGGACAGGCTATTGACCAAGGCCAGCCTAAACCGGTCTTTCTCTCAGGCTTAACCCCCAGTATAGACAGCACCCAAAGAAGATCGCTCGACGAATTAGGAGAAGTGATTCAGGCTTTTCACAGCATGATAGATCAGACTTACCGTGCCATGAGCGATCGCACCCAAGCCGAGCACGAGCTACAAAACCTAAACCAGCAGCTGGCCCATAGCATGCAAGAAGCCGAGGCTGCCCGCGCCAAAGCCGAAGAAGCCAACACCGCGAAAAGTTTGTTCTTGGCCAATATGAGCCATGAGCTGCGTACGCCCCTAAACGCCATCATCGGCTATAGCGAAATGCTCGAAGAAGAGGCCGAAGACCAAGGGGAAGCCGAGATGATTCCCGACCTTAAAAAAATTCGCGGTGCAGGCAAGCACCTGTTAGGCCTAATTAACGACATTCTCGATCTGTCGAAAATCGAAGCAGGCCGCATGGATCTTTACCAGGGAAACGACATCGGCAATGAGTGTGTTGACTGAAATGGTTTCCAGGTAAAGATCCATGCGGCCTGCTTCGATTTTCGACAGATCGAGAATGTCGTTAATTAGGCCTAACAGGTGCTTGCCTGCACCGCGAATTTTTTTAAGGTCG
>JBCBKQ010000423.1:0-3381 GCA_038521595.1 Cyanobacteria bacterium J06627_28 | reverse complement strand
TACCCAACGCTGTTTGACACGCAGAAAGCACGAGCAAATCAATCGGTGGAGAGTCCCAGCCGAGTGTATGAATATCATCGAGGTAGAGCCTCTCGTTCCATAGCTGAATGTAAGAACTCTCAGCGTTGGGTAACAGAAATGCTGAAATGGGCTTTGCTGGACTATCTGTGGCTGCAGGCGCAAAATCTGCGGTTGCTAGCCTTTGGTCGGTCAGCGATGTCGGAACGTTGGCACTGATGGGAGAGTTTTATAGCCACCTAAAAGCTGCACCTATCAAGTCGGAAGCTTTGCGTCAGGCACAGCTCTCTATGTTAAGAGAAGACACTCGCCTAGAATCAGGACAGCTGCTGACTGCCAGCACAAGAAGCGTCGTTTCCTTGCCAGAGAGATTGAGAAGCAATAACGCTGTAGATCTTTCGCATCCTTACTACTGGTCAGGATTTACGATGATTGGCAACCCCTGGTAATTGCTACATGAAGTTTTCTCTTAGCTATCCGGTCTCTTGATTATCCTGCCTGCGTTATCCTGCACTCAGTGCTAAATCTGTTGCATTCAGCACTAAATGCTCCTGAAAATACGGCTGGTAAAGCTTACAACTCACCTGTACCTGATAGTACCGTCTTGCAGTTTGACTTTGTCACTTTTTTACCTACGATTTCTGATAGCAAGTACCAAAGTTCTGGCGCAACTCTTTGCTGAATATATTTGTTGGAATAGTTGTTTTCGGCTGCGATCGCTTCGTATGTTTTTCGGTAAGACTGTAAACACTCTTTCAAAACCGACCGCTGCAGATTCTGAACAGAGCGTTTCATAGTCTGCGACTTCTGGGTTATGCGTGAGGTAGTCGGTCACCCATTCGCAGGCGGCGGTGACTTCGTCTTGGGCTAGGATGGCGGGCAGATTCCACAGTATGATTTTGCGATCGCGCCCCCCAGAAGCAATCAATTGTCCATCCGGACTGATCGCAACTGTGCTGAGCGCGCTGTCATGTCCCCACAGCGTTCTGAGGCGTTCCTTACTAGAAAGCTCCCAAATGCTGAGCGTCCCGTCCGCTAGGGCTGAAACCAAAAGTTGACTGTCTGGTGTGAACGTGATTTGACGAATTTGAGTTTGTTCTGTTGCAAATAGGCTATCGGCTCTGTTGAAAGACTTGGAGTCGAAAGACTCAGATAGCAGGTCCGAAACGAACCACAGCTCAATCCGCCTATCTTTTGAGGCGGCTGCCAGCCGCTGGCCGTCTGGACTGAAGACAATGTCAACAATGGCCGCCTGACCTTCTATGGTTTTGAGTGGGGTTCCCGCAGCGTTCAGCAGCGTGATGGTGCCCTCTGCCGAGCCGACCGCGACGAGTTTGCCGTCTGGACTAAATGCGATCGCCTCTGGCTGATTGATACTCTCTACCGACGCAGTCGGCTCGGTAGAAAACTGGCCTACCGAGTCACGCTGCAAGAATTTAACGGTGCTGTTTGAGGTGATGACAACTAACTGCTGACCGTCTGGGCTATAGGCTAGGTCAGCTGTGCTGGTACCTATATCAAGTATCTGCTTGGCTGGATAATCAGTGGGCAATCGCTCTGCCGACGCCCAGTTGTCGGCTTGCCAAATTTTGACTCGACCGTTTTCTGGCAAAGCAAGGGCGATCTCTTGGTTGTATGTCGCCATGGCTGATACGCGTGGTTTGTCGTCTGGCCTAATCTGTTGTGTGGGTACTGCCTGAGCATGGTCACCCTGCCGTTGCCATACATTTAGCCATAGATCCTTTGAATAGGAAAATAACTGACCCTCATTATTGAAAACCAGATGTGCAATGGCATCTCCATGTCCAGCCAAAGATTGATACTGCGTTTCTTTAACTTGCCAAAGTTTTAAGGTTTGGTCCTCAGAGGTACTCATCAGCTGGCGACCATCCGGGCTAAAGATCAGCTTATTCACCTCAGCCTGATGCCCTTCAAAGGTTTTAATCAGTCCGCCTTTGACTTGCCAAAGTCGAATGACGTTGTCTTCTCCGGCCGTAGCCAACAGTTCACCATCAGGACTAAATGCCATTTCTCGAACGTCGGATCGATTGCCAACCAGTACTTGCACAAACGTACCGTCTGGTTCCCAAATATGAACCGCGGCATCCCTCCCTGACGTAGCAATCAGCCTGTTGTCAGCGCTAATGGCAGTCGTAAAAGTGGGGCCATTTTCGCTCACAAAGACGGCAAGGCTCTCGCCTTGGGCATTAGTGACCAGGGTATTTATTAGACCTCCGCGAGAGAGCTCCTCTGATCTAAAAACTTCCCTTTGCTGACTACTCGGCTGAGTATTTTGGGCTGTTGCATTTGAGCTGGCATCGGATCTAGCATTTGACCCAGAGGTCTGTCGGTTGTCTATCCGATTGAGTACGCGAGGCGGCGGTAGTCGATTGCGCCAATCGCCCTGCAAATCTGGCGGCCGCAGATGAAATACCAGCATAGAACCGTCGATTGCGATCGCTTGCAGTATCCCTCTCTCAGTAAATATGATCTGCTCACCGTCTATTCCCCATCGCCCCGTCCGCTCTTGGCCTGCTGCTACGAAGCTTTTACCATCTGGGAAAAATCTGAGTTGCCTCACCGAGTCAAACTGACTCACCGGCGTTGAGATCAGTAAGCCGTCAATACTCCATAGTTTTACCGTTTTGTCAGCGGACCCGGTGGCAATGGTTTGCCCATCTGGACTAAACGCAACCGCACCGATAGAGGCCTCATGCGCCAGAATTTCCCACACCACCTCGCCACTTGCCTTGCGCAAAGAAAGCTTACCTTCTGCTGTGGCAATGGCCATCAGCTGACCGTCTGGGCTGAAGACAGCATCTTTCACTTCTGAGTTGAAAGTCAATCGGTTGAGTTCATTTGCGCCAAGCATCACCCGTTGCAGTGTGGTCTTTACTGCTTGCGCCAGTTCTGGGTCTGAACCGGTGAGCCCTGCTAGATTTTGGTTTGCTCGTAGCGCTTGCACAATGGCATCTAGCTGCCGGTGAGAATCGAAGCTGCCCTCTGCCGCGGAGATCAGCGCTTCGACTTCGTGTACTCTTGCGTTTCGAGCCTGCCCGAGCGCCGTGAGGCCCAGCCCAGCGGTAACCAAAAGTGCCCCGCCGATAGCCGCAGAGAGGAGACGTTGGAATCTGATCGTTTTCTTTTCCTGAAGGCGAGTTTTCTGTTCTTGAATCAGCCTCGCTTGCTCTTCTGCAAGCTGGGCTTCAACGGCTTTTACTCGCTGCGCTTCTAGCCCTTGCTGAATAGCTTTGCGATCGCCTTCTACCGAAGCCGCCAGATACTGATAGTCCAGGTCGCTGAGCCGCTTGCCCTGTGACCAAGTTTGCGCGTCTTTCAGTGCCTGCCCTCTAAGCAAGCGAG
>JBCBKQ010000422.1:0-3423 GCA_038521595.1 Cyanobacteria bacterium J06627_28 | reverse complement strand
TAGCTTACGCCACTACAAAAGGCTACAGCCCTCGTTCTATAAAGCTAAGTGAGTAGCAATGCGCTAATGCATCAGCGCATTGCTATATTTATTGGCTTTGATTATTGTCTCTATTTATTAGATTTGACCTTTTCGGTCAAATCCTTGGCCATGTCTAAATAATCATTAGGGTCGCTATCACCAGGACTATCGACACTGTCCACTTTGCCCTTGTTTTGGCTGAGCGCCTGACCACCACCAGCCTCAGCACCCTTGCGGTTCACCGGATTAGGATCGCTTAATTGAGAACCAGCGCCATTTTCGTTTTGCTGAGCAATTTCGTACTCTTTGTCGAAGTCGGGGCTGGCCATATCTGGCTTTTCCTTTGCTTCGCTATCGCTTTTAGACGCGTTGATTTCTTCTTTGAGCTGCTGAGCTTCTTGAGGAATATTATTTGGGTCTGCCATGTTTTTGCATAGGTTTCGGCCCTTTCAGGCTATAAATAATCGCTCGCCGGGACGCTGTACCAGATGGCAGAAATTAAGCTAACCAAAGGCATAGAGCTTCACCGTAGCGCTAGACTAAAGGAAGAGTTTAAGAAATGTAACGGACAATGGGAAAGAGCGGCGCAGGGCAAAAAGTAGTGGTCATTGGCGCAGGCATTGGGGGATTGACGGCTGCCGCGCTGCTGGCCCGTCGAGGCTACGCGGTAAAAGTCTTTGATCAGGCTATTGTGCCTGGGGGCTGCGCCTCTACCTTTAAGCGACGCGGATTTACCTTTGACGTTGGTGCAACCCAGGTGGCTGGTTTGGAGCCCGGTGGCATTCATCATCAAATCTTTGAAGAATTAAATATTGAGCTGCCGCCTGCTAGCGAATGCGACCCTGCCTGCGCGGTATTTTTACCGGGCGAAACCGAACCGATAAACGTATGGCGCGATCCACAAAAGTGGAAAGCAGAACGCGAACGACAGTTTCCAGGCAGTGCACCCTTTTGGGCCTTTATGAAGGCGCTGTTTGACTTTAGCTGGCGATTTCAGCAGCGAGATCCGGTTTTGCCTCCTCGTAATATCTGGGACGTTTTTCAGCTAGCTACCGCGCTGCGTCCCGACACATTATTAACAGTGCCCTTCACCTTTTCAACCGTTGGAGAGATTTTGCGAGGCTATGGCCTTTATAACAATCGACGGCTGCGTACATTTTTAGACATGCAGCTAAAGCTGTACTCGCAAACCACAGCGGATAAAACGGCGGTGCTGTACGCCGCAACGGCGCTGGGCGTTTCCCAAAAGCCGCAGGGACTATTTCACCTCAAAGGCAGTATGCAAGTGTTAAGCGATCGCCTCGTCGAATCCCTCGAAAGAGATGGCGGCGAACTGCACATGCGCCACACCGCAGAAACCGTAGAAATAGACAATGGAAAGCCCACTCAAGTCAAAATAACCAATAAAAAGGGAGACTCCTGGCTTGAAGAGGCCGATCATGTTGTTGCCAATGTCACCGTGCAAAACCTTGTGAGACTTGCAGAAGACAACAAAATGAAAGGCTACAAAAAGAGAGTCAAAAAGCTAGAACCCTCTTCGGGTGCTTTCGTAATTTATCTAGGCGTAGAAGACTCTGCCGTACCAGAAAACTGCCCGCCTCACCTGCAGTTTCTCTACGATTATGATGGCCCAATTGCCGAAAATAATTCTCTCTTTGTTTCGGTCAGTCGCCCCGGTGATGGCCGCGCTCCAGAGGGGAAAGCAACCATCATCGCCTCTTCTTTTACGGAAGTGCAACAGTGGTACAACTGCGATGAAGCAGGCTACAAGGAAATGAAAGAGAGATACACACAGGAAGCTATCTCTCGCTTAAAGGACTATTTCGACCTAAGATCCGAACATCTTGTGCATGTAGAAGCCGCAACGCCTAGAAGCTTTGAAACCTTTACCGGACGAGAGAATGGCATTGTTGGTGGCATTGGACAAAAGGTGCCGACGTTTGGGCCGTTTGGCTTTGCAACGCGAACACCCGTTAAAAACCTATGGCTAGTGGGAGACAGCACGCATCCAGGCGAGGGAACAGCAGGTGTGAGCTACTCGGCAATGACAGCCGTCAGGCAAATTGAAGCAGGCAGGTAAGCCACCAAAAAAAAGTTGGACCCATTTGAATTGAGGGCCTTAATAACAACCTTGCCTTCTAGCTCGGTGCGATTGATACGGTGGGCCATCGGTGCCAACAAAGATCCATGCAGTGCGTTGTTAAACGCTAGATTGCTATGTTGGAATAAACTTTGCTGCCGAGAGTTATTATTTTGCACCTACCTTTTGTCGTGCGGGCTGTACCGGCGCAGAGTGTGGTGCTGACGCTGTCGGGACGGGCTGCATGACTTTTTGTAGACGAGGCTTTGTCTGCTTGATGCTCCAGGCAAGGCCAACTGTTTGCAACGATTGAATGAACCACCAGCTTGGGTCGTATTGATTTTCCTCTAGGCTAAAGCGGGCAGAAGCTGGAAAGCGCTGATGATTGTTTTGCCAGCCTTCACCCAAGGTAAATAGTCCTAAACGGGGCAGATTGCTGGTGACAATATTGGTGTTCTTCGCCTTTCGAGGGCGATCGCCCCAATGGTGAGTCAAATATTGAATCAACCATTGCCCCGTCGTACACAGAGCAATGCGCACATAAATACCCCAAAACACCCAACTCCAGCCGCCAAAGTGATAAAAGGCAACAGCCCACGGCAGCTGCTGCACCACACGGGTTTGCTCTAGCCACTGGTAGAAGGTGTTTTGAGCGATGCGGGGCTCGTATCGAATAATGGGGGGATAGGTGAGTTGGATGTCGCAGTGCAGTGACCAAAGCCAGTCTATGAAGGGATTTTGGCGATGGGAAAAGTAGGAATGACATCTAGGATGCCGGTGCGACCAATCAGCCAAGTCGTGCTGCTCAATAGCAGAAAAAGGACCGACAGTGCTGCCAAGTACCCCTATATATACAAGGACATTTTCTAGCCATTGGGGACATTGAAAGCTGTTGTGAATAAGCTTGCGGTGAAGGCCGACGGAGTAGCCTGCGCCCAGCGTAATGACGCTAGTAATGAGGCATAGAAGCAATGCATCCCAGCGAAAGGTTGCGTACCCACCAAAGAGTGCGCCCGCGTATATCATTGTGTTCCAGAGGGACTTGGTAGATGACCAATACACCTGCCCAAAAACCGGGCTGGAGCGGCCATTGTTAGAATCTACCCTCGTCTTTGAGTGAGTGCCCTGTAAGTAAGTGCCCATAGCGACAGGGTGTAGCAACCTAAGTGTTTCTACCTCCCATAATATGTCGTCTTTATAAGCCACCACAAAACCTTTTTAATGAATTTATGAAGTTGAGTAGAAATGTAGGGATTTTGATTTGAAGCTGTTGAGGGCAAGCTATCTGCTATATGTCGTTGAGTGTGTGTCGTTGAGTATGC
>JBCBKQ010000421.1:0-3437 GCA_038521595.1 Cyanobacteria bacterium J06627_28 | reverse complement strand
TCGTTGGGTTCTGATACGGGCGGATCTATCCGTCAGCCGGCCTCGTTCTGCGGCATTGTGGGGATGAAACCGACCTATGGACTGGTGTCTCGCTTTGGTCTAGTGGCGTTTGCCTCTTCGCTCGATCAGATTGGCCCCTTTGGGCGCACGGTGGAAGATACGGCAATTTTGTTGGGTGCGATCGCCGGACACGATCCCAGAGACGCCACTAGCCTAAACGTCAAAATTCCCGACTACACCAAGTCCTTAAAACGAGACCTCAAAGGCCGTAAAGTCGGCATCATCAAAGAAACCTTTGGTGACGGCCTCGATGCGTCTGTGGGCGCGGCCGTGAATGTTGCTATCGATCAGCTCAAAGCCTTAGGCGCAGAGGTCAAGACCATCTCCTGCCCCCGGTTTAACTATGGCGTCTCGGCCTATTACATCATCGCCCCCTGCGAAGCCTCCGCAAACCTAGCCCGCTACGACGGCGTCCGCTACGGCCTGCGAGCTGACAAGCCTAACCTACTCTCCATGTACAACCAAACTCGCTCCGAAGGCTTTGGTGACGAGGTCAAGCGCCGCATCATGATTGGCACCTACGCCCTCTCCGCAGGCTACTACGACGCCTTTTACCTAAAAGCACAAAAGGTCAGAACGCTGATTAAGCAGGACTTTGAAGCAGCTTTCAAAGAGGTAGATGTGCTGGTGAGCCCAACGGCACCTTCAACCGCATTCAAAGCAGGCGACATGGAAGATCCCCTTGGCTTGTATCTGCTAGACCTTATGACCATTCCGGTCAACATGGCTGGCTTACCCGGCATAAGTGTGCCCTGTGGATTTGATACCCAGGGCATGCCAATTGGCTTGCAGATTATCAGTAATGTGCTGCGCGAAGATTTGCTGTTTGAAGTCGCCCATGCCTACGAGCAGTCCACGGACTGGCATAAGCATGAGCCAACGCTTTGATTCGGATATTTAGAACGGGTAAACGATACCGACAAAGTCTAAACAGTAGGAGAAATATTTAGAGTAAAGGGGTTCAAAGTAGTCATTTTTTCTAACGCGTTAACGGTACGCTGATGAATTTTTCTCCGGCCGACGAAGTACTCACTGCGGTTGAGGTGTGGTCTAAACCATCAGACTTTCGATTGGCAGGCGTTCGATTGGCAGGCGTTCGATTGGCAGGCGTTCGATTGGCAGGCGTTCAATTGGCAGACGTTCGATTTGGATTAACGAAAGCTGATTGGTGAGGTGGGAATGCTGTGAGCAAACCGCTTAGTATCATCAAGCCACATGAATTCGCCTTTGGAAAGCTTCGAACCAGCTCAACCCTTTGAGACTGTTGGCAACACCACACCAAGTCGTGCCTTGGCGAGAAGGCGCAGGCGCTTTGGTAAATTGACGGTCAGGCTAAAAATTACCCTTGGATATATTATTGCGGTTGGCATTCCGGCCATCGGTGCTTTGACCGGACTTGCCATTGGCAATCAGCATCAGTCGCAGGCGCTGCAAACGCTGACAACGGCGTATCAAGAGCAACATCAGCTTAATAATTTACAGACAACTATTTTACAAAATCGGCTTGCAAAAGAGTTAGGTCCGTTTGTAGAAGATCCGATTGCGTTTGAGCAGGCCGTAGATCAGTTTTTGGTTCGCCTGGACGAGATTCAACGTCTATCAACAGAGCTAGAAGTGGCCAAAACTCGTTCGGTGATTTCATTTAGACCTCAACTAAGGTCTTATCAACAAACCCTGAGTAATTTCTCTCAGGCGATCGCATCACTGCTAGAAAACACCTCATCTGGCCAAGCCGCCAGCGATCGCCGAGAGCAAGAGCTTTTAGCCCTCGCAAAAGGCGAAGAATTTGCGGAATTCATTCAATTCTCAGAGTATGTCACCGTTACCATGGCGGCAATTGATCAGGAGATCTTGGCAGCTCAAGACGGGCTGCGTCAGGCCGAAAGATTTCGTATGCAAATTATTCTGGGCAGTTTAGTGATTGCCGTCGTCGCGGCTAACCTGCTCGCATTGCTAACGGGCCTAGCCATTGCTCGTCCACTAGAAAAGCTGACTGACATAGCGCTACAGGTAACTCGTGATGCCAACACCCAGGTAAGCGCCGCCATTGTGTCAAACGATGAGATCGGCACTTTGGCGGATGCACTCAATCGGCTTATTCAATGGGTTAATACCTACACAAAAGATCTTAAACAAGCTCAACTGCGGCTGATTCAGTCGGAAAAAATGTCGAGCATGGGTCAGCTGGTCGCTGGCATCGCTCACGAAATTAACAACCCCGTTAATTTTATTCATGCCAATATCAAACCGATCAATAGATACACACAAGATTTGCTGGATATTATTCAGGCTTATCAAACGCACTATCCCCATCCACCCGGCCCTCTGCAAGAGATGGTCGATGATGCAGACGTTGAGTTCCTTCAGGAGGATTTGCCGAAACTCCTAGACTCCATGAGGGTAGGCAGTACTCGAATTCGGGAGATTGTTCTATCGCTGCGAAATTTCTCTCGTTTAGACGAGGCAGCTAGGAAGGCGGTGGATCTTCACGAAGGCATTGACAACACTTTACTGGTACTAAAGCATCGCCTAGAACAATCATCAGAATGCACAGCCATAGAGCTGGTCAAATCCTATGGCGAGCTGCCGTTAGTGACCTGCTATCCAGGGCAGCTTAATCAGGCTGTTATGAACATACTGGGAAATGCGATTGATGCATTGGAAATGGCTGCTAAACAATCAGCGCTGACAGATGAAAAGAACCGTTTGCAGCGATCGCACCCTTACAAAATTTGGATTACGACTGAGCGGGTTGGCGATGATCGAATAAGAATTGCGATCGCCGATAATGGTATTGGGATGTCTGAGGAGGTGCGATCGCTCATATTCGATCCCTTCTTTACCACCAAACCCATTGGCAGCGGCACCGGACTAGGCCTATCTATTAGCTACCAAATCATTACAGAACTGCACCAGGGTTCATTAGAGTGTGAATCAAGCCTGCAAAAAGGCACAACATTTCTTATCACCATTCCTGCTCAATAATCAGTCAGCTCAACAGCCTTCTACATCGCATTCAGTGGCTAATTTGCTCCCTAAGCAGCTAAAGATCCCTCAGTTTTTGGGTGCGCCTTGCCAAAAAAATATAGCAAAACACCTCTGGCTAAAGCACCTCTGGCTTTTGTACTTCGCTCAGGGTCGGCTCGCCTTCAATGGCAGTTAGTCCACTCGGCCAGCTCAATCTATTCAGCCTAAATCTATTCGGCGCTTTTCATCAGAACAATACCGACTCGATCAATATGTGCCCTGATCGGCTCATCTTTCTCTAGACGGTCGTAGTCTACGATGTCAAAAAAATAAGGTAGGGGTCGTTCCTCATTTAAGTTTGATGACAATCGTAGAACGGTATCGTACGTTATCCCTTTGCCCTTAATCGC
>JBCBKQ010000420.1:0-3448 GCA_038521595.1 Cyanobacteria bacterium J06627_28 | reverse complement strand
ATTAGACATTTTGGCGGGGGGCAAACTGAGGCTACCATCGAGCTAGCACCCGGTGACCATACGCTACAGCTGCTGTTGGGTAACTATACTCACGTCCCTCACGACAACCCTGTATTGTCCGAAAAAATCAAGATTACGGTTCAGTAGTTCACCTGAGATACGCCTTTTCGTTGGAGGCCCTTCCGCTGCTATATCTAGGCATTTTGTCGTGCATATACGCAGATTAACCATACGCATCTTTACCATTGCTTCTGACAATTTTCCGATATCATCGGAAAAACTTGATGCTTCTCTGTAGTTATCCGGGTACCCTAACGGATACCAATCCTCATAATATGTGATAGATGACTTGTCATCCATCGCCGCTACTCGATAAACCACTGGGTATTTACCCACCTACTTACTTGCATACTGGGTTATTTCGGTAGAAATATAGCTGTAGAAATACCGCTATAGAGGTCAGGGGTTACTACATCATCAAGGGTTTTACACCATGGGAAACAAGACTGCACTTCAGCGGTTGGAAGAGCCTGCTGCCATCACGGAGTCTACTATGGCCAAAAAAGGCGCAAACGAAAAAAAGAAGGGAACGAACGCTAAAAAGAAAGGCACAAAAGCCAACAAAAAAAACGTTCAGAAAAAGAGCCTGAGCACAGGCGCAGTGGAAGGCGGTGTGCCTGCGCTGGAGTTTTTGGCCGAGACCCATCCGGCAGTGCGATCGCAGTTTGACGCGGTCACTCAGCTGACAGAATTTTTGGACGGCGTCGGCAAGCTTACTCTGCGTGATCGCCAGCAGCTGGTCGAACAAGCCCTCGTGCTCATTCAGGAGAACTTTGTTCATCTCCCGATGAAAGAGGCCATGCACGGCGTTGACCCTATCCAAAAGCTTCGTCTGATTCAGCACCGGCTAAATCAAGCCACTGACAAAACGATGGACAGCGAGATAGAGTTCCACCGAGACATGTCAGAAGTGTTTACCTCTGTTCGTGACCTACATACAAACTATTTGCTACCTGCCCCTTTTGCTGGCAGAGCCGCCTTTTTACCTTTCAATATCGAAGAGTGCTTCGACGAAAAAGGAAAAGCCCAATATATTGCGACTCACTTTGTTCAAGGCTTTTCCCATGAGTACTTCAAAAAAGGCGTAAAAATTGTCACCTGGAACGCGGTTCCTATTGCTCGCGCAGTTGCCGTCTCGGCCCATCAGCACGCAGGCAGTAATGCCGATGCCCGCCACGCCCAGGGCATCGATGGTCTCACCATTCGTCCGCTCACCATTGCGCTCCCACCCGATGCGCTCTGGGTTGATATTGGCTATATCGATCTAGACGGAGAAGAAAGAGAACTCAGACAGCCCTGGCTGGTGACGCCGCTACGGAACGATACCAACGGCGTAGAAACTGACGAGGTCAGCGAAAATGCTGTCGCGATGGGTACAGACCTGTCTGCCGAACTCATCCAAAAAACGCGGAAAATGTTGTTTGCGCCTTCTGTCATTGCAAAGGAAGACACTGCCAAAGAAGAGAATAAACCCAAAGAAGTCTCAAATGAAAAAGCCAAGCCGGGTGAATCTTTAGAGACCACCATGGACGGCGTTTTTAGAGCGCAGAGCGTCACGACGGCTTCTGGTGAATATGGCTATATTCGCGTTTTCTCCTTTAATGTGCGTGACCCAGATGCTTTTATTGACGAATTTATTCGTTTGGCGGAGTTGTTGCCGCAGCAGGGGTTGATCATTGACATGCGCAGCAATGGTGGTGGACATATTTACGCCAGTGAAGGACTGTTGCAAACGATTACGCCGGGTGAAATTACGCCTGAGCCCACACAGTTTTTAAATACGCCTCTAAATGCTCGTATCTGTGAGCGTCATCGCAACAATCCTGTCGGTATCGATCTCTCTCCTTGGGTCGATTCTATTCAAGATTCTGTTGAGACGGGTGCTGTCTATTCTCGTGGCTTTCCGATTACGCCCTATGCGTTTGCCAATGGCCGAGGGCAAAAGTATCACGGCCCAACGGTGCTAATTACCAATGCGCGCTGCTATAGTGCCACTGATATTTTTGCTGCAGGTTTCCAAGACCACAAGATTGGTCACATTCTAGGTGTCGATGGCAATACGGGAGCAGGCGGTGCCAACGTTTGGGATCACGGTTTGCTGCGGGAGCTGTTGCGAGTCCCCGAACCTGCCGATCGTCAAACGCCTTATGAGCCGTTGCCCCATCAGTCAGGAATGCGGGTTGCGGTGCGTAGAACTCTGCGCGTAGGCGAGCAAGCCGGTACGCCAGTAGAAGATTTGGGTGTCGTGCCAGACTCTCGCCATGCGCTCACAAAAAATGATTTGCTCAATGGCAATCAAGACCTGATTGATGCGGCGGCGGCCATTTTGAAAAAGATGCCCGTTCGCCTGCTAACGGTAAAAACAAAGAAGAAGAAAGGTGCGATTCTCATTAGCGTTGACACCGCTGGGTTCTCTCGTTTAGATGTTTACTTTGATGGTCGCCCGGTGAAGAGTGTCGATGTCAAAGATGGCAGTCAATCGTTTGATGTTCCTTTTTCTGGCTCTGTGAGTTTGATCAAGCTCATGGGGTATGAGGGGAATGAGTGCGTTGCCGAACGACTAACTCGCCTGTAGGCCGGATGCAAAGGTGACAAGGTCTAGCCATTACCTTGTCGCCTAGCGCCTTCCTTCTATGGTTGGTTTTGCCATGTGATGCGTCAGCTGCTGAGTAATGTCGGCAGCTTTTTTCATGAGGTGGGCATACCCAATCTTATGTTTCTTAAATTGAGATAATTGATGGGAAGACTAGGCTTACATTGTGTGCGGGCAAATAAATATATGTGGGCAAATGGCATGAAATGGCATCGAGTCGCTTGGAGTACGCTGAGCCTGAGCCTAAGTGGGGCGGGTGCTTTGAATGTTGCCTTGCCAGCGCAGGCTCGTCGTACAGCTGCTGTTGCTCAATACGTATATGTATTTTTAGAAAATCCCTGTGTAAACTTAGAGCTTGAACAAACAGTTGCTACTGCTTCAGCGCATTCTAGAATTTTACTGGCAGCTGAGAGTGTCGCGACCCACATAGACCAGCCCCTTGACCAAGCCGATGTTTTTAGTCAGCTGGGTATGCGCTATGCCTGCCTACAGCAAAATGATCTTGCCAACACTTATCTCCAACGAGCTTTAGATATTACAGAAACAGTAGAGCCTGCTACATTTGCTGAACATGAACAAAAAGGTAGAGTGCTCACTAGCATTGCAGCGGGATATGAAAGTGGATTAGAAAATATAGCGCAGATGGAGGCGGCGCTGAGTGATGCGATCGCCATAGCAGAAACATTACCGAATGACTCAGACGCTCAAGCCTCTATTTTGCGGGGGGTGGCGCTTCAGTACGCCGGAGCAGACCAGCTTGACAAGGCCGTCCAGACGGTGATGCTGATTCGTGAT
>JBCBKQ010000419.1:0-3486 GCA_038521595.1 Cyanobacteria bacterium J06627_28 | reverse complement strand
TTGGAACTTACCGATCGTAAGACTTACAGCAACGGAGTTCTATTGCTTCATTACAGCGTGAAGTCATCATGATTTTGTTTGAGACTGAGCGAATAATCTGTCGTAGATTGTTACCGTCAGATGTTGATGAGATGTACGCCGTATACAGTGATGCTGATACCATGCGCTGGGTAGATGACGGTCAGCCTATTCAAAGAGACGAATGTAGTCAATGGTTAGCCGTTACGCAAAACAACTATGAGCTGCGCGGTTACGGAATGTCTACGCTGGTGAACCGAGAAGATGGCGCTGTTATTGGGTTCTGTGGACTGGTGCATCCCAATAATCAGCCTGAAGCAGAAATCAAATACGCACTCCACCGTAGATTTTGGGGCGCAGGGCTTGCGACTGAAGCCGTTAAGGCTATGCTCGAATACGCTAGATGCGAGTTTAAGCTGTCGGAAGTGATTGCAACGGTATCCCCTGAGAACATAGCGTCTCGTCGAGTACTCCTCAAGTCTGGAATGAAAGAATCGGCTAGCCGCTGCGATGATGATTCATCTATCGTGGTCTTTAGGTGGCAATCTGACTCATAAATCAGCTCATATTCGACGGATGGAGGCAGCAGCGGTGAACAGATCATATTGAGTCAATCGCACCAGATTTTTTACGCAAACGCACGGCTAGCAATACAAGCGCACCCATCCCAAACAACAAACCTGGCTCAGGCACACTTGTAGGCGTCAACAGAAAACTACGCTGCTCACCCTCTAAGGTGCCGTAACCGACAATTTGCCATGAGTTGTTGATAGACAACGCGCCAGAAAGGTCCCAACCACTGTCGCCCGGAATGAGCGTTTGCAGATCGACATTGACCCAACCATCGTTGTTTTGCGTATTGCTTGGTGCCCAGAGGGTTGCAAACCGCTCCTCATCGGTGGCGTCGCGCAGCTCTCCAACAACTAGGGAACTATCGTTAATCTGCCACGCTCGCACATAGCTACCCGGATTTTCAGATAACACTGGCAACAACTCAGGAGAAGTTTGACCCGCACCCCAATAAACTGTGACGTTCTGACCTTCAGCTGTGGCGCTGCGGCCAACCACCTCACCCGCTTCGTTTATGCCCAAAGCTACGCTAGTTTGATCTGGTGCGAGCGGCTCTAGCGGTGTAATCGATTGCACCGAGCCGTCTGGCTTAAACTGCCACAGCCCGGCCTGGGTAGCTGCTGGACCGCCACGGTTGTCACTGACGCTGAAGCCAGGTGCCTGTTTTGACCCATTTAAGTCGAAAATAAAACTGCGAATATCACCTGGAAAGGTCCCAGCGTCATGCAATGAGTCGTCACCCGGTAGCGCAACAAAGGCCCGCTGCCAAATATCTTCTTCGGGCACAGACGGCAAAGGCGCACTGGCAGTACCGACAATCCAGCCATCGTCGGTGAGTCTTCTGCCTTCACCTCTTGGAATGCCGCCCAGGTTCCCCAGATTAACCAGCTGATTTGTTTGCTGCTGATTTGTCTGCCACAGTGCAACGTTGTCAACGCTGCTAATACGACCATCCCAGGGGCGGGCATAGTCCTGCCCTGTATCAACAGCTCCCGTTATGTTGCCGCTGCTGTTAATATCGTAGGCAATGCCCCCGACGCCGAGGTCTGGCAAGGCTGTCATTGTGCCGTCGGACCAAACAAAGGCGCGATTGATGCCGTCAGCGTCTTCTGCGACGCCAACAACGTCACCGGCTTCGTTAAGCCCGTAGGCTAAGGATGATGTTCCACCTAGGCTTCCGAGGTCTGTTACCTGATAGCGATGGGGAACAAAGGCATTGGCAGGCAATGCCTGAAAGAGAAGCGGAGCGCTAAGGGCGATGGCAAAGCCTATCCGAGGGATAATCACACTACCGCTCGTGCGTAGGACTGTTCTAATCATGATGATTGTTCTAATCGTTGATGTCGATTGACATTAATAAAGATGTCTAGTCTGTTGCGAGAAACGTTAATTAAGACTCTCTCGCAATCAAATGGGAGCGACGCAATCGACCTAACAGTAGTGCAGTCGCACCCAACCCAAATAACAAACCCGGCTCAGGCACCTTGGTTGCAGTCATTCTTGCCCCAAGCTGATCACCTGCGCTAGGGTCGTCTAATAGCTGCGCTCGGGTACGGGTGAAAAAGGCCACGTCTAGATGACGGCCAAACCCTATTGGCAGGTCTGGAAACTCAGTGCCAAAGTCTGTCAGATGGACGTGGGGAATCGGCTCACCCTCAGGGGCAGGTGCCGCTGACCAAAAATTGAGTCCTGTCGCACTGACAAACTCACCCGCATCGTCAAACACAGGGATATACTCGCCAATGTCAATACCATTGGGTTCGTCGAAAAAACCGTCCTGCAAAATCTCTTGGGCGCGGGTGTCGAAGTTGAAGTTAAACCCGTCGTAGGTGAGATGGTTGTCTTCAAACGTTTTGATGAGATCGCCCGTTGGGTCGTAAAAGGAAATATCAAAATCGGTCAGGTCATCTCGCCGCACAATGCCGTCTGCATAGGTCTGGCTTTCGTCATAGCTGAAAGCGCCCTCTGCGCTGTATCCCAAAATTTGCCCAGTCCACTCGGTTCGGAAGGTAACTGCCGATGCGGCTTGGGCCAACCCTAGACTCAAGGTGACGCCTACTCCAAGAGAAACGCACCAGTTGGCAGCCCTCCATGCCGAATTCTTCTCAACGCTCAGACCATTGCTTGAGGGGATATTTGAGAAATGAGCTCTGCGATTGCTAAACATGCGTAATCTCATAAATTGAAAACGATTATCATTCTCAATTTATAGGAAAGCACGGATACGAAGATGAAGTGTTGGTGAAGTTAGTCGATAAATGGCTTTGACCTGAATTGACTCCTATCGGGAACCAACCCTTTTTTGCTAATACGGCGTGAGCGTCTGCAAAAAAGAGATAGTCAAGCTTGCAGGGAATTCTCGGCACCTCACAGGGGCAAAATTTGTCACCCAGCATGCAATAATGATTATCATTCTCATTTTTCTGTGATATGTCATCACCCTTTGCTACCCGTACCTCGGTCGAAGCCGTCGAAGAAGGGATGCTTCTGGCTCCTAAGTTTGACGCCCACGGCCTTATCCCCATCGTCACTACAGATGTGGCAACTGGTGAGGTGCTGATGCATGCCTATATGAATGAAGCCGCATTGCTAAAAACTATGGAGACGGGGGAGGCTCACTATTACAGTCGTAGCCGTCAGCAGCTCTGGCACAAGGGAGCTACCAGTGGACTGGTGCAAACTGTGCAGCAATTATTGATTGACGACGATCAAGATTGTCTGTGGATGAAGGTCAAGGTGGCCGGGACAGGGGCTAGCTGCCATGTGGGCTATCGCTCTTGTTTTTACCGTCAGGTTCCTGCTGGCGAGGGCAAAGTTGAGGTAAGGTAGTTTCTAATAAAGAAGATACCATTTAGATAGTATGGAGTAAGCCATCAATTAAGCCGCAGAAATAAGCAC
>JBCBKQ010000418.1:0-3489 GCA_038521595.1 Cyanobacteria bacterium J06627_28 | reverse complement strand
GACAGGTAATCCGAGTGAGAAGGTAGATGCGACATTGTCTTCTCCGTGGAAGCGCGCCCGAAGGTCTAAAGTTGCGCAGATTCCTCGTTCTGGTGAAGAAAAGGAGACTCTTGGCGGAGATACGGGTAGTGGAAACTTCAGAGATGCAGACCGCTTGAGCGCTGATGGCTACGAGCGGGTTCAGTCAATTCTGGCGACGGGCTGTCGGCTGGGAATAGAGCATGTAGACCAGCGGCGGTTTCGGACAAATTCTTGGCAATCTTATGGAACGCTCAATCCGGATGAACGTTCGGAAGCGGTCGATAAGGTAAGGGCTTGCCTATCGCAGTTCCCCGACCATTACGTTCGCCTAATCGCGATTCACCCGCAGACGAAGCAGCGCCTGACAGAGAAGATTATCCACAGGCCAAAATGACAACATCATTGATGGGATGCAGTTCGGCTTTGTAGATACTGCTTGAGTCTTAGCAGGCTGAGCGTTTGACCAAGGTTCAGCGGCAATAAGGATACCCCTTCCAAACGAGACTGCACCCAGCCTTCACCCCATTGCCATTCATGAAACCCATCGATACTGCCACTCAGTAAAAATCGAATGCCGGATGCCTGAAGCGTTTCGACTTTGTGATTGGTTTTGACAGGCCCAAGATTACTCTCAAAGGTTTGCCCTATTGAAAGCGGAATATCAGTGGCGTTTGCCAAACCCAATTGCTGAGGCCACAGCCACTGCTTCAACCGTTTGGGCTGAATTAAGCTAGCTTCAATTTCTGCTTTTGTGGCAGCAACTTCAATGCGAAGTTCGCTGCTCTGATAGCTGCCAAACATACTCGTCTGTGTACCTTCTCCGTTTGAGCCTACTTACTTGCGACCTTTTCAGGCTGCAGCACTGCTTCTGCCGGTAGCTCTAAGCAATAGCCCGCTCCATACACCGTTTTGATGTATTGAGGATGTCTGGGATCGGGCTCTAGCTTGGTGCGTAGATGCCGAATGTGAACCCGAATTGTTTCGATATCATCGTTGGGATCGTACCCCCAGACTTCTTTGAGAATTTCGCTGGGGGAGACTGTTTGACCGTGCCGTTGCAGTAAGCAGTGCAGAAGCTCAAATTCCAGAAGGGTGAGCTTGACGGTTCTGTCGAGCCAGATAGCTTCAAATCTCTCGGGGACAAGAGTCAGCGGTCCGTAGCTAAGAATCTCACTATGCTTTGCCGCTTGTGGGATGCGGTCAGTCCTTCTGAGTAGGGCTCGGACTCGAGCAAGCATCTCTTCTAGCTCGAAGGGCTTGGTTAAGTAGTCGTCGGCACCCGCGTTAAACCCGTCTACTTTGTTTTGTGTTTCACCGAGAGCCGTCAGCATCAGCACTGGGATATCGGCTGTTCTGTCATCTCGCCTGAGCCGTTGGCAAACTGTGAATCCGTCTACCTTCGGCAGCATTAGGTCCAGCATAATGAGGTCTGGAACCATCTGGACAGCAAGCGCCTGCCCTTTAATTCCATCGGTCGCCTGGCTAATGTCATAACCAGCCATCTCAAGGTTGATAGACACAAGTTCTACGATAGCCGGGTCGTCATCAATGACAAGTATACGAGGCATATTATGAAGGGGTGTTGATATAGGTTTAAGACTACCACCTCTGTCATAAGCAGTGGTTACATATAATCACTACTCTTAACAAAACCAATGGTTTGATGGCCCAGGCTGAGGATACTATTTCGCTCATGAAATAATATTCTTGAAGTTATATTATGCTATGTGGCGCAGCGTGACAAACGTCTTAAGGTGGCCTTAAGGTTTGATGTCTTCATTGTCGTCCTGACGACTCGCTAACGCCCACTAATTTATATAGGCGCTCAGGCGCAAAAGCTCTGACTCTCACCACGCTTTGTCCGAGCATATTTTTTGCTGCTCGGGTGATAACTAGCTGAAACTCTGGTAAAAAAACTCCCCAGGTAGGATTCGAACCTACGACCAATCGATTAACAGTCGACCGCTCTACCACTGAGCTACTGAGGATCAGGACCCTTATAGTACATAAGGCAACGTCTGTTTGGCAAGAAGATTTCGCTGGGTTTTGGCGAATCCTTAAGCCGGTTTGTATTATACCCAACAGTGTCCGCTTGCGGGGGCCAGAAAATGATTTGGAGGGCTATTCGGTGTAGCCCATTCGCATATTCATGAGCTTGGCTTGAACCTCTGGTGTAAGGTTGGAAAATACGCGTCCGGTGCGCTTTTTTCTGGGTTTCTGGCGATGCTGCACCCGCTTGCTGATACCGATGACTTCTTGTTCGAGTTGCAGGGCCGATATGCCTTCGGCGCCGTACCCGATGACGGTTTGCCGGTGGACACTATCAGAGGTGGCGACGATGAGCCGCTGGGTGAATTTGCGCGCGTCGTTGCGAAACTTGGCGCAGGCACGTTCGATGTAGCTATCAGCGGTTTGGCCGAAGCCTGTGTAGTGGACGGACAAGTGCTGGGTGATGGTTTCTTGGGAAGCAGGAGTTCGCTGCTCGTAGGCATCGAATACAGCCCAGGTCTCGTAGTCTTGATAGGCGCTGTAGCTGGCCAAAGCGCCTATCAGCTGCTCTCTGGCAGCGTCAAAGCCTTGGGTCTCTTTGAGTTCGCTGAGATTAGCCCAGGCGCCAATGATGTTGTATCCATCTACTAATAGGATGGCTTGTGAAGACTTGCCCGCCATGAGAAGCTCGGTTCGCTGAGGAAAATATAGAGGAATAGACGTGTTCTTTTCTCAATAGTAGGTGATCTTTCTTAAGATTGTTTACGATTTTAGCATTATTCCGTTCTTTTAGCGCTAGGCGAGCTCAAGGTTGCGATAGGTAGTTTGTTTTGAGCTTTTGTTTTAAGCGGTTTGGGTCACCGCGATCGCTAACGTTGCCGTTCTCAAGCAGAAAAGCGCGATCGCAGTAGTCTAGTTCGGCGAGGCGGTGAGTGACCCAGAGTGCGGTCAGCCCTCTGCTTTTGACCAGGGTTTGCACCTGGCGAACCAGATCGAGCTGACTGTCTGGGTCGAGCAGGGCGGTGGGTTCATCGAGTAATAGGATTTGGCAGTGTTGGGCAATCGCACCGGCGATCGCAACCCGCTGTTTTTGACCGCCGCTCAGCGCGTAGATAGGGCGTCTTTGTAAGTGCAGTAAGTTGACGGCTAGTAGCGCTTCTTCTACCCGCTGGCGAATCTGGTCGATGCTGAGCTTTTCTTGGACTAGGCCGAAGGCGACATCTGCACCCACGGTGGGCATGACCAGCTGATGGTCGGGGTTCTGAAAGACGAAGCCGACGGGGCCTGCGGTTTTGATGCTGCCTGTCTGGCGTGGGAGCAGGTTGGCCAGCAGACGCAGAAGGGTTGATTTCCCGCTGCCGTTGTTGCCCAGCAGCATGCAAAATTCACCCGGAGAAATGTCTAAGGAGCAGTCTTTTAGCACTGCCGCGCCCGAAGGCCAGTAGAAGCTGACGCCGCTGACGCTGATGGCAGGCTGTG
>JBCBKQ010000417.1:0-3519 GCA_038521595.1 Cyanobacteria bacterium J06627_28 | reverse complement strand
TTTTCTAGCTTGGTCGGATGCCACAGATCGTCCGCATCGAGAAAGGCTAAAAATTCTCCTCGGGCCTGGGCAATGCCTGTGTTCCTAGCACCGCTCAGGCCCTGATTGGCCTGGGAGACGAGTCGAAAGCGCGGATCATGAACAGAGGATTTAAACCATTGCTCAATGTGGTCAGTGCTGCCGTCGTTGACGATAACCACTTCGTAGGCTTGATAGGTCTGCTGTAGAACCGTTTCGACGGTGGCGGGTAGGTAGCTCATCGCATTGTAGGCCGGAATGATGACCGAGACCTTAGGTACGACCCCGTTGAGTGTCTCTCTCTCGGTTGCTGGCTTAAGGGCGATCGCACTATCTAGCGAAGTCGTTTTCATAGTGGTTTCCATAGCTTTTAGGTAGTCGGGTGATCTCTCAGACGTAGCCCTTGCATCAGCCAATCTAAAAAAATGACGTATGAGGGGACGGATCTCGTTCCGAAGTTTCTCGAAAAAAATCATCTCTTTGTCGGGCATCTATGACATTTTCTTGAAATCGCGCTCACACTGGGCTTGACCTTCCCTGCCAGGTTATCCAAAGCTTCTGAACGATTTCACGGCCTCTTGGGTAAAAGACGAGTAAGCCACCATAGCAGACAAAAAACAACAGTAGGCTGGGTACGATCGGCAGCACCACACCCAGAAACAGAGCAGGTAAGGTTGCCAAAATAAACGCGATCCCCGGACGGTAATCGGGCGAACCGAACAGCTTGGAGAGAAACTGATGGAGCAGCCAATAGCTGGGCAGTGAGCTCACTTCAGCAAGTCCGTAACCCCAAATACCCAGCCGAGGAATTAGCAGCACGCAACCTGCCCAAAGAACGCCGATGTACACTGCGTTAAACTGAGCCACTTTTCTATTCTTGCCGGCGGCATACAGGGTGCCGACGTGCAGATCAAAAACCGTCGCGATAATAATCGAGAAGGCGACTAGAGGAAAGACCTGCGCGCTGGGAATCCAACGCTCACCAAAGATAAGCGGCACTAACCACATAGACAGGCAAGAGAACAGCGCACACACCGGGCTGACTAAAAGCACCTGGTAGACCATTCCCTCACTGATCGTACGACGCACCTGCTGATGCGAATCCAGCAGCTTTGACATGACGCTAATGGCCATGCGCCGGATAACAATGCGTAGCATGGCCAACTGCTCAGCAAATCGAATCGAAATCCCGATCAGGCCCGCCGCCTCGATGCCGGCTAGGCGACTGACAATCATCGGAATCGTCAACGCTCGCAGTGACAAGATCAAATCGGATCCGGAGTATGTTAATCCGTAGCGTAGCGCGGGCTTGAGCGTCTGGCGTCGCCATCGCAGTCGCCAGCGGACCGGATACCGGTATCGAGCCAGACAAAGCTGAACTAAAAACTGAACAATAATCCCCGCAACAGGCCCCCAGAAACTGGCGTAGACCAGCACCCACGGAATCGCCACCAGATAATTCGTCACTTGGGAAACCGTTTCGATCAAACCCACCTCATCGAAGCGCAGATCTCGTTCCATCATGGCAATGGACACGCTAGAGAGGGAATCAAACCAAACCGCCAGCGGTAAGCAGCGAAATGCCAACATCACCTCCTCGCGACCAGTCCACCAGCCAAAGATCGGAGCCGATAGCCAGATGAGACCGCAGAACGCAAAGCCCACTGTCGTGTAGAAGGCCAAAACATCCTCTGCCTGGTGTTCTGAAACCTGCGTCTGACGGACCAAATAGATGCCTAGCCCAAGGTGACTAATCCATTTGAAAAAATAGAAGGTCCCGGCTGCGATCGCAACAATGCCATACTGCTCCGGGCCCAGTACGCGGGCAATCACTAAGATGCTGACGAGGGAAAGCGCCGAGGCCACCAGCTTTCTCAGGGTCAGAAAAATACCGCCCCGAACGACCTTCTTCTTAAAATTTTTCGGCTTCGGTGTCGTCTGATTACTCATCAAAAATCCTACTTTTATAGCAAATGTCAATTGCATTGACACTTGCGCCTCGCTTGACCTGCTGTCCTGTCCAGCTTTTGCCGATATAAAACGAGTCAAGTCAAGCGAGAAACGCTATAAGCTTGGGTGTCGGTCTCCCACTCCCAGCCCAGCACCGCAAATACAACCCACCAGTAGAAAAATAGCGTGGTATGCGTCCACACGTTTTCGGTTGCCATACCGACCATGATGGCGACTAAAAATGACAGCATCACGGCGGAGAGCGTCTGACGAGACGGCTGATAGGCCGAAGCCACATAGATTCGAATTAGCCGGATCAGCTGAGCAAAGAGTAGCATTACAAACAGAAACAACCCAACGACGCCACCCTCTGCCAGCGCTCTGACGTAGTCGTTATGAGCGTAGTTGTAAAGAATGGTCAGATCACTACTGGTGTAGATCCCGTGCCCCAGCCAGGGGGACTGTTTCCAAGCATCAATCAAAAGCGTCCACTGAGAGATTCGCCAGTTAAAACTATTGTGATCAAACCAGGACATTAAAACTGCCCGAGACCAGTCAATATTAGGATTTAGTAGTGGGGTCGCCGCAATTGAGCCTAGGCGCTCTCGACCAAATTCTGTGCTACCAAAAAGCGCGATAATTGCCGCAACCAGCAGCAGGCTACCCAGCAATTTAGGCAAACTCAGCCTCGGGATTACCATAACGACGGCGAATGCGGCAAACATCGCCAAGCTGCCTAACGCCTTGGTACTAACCAGAAAGAAGACCAAGGCACCTAGCAGACACAGCCAGCAGAGCGGTTGCCGCTGTCGCTTTACTTGCCAGTAAGCGAGACCCATAAAAAATAGTAGAAAAGTGCCAAACGTATTGGCATGACCGAGACTGCCGCTAATGCGGGAGTTGGCTTCAAACGTGCCGCCGCCCTCGAAAACTAATGGGTCGGGTAGTACAGACGGGGGTAGTAGCAGCTGCATAGCTGCCGTGGTGAGCGGAACAATTAGCGCAAAGAAAAGAGATTGAACAATCGTTTCCGGCGGAATCTTGCCCCTCAGCTGCAGTATCAGCAGATAGGCCAATACCCAGGAGCCCATACGAATCCATTCGCGCAGGCCAGAACTCACCGAGGCTAGCCCTAAATCGAACGCACCGAGCGGAATAAGAACAATCCACAGCCCCTGTAGTAACAGCCAAAAGAGATAAAAGCACCAAAACAGGTCGAGCTGAATTTGTTTTCGCGCGATGCTGAGGTAGCAAATATATGCGATAGTAAACGCGTCTAGCCCCAGTGCAAACGCTGCCGGCAGCTGCTGTGCCGAGAACAGATCGAGGCTGCTACGAACGATAAAAAGGCCCAGAATTGAATATTCAAATTGAAAGAGGAAGCAGCAAACGATCAGGATAGCGATGAATGCTGCCGCCAGAACGATCGGCATCTGGTTAACCAGCGCGCCAGCAAATAGACCGACCAGAGAGCCGCCTAAACCGATGAGTACGCCAGCTGAGGAGAGACGCGAAAGCGGATGACCCGCTGGATAAGAAACTGACATCGCG
>JBCBKQ010000416.1:0-3578 GCA_038521595.1 Cyanobacteria bacterium J06627_28 | reverse complement strand
TAAAACAAAAGCTACCTCTTGTATTAGTTAACAACGTAAGAGGCCACTAACAGCTGAGGCCTGATCAATCGATATGAAACAGGCTTACAACAGAGAAAACAAAAGCCATAGCCAAAATTTTCAAGACACGATGGCGCTCTCAGATCACAGTACACGGCCAAGTGAAAACGCACAGCCAAAGGTTGAGGCTCCACCCAAAAAAAGCGTATCGTCTCAAGCGGAGTCTTCTTTAGGATTCGATACAGCAGGTAGTGCAACAAACACTTTTCCCGTAGTCGGGATAGGCGCCTCAGCTGGCGGGCTGCGCGCACTTGAAGATTTCTTTGATAATCTGCCCTACGATGGCGGCGCGGCCTATGTGGTCGTCCAGCATCTCTCTCCTAACTTCAAAAGTCTCATGAAAGAGCTGCTGGCGCAGCGCACCAAAATGACCATCCGGCGAGTCACTGATGGCATGAAGATTGAGCCAGACACGATTTTTTTGATTCCGCCCGGGCAAAATTTGGTCTTGGTCAGCGGTAAGCTGCGTCTAACGGCGCAAAATCGTGACTCACGTCGTCAGCCGCATTTTCCTATCGATCTCTTCTTTCAGTCGCTGGCAAAAGAATGTCAAGAAAAAGCCGTCGGCATCGTGCTCTCTGGCACGGGTAGCGACGGCACCCGAGGCATTCAAAGCATTGCTGAGATGGGCGGCATTGTCATGGTGCAAAGCCCAGATGCTGCTGAATTTGATGGGATGCCGCTAAGTGCGATCGCAACTAGCCTAGCAGACCTGATTCTCCCCTCAAACGAACTGGCCAAAGCCACCCATCAGCTCGTCACCTCTCCGACACAGCGGGCCGAGCTCCATCAACCCGCCACCACCAGCAAAACGCAAATCCAGCGCGTCATCGCTATCATAGAGCGCTACGAACATATCGACTTTACCCACTACAAGCCCACCACGATTGAGCGCCGTATCAACCGCCGCTGTCTAATCGCAGGCTATTCCACACTAGAAACCTACATTCAGCATCTCGAAGATTCTCCCGATGAGCGCGCTCACCTGCGCAATGACATGCTCATTACCGTCACGCAATTTTTTAGAGATCCCAGTGCGTGGCACCATCTCAAAACTCAGATACTGCCCAAAATAATACAGAGGGCCCAAGCAGGTAGCAAGAGCATTCGCATTTGGGTGACGGCCTGCGCCACCGGAGAAGAAGCCTACTCCATTGCCATTCTCCTAAAAGAGCTATTGGGCAACAATCCAGATGGCATCGAAACCAAAATTTTTGCTACCGATATTGACCCCATTGCCCTAGCTAAAGCGTCAAGCGGCATTTTTCCAGAAGCGACTCTGCGAAACCTAAGCCACGAACAAATAGAGCGCTTCTTTACGCCTAAAGACGGCAAATTTGAGGTCAGTAAGGGTCTCAGGGAGATGATCATCTTTGCCAATCACAACCTGACAAAGGACGCCGGATTTACACAGATAGATCTGACATCCTGCCGCAATGTGCTGATCTACCTGCAGCCAGACTTACAGCAGCAGGTACTGCGCAGCCTTCATTTTTCTCTCAAAAAAGATAGCTACCTCTTCTTAGGAGAATCTGAAAACTTAGGCGATATTCAGACAGAGTTTAAGACAGAGCAACAAACCTGGAAAATCTATCGAAAGCTTAGAGATATCCGTCTGCCGCTCATTAGCAATCATCTCTTACAGGCCAAAGCCAACCAGAGTCGACTACAGGCAAATCTACCCTCTCCCAAGCCTAAGTTTGATCCCCTGTTGGCAGATGCATTCAAAGCACTGCTGCAAGGCAGGCAGGCAACTTGCTTTTTGGTCGATAGAGACAATTCACTGCTGCACCTGTGCGGAGATACCCTACAGCTCATGCGCCTGTCTGACGGCAAGGCCTCTCAAGATGTGCTGCGGCTGGTGCCATCGGCCCTACAGCTACCGCTCAATACTGCGCTACACCGAGCACGAAATCAAGAGACTGTTGTTCGCTACAGCCGCTGCGCCATAGATGATAGCGACTACACGGTAAATAGCGTTTCGATAGAGGTCAGCCAGCAAAGAAGCGCGCAGGCAGGCTTGTTTTTAATGGTGCTAATCGAGGCTGAGAAAGCCATTGTTCCTTCAGACTTTGTCAAGAAAGAATGTACAGCAGCAGATGAAGACACTGCGCAGTATGTTGAACAGTTGCAGCAAGAGCTACAGACCAACAGGGAAAATTTGCAGGCCACCATCGAAGAGCTAGAAACCACCAATGAAGAGCAGCAGGCCACCAACGAAGAGCTGATTGCCTCTAATGAAGAACTGCAAAGCACTAACGAAGAGCTGCACTCTGTAAACGAAGAGCTATATACCGTGAATGCAGAATATCAGTCCAAAATTGTTGAGCTCACTCAGCTCAACAACGATCTCGACAATCTGCTCAACAACCTCAAAACAGGCGTTATCTATCTCGATGTTCACTTGCAAATTCGCAAGTTTACGCCCTCTGTCACCCAAGCCTTCAACCTAGTCAGTGCGGATATCGGTAGACCACTCGAACATCTCTCCCATAACTTAGAAAATGTTGACATTGGAGAAATGCTCACACAGGCGCTGGGCGCGACTGGAAACATAGAACATGAAGTGCGGCTCAAAAAAGACGGCCCCCACATGCTGATGCAAATTGCTCAGTACAAAAATGAAAACAACGTTGTTGATGGCCTCGTGATGACGCTAGTTAATGTCCATGAAATCAAACAGGCACAGCAGCAGCTAGCCGAAGCCACAGAGCAGCTTCACCAAGCCAACGAACAGCTAGAAGCCGAAGTGCGAGCCCGCACCGCCGAACTCAACAGTAGCCAGCAGCTCTTACAGTCGATTACAGAATCCACCCCTAACGGCATCTATGTCTATGACCTAGAAGAAAAGCGCAATGTCTACGCCAATACCTTTTTAGAACGGATGCTGGGGTACACCCAAGATGAACTGTTGGCGCTAGGCGATGGGCTCAACGAATACATTTATCACACAGACGATTTGCCCAGGATCGCAGCGCACCATCAGATGATCAGAGCGTCATCGGTAGCAGACAATCACATCTTTGAGCTGGAGTATCAGGCGCGTAATAGTGAGGGCGGCTGGCGCACGCTATATAGCCAAGACACTGTGTTTAGCCGCGACCTCAAAGGTCGCCCCCTGCAGATATTGGGCGCGGTAATTGATATTAGCGATCGCAAAGCCGACTCCATCAAAATCCAACAGAGCGAGGCCCGCTACCGCCACCTCTATCACAATGCCCCTGTGATGATGTATTCCATTGACCTAGCAGGCAACATTTTGAGCGTCAGCAACAGCTGGCTAAAGCGCTTTGGCTACCGCGAGCAAGACGTCATCGGACAGCCTATTACTAACTTTTTGACCGCCTCTTACGACTCTTCCCAGGGGAGCGTAGAATGCCCTCCATGGCTAAGCGATAAGGGATGTAAGCAATTTAACTGTCAATTTACGAGCAAAGAGGGAGACACTGTAGATGTAGAGCTTTCTGCAGTTGTAGAAAAGAATGAAATCGACCAAAGCCATCAGCTGCTCACTGTAC
>JBCBKQ010000415.1:0-3581 GCA_038521595.1 Cyanobacteria bacterium J06627_28 | reverse complement strand
TTAACCGATGGCTACCTGTCTGCCATAGACATTGTCCAGCTCTGTACAGCGGCCTTTTTCTTTGTTTGCTGGCTATTTTTAAAGCCTATGCGCCTTGTTCAAAAGCCGATTGTTCAAAAGCCGACAGAGACAACCAGACAAAGGTAAAGTCCTGCTCTATCTGAGGAAAGCTGTCGTATGCATTTCCCTCACGCATTTTCCCTAAAGAGAGACTTCTTAGTCCTTCCCTTGAAAAGCGAACCGTATCATCTGCCGAGTTACCCGAGGCAGCAGCGCATTTAGCGTCGTCATTAGCTTTGCGCTGCCGACTAAGTGCTCGCTTTCGTTTTGGGTGAGCGCTTTCCAGGCTGCGTTGGCAACGTCCTCAGGCTTTTCAATAAACGGCATCGATAGGGTTTTCTCGAGCAGCTGGTAGCGCGCTGCTTGGTCGTCTGCGCTGTTGCCTTGCAGGACGGCTTTGTCTGGAAAGTCCGTTTGGATAATGTTGGGATAGATGGCGCAGACCTGAACGCCTTTGGTGGAAAGTTCGGTGCTGAGGGCTTGGCTGAGGCCTGCGATCGCAAACTTGCTAGTGGTGTACATACTCGAATAGGGCATCGCCACCTTACCGGCAACAGAGCAAATATTTAGAATCGCACCCCGCTGCTGCGCTACGAAGTAGGGGAGTACTGCGTGAATGGAGTGAATATAGCCCCACAGGTTAGTATCCAGTACCTGGTGCCAGTCTTCTAGCGTAAAGGCTTCAGTAGGCCCCGTACTGTAGAGTCCTGCGTTGTTCACCAGCACATCTAGCTGGCCAAAGTCAGCGATGGTTTTGGCAACCAAGTCTTGCACTTGCTTCGGGTCGCGGACATCTGTCGGAATCGGTACGATTGGAGTTGGAAATTGGGCCTTCAGTTCGGTGGCCGTTTCAGTTAGCTTATCGGCACTGCGAGCCGCAATCACAACGTGATAGTTTTCTTTGGCAAATCGGGTTGCGATCGCCTTACCTATACCCTTCGAGCCACCCGTCACGATGACAACTTTCATCCTACTTCTCCTAAAGCGATACTTCTTCTACACAGCTACTCACACTACCTGCAAGATCCTCGGTGTCTATCTCTCACAGCAAGTGCCCACCTTTGTCTAGCAGCAGTTGAGTAGCCGTTTTAATATCTTGCGGAGACGCTTCAACCCTGAGCTTATAGTTATCAAAAGCGGTTCGCTCAGGCGGTTTACCCGCAAAGAACGAAGCCGCACCACCGCCCGCCGCACCAAAGGCAATACCCACCAACACACTCAGCACAGATATCGGCATAGCATAGTCCTCAATAGGCGCTCCGTTCTGGGTGTTTTGCGCAACAGTGGCAATGATGGCTCCAGCGATCGCACCTATCGTACCGCCCAGTCCTGCCGCTTTCCAGGTATCCGCTTTGACAGCTCTTTGTTCAGGAACTGCCCCGCTCGTCGGTGGAACAATTCCAGCCTGAATCGTATTAGCTAGGTCGTTGGTCTGCAAAGAGCTTTGAGCTTCTGCTAGCGCCTGCTCCGAGGGAAAGCCAACTAATATCTGTTGAAGATCTGTCTGGGTCATGATTGTAAGCTGTTGTAATGTCAGTACTCAATAGGGTTTGCAGTGCCTTCCTGTCTTTTTTCTCTGTCTCTTTTAAGGTGTGACCTACCGCGATAGGTTGTTTGCGATCGCCGGAAAAGCCGACTTGCCCAATTCCTTTAGTCTGTTCAGCACAGGACGCTGCTCATTTAAGAAGGTACGCGCACAGTTGCGCCCTGGCATGCCTGAAATGGCACCTCCTGGGTGAGTTCCTGCCCCCGTTAGAAACAGTCCCTCAATCGGGGTTGTATAGTTTGCAATCTCAGGCAAAGGACGGAAGAAAACCATCTGGTCTAGGGTCATGTCTACGTGGTAGTAATTGCCCTTGTACGCGCCTAGGCGATCGCCCAATTCTGCCGGACTTTCTACATTGCGAGCGATAATTGACTGCTTAATATTGGGCGCGTAGTCAGCCAGCTTGTCGATCACTCGGTCAGCGACTTTGTCCTTAAGGGCATCGGTCCAACCAGTACCGGCAAAGCCTGTCCCCTCTGCCCCCGCTATCTGATAAGGTGCAAAAAACTCGACCCACAGCGTGTGTTTCCCAGCTGGCGCCATGCTCGGGTCGCGCATCGTCGGCACCACAGCATAAAAAGAAGGATCGTCTAGCGGAATATTACCAATCGCAGGCTCCTGATGGACTATCTCCACCTGACGCACCGAGTCAGCGATCAAAACAGAACCGATGAGATAGTCATCGCGATGGTTGTGATGTTCAAACCGAGGCGCCTCTGAGAGCGCGCAATCAATTCTCAAAATAGTCTCATTGTTGTTGACAATTCGCCTATCCAAACGCTCCCTCAGGTCGTTATCAACAGCCGCGACTTCTCCAGCCGTTATCAGCTGCATAAACACTCGCTTAGCGTCAATATTAGAAATGACGCCACGCTTGGCGCGATAGATCTTGCCATTTTCCACCTCGACACCGACGGCCCTTTTGTTCTCAATTAAGATACGGCTCACGGTTTGATTGGTAAAAAGAGCGCCGCCTTTGGCTCTTACAGCCTTTACCAGTGCCTGCACTAGCGCACCCGTTCCTCCCCTAGGCCGCGCCATGCCAGGATTGTGCCTCATAGACATCATCATGCCACCGACGGAGATAGTCTTCTGAGAGGGGGGCGCACCAAATTCAGAAGCCAACCTCGCCAAAGGTGCCCTGATAAATTCAGAGTCAAAGTATTCTTCTAATAAATCTTTCGGGCTGGTAAGCATCGTTCGAATAAGGTCCAGGGACTGGTGCGGACCACCTAAAATGCTCAGCAGATTTTGAATACTTTTGAGATCGTAGTTTCCTAAGATGTCTAAGATAGCCTGCGGAGGCGCGTTAAACACGGGCTGAATAGCCTTGGTAAACCGCTGCCAGAAGTCAATGAATTCTCTGTACTTCACAGCGTCACGCGCATTAAATTGAGCAATGTCTGCGCAGGTTTTATCCAGAGAGCGATGCGAAAGAAAATATCTTCCATCCGGGTGCGGGCAAAACACAGTGGGATCACAGAAAAGATAGTCCAAACCGTATTTAGCAAGCTCCAGCTCCTGTACAACAGGCCCCAAATGAATAAATTCGTGATCAATCGCGCAGCGGTTAAAGGTAAATCCGGGCGCTTCATCTGGCATCAGCGCTTCAGTCGTCGCGGCCCCACCTGGGATTTCCCGCTTCTCTAGCAGTGCCACGCTGTATCCCTCTTTCAATAGATAAGCTGCACACACCAGCCCATTGTGTCCAGCTCCAATAATTACAACGTCGTAGGTTTCCATAAAAGAGAGCCTTTTAGAAATGAAGAACAAAATTGTTCATAGCGGTAAATGTTATGGGTAGTAAGTAAGTTACTGAGTCTGGCCCAAAGCAATGATTAGTATTTTTGTTTAGTCTTTTGAATTAGTGCTTTGGGCCAAGCTCAGTAACTTACTTACTACCCATAACATTTACCGCTATGAAAAATTTTGTTCTTCATTTCTAAAAGGCTCTCTTTTCATGGAAACCTACGAC
>JBCBKQ010000414.1:0-3617 GCA_038521595.1 Cyanobacteria bacterium J06627_28 | reverse complement strand
TGGAAAGTAGAGAAGAAATTCTGCTTGTTTTTCGAACCAATGAGAATTCGAGTAATCGGAAAACCCGATAGGACAAACAACAGATCTACGCCAGTCTGTCCGAGTTTTGATTGGCGGCGGCGTTTGTCGGGAGGTCATTGAGCCTGTCTGCGTATTGCCGTAATATCTGATGTCAGTGCTGCTAGGGATTTCACGGCTGTGAAAAAGATCCTGATTCTGACTGCAAATCCTAAAAATAGTGACAAGCTGCGGCTGGATGAGGAAGTGCGGGAGATCCAGGAGGGGTTGCAGCGATTTTCCCACGGAAAGGCTTCGCCATCGCGCAGCCGAGACCAGTTTGAACTTATTGCCAAGTGGGCGGTGCGCCCGGATGATTTGCGCCGGGCGCTGCTGGATCATGAGCCGCAGGTTGTGCATTTTAAGGAAAAGGTGGAGTGTGTGCTGCTCAATGCCTGCTACTCGGAGGTGCAGGCGGCGATTCATCAGCATATTGACTGTGTGATTGGAATGAATCAGGCGATTGGCGATCGCCGCACGGAAGGTATACGAGGCGGTCAGCGCCTACCATGATGTGTTCTTATCATGCTGAGTTTTCTAGCTGAGGTGGTGGAGTGAACTTGAAGAGGATGGACGCTTTAGATTTTGACAAGAATCTGGCTGTGGTCATTGGCATTGACCAATATGGCAACGGAATCACGCCGTTGCGAACAGCTGTTTCGGATGCGCGCTCAGTGGCTCATTTGCTCGAAAAAGAGCACGATTATCAGGTACTGACGCTGCTGGATCAAAACGCCCAGTTGGCTGGCCTCCAAGAACTAATTCATCAAACGCTACCCAGCCTTTTATCTGCAAATAGCCGCTTACTGTTTTACTTTGCGGGACATGGGATTGCTCAAGACGGGGATGATGGCCCAGCAGGCTACTTGATTCCTCAAGATGCCGTGCCAGGAAATACCGGCAGCTACCTTTCGATGGTGTCGTTGCATGATGAACTGACAGCGCTACCTTGCAGGCATTTTCTAGCCGTTTTTGACTGTTGCTTTGCCGGGGCCTTTCGCTGGTCTAGTACGCGCAAAATAACTGTTATCACGGATGTAATTCACCGCGAACGGTATGACCGTTTTCGGCAAGATCCGGCTTGGCAAGTGATTACCTCTGCCTCTTATGACCAGCCTGCCATGGACGTGCTGTCGTTACGAGATGAGCGAGGAGAAGTCGTTGATAGTCGAAATCATCAACACCATTCACCGTTTGCAGCGGCCTTGATGCAGGCGTTGCGAGGAGATGCGGATAGTTCACCGCCCGCTAAGGATGGGAAGCCTGCCGGAGATGGGGTGATCACGGCGACAGAGCTGTACCTCTACCTTCGAGATCAAGTTGAGGTGTTGACAGAAAGCATTGATCGGCGGCAAACACCGGAGATATGTACGCTGCGCAACCACGATAAGGGTGAGTTTATTTTCTTGACGCCAGGGCATGCCCTTAACTTGCCGCCCGCGCCTGAACTCAATAAGGAGAATAACCCCTACCGAGGCTTGGAATCGTTTGATCAAGCCCATAAGGATTTGTTCTTTGGGCGAGATGAAGAAATTGAGCGATTGCTGAAGAGGCTCAATGACCCGCATCCGATGGTTGTGGTTTTGGGTGCGTCAGGTACGGGCAAGTCTAGCTTGGTAAAGGCAGGACTACTCCCTCAACTAGCTGATGACCTCACATACGAGGTGTTACCGGTGATGCGTCCTGGTAATAGTGCGCTGGAGGCGTTGGCTAGAGCTTGTAGCCAGTTGGTGTCGGCAGATGGGGTAAAGGCGCTGACTCATCAATTTGAAACGGATGAGCAGTCATTGGCTCGGCTGGTTGGGCGCTGGCAGCAGAACCGTTCTGATACGCATCCCAATGCAAAGTTGGTGTTGGTGATTGATCAAGCTGAGGAGCTAATTACCCAAGCGAACACACCTGAAGAATCTACGCAGTTTCAGCGCTTGGTGAAGCGGGCCATGGCTGAGCACTGGCGATATTTTAGGGTCGTGGCAACACTCAGACTCGATTTTGAAGCTCAGTTTCAAGATGAGGAACTGAAAGAAGGATGGATGGATTCGCGGTTTGTGATTCCGCCGATGAGTCAGGCGCAACTACGAGACGCGATTGAGAAACCGGCTGAAGCGAGAGTGTTGTATTTTGAGCCGTCTAACCTAGTCGATAAGTTGGTGGAGGATGTAGCACAGACCCCGGGGGCACTGCCGCTATTGTCGTTTACCCTGAGTGAGCTGTATTTACGGTATTTGGAGCGGCGGAGTGATAACCGGGCGTTGACGGAAGAAGATTACCGGGCCTTGGGTGGGGTGATCGGGGCACTAAAGGAGCGGGCCACGCAGGAATATGAAACCTTGCTGGCGAAAGATGCTGCCTATGAGAAGACGGTGAAGCATGTGATGCTGCGGATGGTGGCGGTGGAAGGGGGCGAGTTGGCCCGGCGACGGGTGCCGTTATCTGAGTTGGTGTATAGCAGTGAGGCTGAAAATGAGCGGGTGGACACGCTGCTGGATCATTTGATAGACGCGCGACTGTTGGTGCGGGGGCAGGAAGGAGAGGGAGAACCCTATGTGGAACCGGCTCATGATGCCTTGGTTCGGAGCTGGGATAAGCTGCTGCGGTGGAAGAATGCAGAGCAGGTGAGTTTGGGTTTACAGCGGGAGTTGACGCCGCAAGCAAGGAATTGGCAAGTAGAGCTGAATGCAGGCAAAAAGGGCAAGGCCAATGGCTTTTTGTGGAATGGAAACCCTCGCTTAGATTTGTTGAAAGAGACCTTAAGATCTGATGCGGGATGGCTCAATGCATTAGAGACAAAGTTTATTCAGCGGAGCTTACAGCGAAAGAGAACTCTGACTGGACAAATTTTTGGAACAGGCTTGGCTGTAATTTTGGCTTTAAGCGGTTTGACCATAGTTGCATTCTCCGAAGCGGGTAGAGCTAATAGACAGGAGAGAATCGCTGAAGACAGCGCGGCTGAGGCGAGAGCCAGTGCAGAACAAGCTCAAGCTAGCGCCAACGAAGCGGAGAAACAACGAATAATTGCGGAAGATAGTCTAGAAGAAGCTCAGAGGCAAGAAGCATTAGCACAGCAGGAAGCGGACAGAGCTAACAAGCAGACTGAACTAGCTAATCAGCAGCGAGATTTGGCTGAGCAGCGCCAACAGGAGGCCGTTCAGGCGAGAGATGCAGAAGCTACGCAACGCAAAATTGCAGAGGAGGAAACGAAACGAGCGCAATATCAGGAGAACGTTGCGCTATTGCGAGAGCAAGCTGCCCGCGTGCTGAACTTATTGCCAACGAACGATGCAGTCTCTAGTTTAGTTATAGCAATTGACACGATGGTTAAAAGCCAGTCAGTGCCTGATGTAAAAAAGACTGCTCAGTCTAGCTTGCTCAATGCAATCCAAGTATCACAAGAAATCAATCGTCTCGAAGGCCATGAATCATTTATCTATTCGGTGTCATTTAGCCCCGATGGTCAGCGTATTGTTAGTGCTAGTAGCGATGGCACACTGATGCTGTGGGATGCTCAGACCGGCGTACTTCTGGGCGAGCCGTTTAAGGGTCATGGCTCTATAATGTCC
>JBCBKQ010000413.1:0-3649 GCA_038521595.1 Cyanobacteria bacterium J06627_28 | reverse complement strand
TTTAGGAGAAACCCAGCCTAGAATCAGTAACTTAATGAACGGAGAGATCAGTCGGTTTAGCGTAGACAAGCTCATAAATCTTTTAGGCAAAGTAGGGATGCATGTGAAAATAGAAGTGTTTTCTGCAACGGCTTAACAAGTGCTACACAGAATAAAGTCTATGCAAGGGGAACAACATGTCGCTGTTTGGTGGAATTGAGGCAGGGGGAACCAAGTTTATTTGCGCGGTGGGGAGCGATCCGGAAAGCTTGCGATCGCACATCCGCATCCCTACAACAACCCCCACCGAAACCCTCACCAAAGTCATCGATTTTTTTCGCCAGCAGCAGTCATCACAAGAGCCCATCGACGCCATCGGCATTGGTTCCTTTGGCCCCGTCGGTGTCAGTCCAGCCTCCCCTAACTTTGGCTGGTTTTTAAATACGCCAAAACCCGGCTGGCAGCAGGTTGATTTTGTGGGGTTCATTCGGCGTGAGCTAGCCATAGATAAAGTCGGCTTTGATACCGATGTCAATGCTGCTGCGCTGGGCGAACATCGATGGGGCAATGCCCAAGGGCTAGAGAACTTTATCTACTTAACAGTGGGCACTGGCATTGGCGGTGGCGCTATGGTGGGTGGAAAACTACTGCACGGTCTTCTGCATCCTGAGATGGGCCATGTGTTGATTCCACACGACAGAGAGGCCGATCCGTTTGAGGGCGTTTGTCCTTTTCATCAGGGTTGTTTAGAAGGACTGGCGTCTGGTGTGGCGATGGAAAAAAGATGGGGTAAAAAAGGGGCTGACTTGCCGTCAGATCATCCGGCTTGGACATTAGAAGCGCATTACATCGCACTGGGCCTGGTGAACTATATTCTGACGCTTTCGCCTGAGCGCATTATTTTAGGGGGTGGTGTGATGGCCCAGGCGCAGCTGTTTCCGATGGTGCGGCAGCAGGTCATTGAGCTATTGGGTGGGTATGTAGATGTAGATGCGATCGCGCAAAATATAGAGCGCTACATCGTACCGCCAAAGCTAGGTGATAAAGCTGGATTTGCAGGTGCCTTTGCACTAGCAGAGCAGGCGCTAAAATACACGTGACTTTTGTCATAGGTGAGTCGTGACTTTTTGCCGATAAAAAGTAAACACTGCCGTCCTATCTTAAAAGAACTCATAAGAGCACCCACATAAGACTCACGGTTTAGAACTTCCCGATTTAGAGCGTATTTGGACAATTTCATAGAGGTGCCCGTTCGTTGAGTAATCGCAGACGGAATCATGACAAGTGCCCTGGCAAATCTTGGCAGCGAAGAATTCAACTATGGTTATTGCTGCCGTTGGTATTAATGGTCTCAGGCTGCGGACTGTTTCTGCCTGCTTCTGGACAGCCTTCTGGACAGTCTTCTGGCGGTCGTGGTGGTGGACAAGGCGGACGAGGTGGACGGCCTGAAAGTGCTGATGAGCCAGTCTCTGTGCAAACAGCGACCGCCGAGACTGGAACAATTGAGGGGCGATTGACCTACACTGGCACGACTCGTCCCCGGCAGCAGGTGTCGCTGCGATCGCAAGTTTCAGGCGAAATTGTCTCGCTCTTGGCAAACGTTGGAGATCCCATTGGCCGCAACGATCTTCTCGTGCAGCTAGATGGCGATTTGCAAACGAGCGATCTCAACCAGGCCCAGGCCGAACTCTCTGCTAGAAGGGCGGCTACCGTCCAGGCAGAAGTCTCCATTCGCGATGCTCAAGCTGTCGTTGTTCAAGCTCAGGCGACGTTTGATCAGGCGCGGCTCGATGCCGATAGATTGAGACAGCTGGCTAATCAGGGCGCTGTTTCATTACAAGAAGCGGAGGCGGCAGAGCTAGCGGCGACGAATGCGCAGCAGGCAATCGCCTCCGCGCAGGCTCGAGTAGAGGCACAGCGACAGGCGGTTGCCTCGGCAGCAGATCAGGTAGAGGCGCAGCAGGCGGTATTGGCCCAAAACCAAAAACAGCTCTCCTATGCAGATTTGCGATCGCCCCTGACTGGCGTTGTTCTTTCACAGCAGGCTGAGGTCGGTGACTTTGTTCAATCGGGTGCGACGGTTTTGGAGCTAGGTGATTTGAGCAGCTTGGAGGTGACGGTGCAGGTCTCTGAGTTGGACATTGCTCAGCTTAGGGTGGGGCAGCTCGCTCGCGTAGCGCTAGACGCTTTCCCGGGTGAAGGGTCAATTTCGGGGCGAATACAGCAGATTTCACCAGTGGCTGATTCTACGTCGCGGCTGATTCCAGTGCAGGTGATGATTCCGAATTCAAATCGTCAAATTGGCAGCGGTTTGCTGGCCCGAATACAGTTTTCGGCGGGTCAGGCAGAGCGGGTAATAGTACCGGCGAGTGCTTTGGCTGTAGGGACAGAAGAGAATACGATCTTTGTCATTGAGGGGGAGGGAGAAGAGAAAAGTGCGATCGCCCGTCAGGTGAGCATTGGCCAGCGAGACCAGGATAGGGTAGAAATCTTGTCTGGCCTGGAGCCAGATGAGGCTTTTGTGGTGGTGAGCGATCGCCCACTGACTTCTGGGCAGGCTGTTCGGCTGAGCATTTTGTCTGAGTCGTCTGACTTTGTTGAACCTAGCGCAAACGAATCGGTCGAACAACCTACTCAGCGAGGCCAGCGATAATGGTACAGCCCACGGCCTCGTCTGAGTCATCGGTTAACGCCAACAAGCTAGCAGGAGAATCGGTAGGAGAACGCTCACGGTCTTCTAGTGGTTTGAGCATCAGCACGCTTGCGATTCGGCAGCATATTGCATCGCTGGTGCTCACCGTTGCTGTCGTTGTGCTGGGGTTGTTCTTTATTCAGCAGCTTCCTGTCGATCTGTTGCCATCCATTACCTATCCGCGCATTGGCCTAAGAGCAGATGCCCCCGGCGTGTCGCCAGAGGTTGCGGTTGATGAAGTAACCAGGCCGCTCGAAGAAGCATTGGCGGCCACTGAAGGTGTGGTTCAAGTGGTCTCACAAACCCGAGAAGGTCGGATTAGTCTAGATTTATATTTTCAGCCGGGCGGCAATATTGACCAGGCTCTAAACGATGCAACAGCAACCCTTAACCGCTCTCTAGATCAGCTACCAGAGACTGTCGGACAGCCCCGTCTGTTTAAGTTTGATCCGTCTCAGCTGCCGATTTATGAGATGGCGCTTACGTCTCCTTCTTTACAAGGGGTCGATTTAAGGGTGTTTGCGGAGCAAGAATTGGCCCGTGAGCTAACTACCGTTCCCGGTGTGGCTAGCGTAGATATTTCTGGCGGCGTTCAAGAAGAGATTCGAGTAAATTTAGCGCCTGCTAGACTACAGGCCTTAGGGCTTGGGATGACTGATGTATTGAGCGCGCTTTCGGAACGCAATTTGGATACGTCTGGTGGGCGAATCCAGGGACCTGATGGAGAGCCGCTTACCCGAGTGGCAGGACGATTTCAAAATGCGGATGAGATTCGCAACCTAATTTTTGAGGTGGGCAGTTCGCAGGTAGGCAGTTCGCAGGTAGGCAGTTCGCAGGCTGTGCAACAGGTGTATCTACGCGACTTTGCTGACGTGATCGATGGCACAGAAGAACAGCGCGTGTTTGTCAATCTCAACGGCGAGCCTGCGGTTAAGGTCAGCATTCAAAAACAGCCTGACTCCAATACCATTGTGGCGG
>JBCBKQ010000412.1:0-3663 GCA_038521595.1 Cyanobacteria bacterium J06627_28 | reverse complement strand
TGGTCGGGTGTGGTTAGAGAGAAGTGATCGAAGGTGAGGGTAGGGCCAGTTTGAAGGTCACTTCGGCTCCGCTCAGTGACTGTGCGGAGGGCGACGCCCTGTAGAGCTTTTCTCTTCCCCATCCCCCCTCGACTCCGCACTCTCCGAGAAGAGAAAAGCTCTACAGGGCGTCGCCCTCCGCACAGTCACTGAGCGGAGCCGAAGTGACCTTCAAACTGGCCCTACCCTCACCTTCGATCACTTCTCTCTAACCACACCCGACCACCAAAAGCAGCTCATCCAAGATCTCTCCCTCTCACTTTCTCCCAATCAGAGCCTACTGATCATGGGAGAAAGCGGCGTTGGAAAAAGTTCGTTAGTCAGAGCGATCGCTGGACTCTGGCAAACGGGTCAGGGAACGCTGACTTGTCCAACCTCTGTTAGCTTTATTCCTCAACGTCCTTACTTACCAAAGGGTAGTCTCAGAGATGTGCTGCTTTACCCCAAATGTCCTGAGCAAAGTCAGCTTAAGGATTCTAGTTTTTACCAGGCATTAGAGCAGGTGAATCTGATTCACCTACTAAAACACTCGTTGGAGGCACCGCTCACGCAGTCTTTATCACTAGGAGAACAACAGCGCATCGCCTTCGCTCGCCTACTGCTGCAGCCCACACACTATGTCGTGCTAGACGAAGCAACCAGCGCGCTCGATTTAGCAAACGAAGCTCGACTTTATCAGCAGCTTCTGACGCATGACATCGTTCCCATTAGCATTGGTCATCGCCATTCACTCAAACAATTCCACCAGCAGCTTTTGACCCTCTCTGCCGATGGCAGCTGGCAATACGAGACGATTTGAGTCGTGACACTTGAATCGTCTTTTGTATTTACGCTAAGCTTCGAGTAGCTATTAGGAAGAGATTGAGCTAATTGAAATCTGGGCTGGCTGTACGAAAAAGTATTGTTTCTCCTTTGCTAGTAGGCGCAGGGCTCCTTCTATCACTGGGACTTATTTTTGGGCTGTCACTTTCATTAGGCTCCGTACATCTGAGCGGACACGCCTTTGTACAGGCTTTGCTAAGACAGGGCGATCCGCGCTACCAGGTGATTGTGTGGGATTTGCGATTGCCAAGGGTGATTGCGGCAATGGTCGTGGGCTCAGCACTGGGGCTATCTGGCGCACTATTGCAGGGAATGTTGCGCAATGGGTTGGCCAGCCCTTTTTTGTTAGGCATTTCAGCTGGGTCGGGGCTAGCCGCTGTCGTCATTTTAGGTCTAGGCGTTTGGCAAATTTGGCTACCGCTAGGCGCGTGGCTGGGCGGTGTATTTACGATTCTGTTGGTTTTTGTGTTGGCAAGAACGGGCACGGGAATTTCGGTAGAGCGTTTGATTTTGGGTGGCGTGGCTATCAGCAGCTTATTTGGGGCGATACAGTCTATGCTGCTGTTGATATCGCCAGAAGGTCAGCTTCAAGCAGCCTTAAACTGGCTAATCGGCAGCTTAAACGGTCGTAGCTGGCAGGAGATTTCGGTGGTTGGACCCAGCATTGGGTTGGCGCTATTGCTGGGATGCTTATTGGCTAGGCCACTCAATGTGCTGAGTTTGGGAGACGATTTGGCGGTGGGGTTAGGCACGTCACTAGTGCGATCGCGCTGTCTCATTGGTGCCGTCGCGACGCTGCTCACAGCAGGCGCAGTCAGTATTGCTGGATTGGTAGGATTTGTGGGCTTGATCGTACCTCATGGCGTGCGGCGATTAGTGGGCACAGATTATCGGCTGGTGTTACCTTTTTCTGCCTTCGGCGGCGCACTGGTGCTGTCAACGGCAGATTTGCTTTCTCGACTAGGCCCGACAGAACTCCCTGTGGGTATCGTAACGGCGATGATGGGCGCACCCGTTTTTCTTTGGCTGCTCTACCGTCGCCGATCGCTAGCAGGAGGCCTGTGACAGATGACCTCAATAATGGAGTCTCTAGATAATTCCTCTCAGACTTTTCAACGCGGCCCTGTCTTAGAGGCACAGCAGCTCTCTGGTGGATACGAAGACAAACGCATCATCGAAGCAGTCAATTTGAGCTTAGCTGGCGGTGAGTGGCTAAGTATAGTCGGCGCTAACGGATCTGGAAAATCAACCCTGCTGCGGCTGCTCAGTCGAATTTTGCCTGCGCAAGCTGGAGTTGTTTTATTAAGTGGGAAAGACATTCATCGGCATACCCCTACTGAGGTGGCTCAGCAGTTGGCTATTTTGCCTCAGCAGCAGGTTCTGCCAACGGGGTTGACGGTGTATCAGCTGGTCAGTTTGGGGCGATCGCCTTATCAATCTTGGTGGCAATGGGAGCTAGACGAGCAAAGCCGCCAACACATTGAACAGGCACTCAGCTGGAGTGAACTGACTCACTACCGCGATCGCCCAATCGCGAGTCTCTCTGGTGGTGAACGGCAAAGAGCCTTTCTCGCCCTAGCGTTAGCTCAAGACCCGCAGGTACTGCTACTAGATGAGCCAACAACCTTCTTAGATATTCATTACCAGCTACAGCTGTTAGATTTACTCAAGCGGTTGAACCAGCAGCAGTCACTTGCAGTCATCACCGTCCTGCACGACATCAATTTAGCCGCACGATATAGCGATCGGCTAGCGTTTATGCGAACTGGACAGCTGTGGACCGTGGGTGAGGTCAAAACTGTCTTAACACCTGAGGTATTAAAAGCAGTTTTTGAAATCGAGGCAGCTATTTTACCCACCCCGGTTGGACCGCAAATATGCCCGCTGTCAGCCGCCAGCCAATCAAGTCATTCTCTCAAGCTCAATAATCCGTCTCAATAATCTGTAAGTAGGAAACTACCATGACAATGCCTCGCAAATTTTTTAGAACATCTCATATTGGTCACAGATGGTTGCTTGTCGCACTCTCTGGCCTGCTCTTGGGTAGTTCTTCTCTGCTGGTTGTCGCGTGCAGAGCCACAACCAGTACTCCCCAACCAGCAACAGATACAGCGACAGATATTTCAAGCGAAACGAATGCCGCTGACTCTATTCAGCGTATCGTTACGCTAACTTCTTTGAGTGCTGATCTCGTTAGCCAGCTTGATAACAACAAACTAGTCGGTATTCCTGGAAGCTCCTTACTAGAGCAGGAAGATCGCTTTGCGCAGAAAACAGTGGTTAGCGCAGGACGCACAGAGCCTGATTTGGAGAAAATTATCTCTCTAGAGCCAGATCTTGTGATTGGCTCAAAGGGCATGCAAGACAAAACGTTGCAAAAGCTAAACGAGCTAAACATTCCGGTACTGGCAGCAGAGGTTAACAGCTGGGAGAGTCTATATGCGTTTACGACGACACTCGCTCAGCAAATGAGCGCTGACCCTGAATCACTGCTGGCTCGTTACAATAACTGTCTGGCAAACGCGCCTGAACAGCCCATATCAGCACTGGTATTAGTCAGTCGGCAACCGCTTTTAGCACCTAATGCCAACAGCTGGGCAGGCGATTTTTTGGCGCAAATGAACATTCAAAACCTAGCCGCAGACTGGCAGGGCAACAGTCCTATCGCTGGTTACATCACACTATCTGCCGAAAAAGTAATAGAGGCCGATCCCAATAGCCTGATGATTGTTTCTACAGACGATTCCTTGTTGAGCCAGCTTGAGACAGAACCTTTTTGGAGTCAGCTGAAAGCCACTCAGA
>JBCBKQ010000411.1:0-3698 GCA_038521595.1 Cyanobacteria bacterium J06627_28 | reverse complement strand
CTTGAAACGCCGCATCCCTGCCTCAGCTCCGCGAGGGGAACGTAGCGACCGTAGTAGCCCAAAATCATGCTGAGTGCAGCCGCACCACACTCAACGGCTTCCATTTGTAAAACGGTGGGTGTATTAATTTTGGCCACGTTGCTCCTTTCTTTGCTTTCTTGTGTTTAGCGTTCTAGTTTTAGCGTTCTAGTTTTAGCGTTCTAGTGCTTGCGATTTAATGCCCTTAGCAGCACTATTCAAGAAATGGAAAGACAAAGGCAATGGGGGCGCGTTCTTTTAATGTGACGCGTGCGATCGCAGGCATACCAGCAATGGGTGCCATATCACTCGTGCCAGTAGACCAGTGAAAGTCTCCGTTTTCGTCCTGCGCCGGAATGGTGACCACTTCTACATAGGTTTGCTCTAGTCTGTTTTCCCTTGCCGATTCTATTGTGGTGATTGACGGCTCCGAGACAGACTGCACTTCTGCCATGAGTCCACCTGCGACCTGTGCGCCTTCTACATCTGGAATGAGTAGTACCTCCATCCCTGGCTGAATCTGAGCAATTTCTCCAGCGCTGAAATAGGCAACGCCTACTAGCCGCTTGGGCGGAGCATCTAATGAATTAGACAGTAGAGGATTGTTGGGGGCATCGGCATAAACGAGGGCGCCACGGCCTGTGGTGGTAACAGGAATGCGTCCGACGATGCTCCAGACTAGCCCGCCAGCAATGAGTGCACCGAGGGCCGCCAGCGGTAGCCAGCTACGGGGCGTGACAATTCTCATCAGCTGGTCTAGCTGCTCTGGTGAAGAAAGGCGCTCTAGCGCTTCTTTTCGAAAGAGACTGTTTTTGTCCATCTGTCTTCTTCTTTGTTGCTGTTGGATCTTGGCTATTGGGTCTTGACTGTTGAGTTTTAGCTGTTCGATCTTGACTGTTGAATCTGGGCGACTAGGCCTCCACTCTCAAGCGTTTCAACATCCAGTCAAACTTTTGGCCACCCTCAGAGGCACGCTGTAGCGCTTCCATATTAAGTTCCTCCTCCATTGCCATGCCCGCGTCACTTTTTGCGTTTTTACATTCTGTTGCGGTTACAGAGGCCAATAATTGCGCAGTTTGTGTGGCAATTACCTTGTAGAATCTAGCCGCAAAGCTAAGATCTTCTTGCAGTTTAATGACAACCTCTCGACGAGGAATGGTCAGCATCCGACTGTCTTTAGTGGCGTGAATTCTAACGGGGAGCGGTTTGAAATCTAAGAAAGAGATAATTCCGGGTAAGCCGCCTCTTGAAATAAATGCGAGCGGCGTAAAGTTTTTAGCCTGTTGTTCTAGTCTTTTGGAACAGCCAGAAAAGGGATCGTATGGGGTGTTTGTGGTGGCGATGGCTAGTTGACCATCTAATACGGTGTAGAGCGCATCGACTGGGCGGCCCATATTAAGGACGACTTTATCTGCGGCAATACTGTCCACTTTTCCGGTCGTCATCATCCAGTCAATGTCGCTGTCGTGAAGTTCACCAAAGACAAAGACGGCTTCTTTCACCATTTGACCAGACTGATAGCGTAAAAGCGCTGTGTCGTCAGTGACTGATTCAAACTGATGGCGGATACGCTCGGACATGATGAGTGCGATCGCACGATAAAAACGGCTGGCAAACCCCACCTCATTTGCCAGCTTTTGGCTGAGTTGAGCTTTTGGAATGGCTAAGACTGTAGAGGGCTCTTTCGCAGTGGTGACGCTCGCTGGCAGCGCGTCAAATAGCCAGCCGCCGCCCAACAAATCTCCTCTCGTCACCTGTGCAAATTCATCCTGGCTGCAGGGTGCGCTCATGGCTAGCTGCCCTTCGAGCACAAGGTATAGCTCTGCTAAGACTTGCTCGGGCAATAGGAGAACCTCTTCGGGCTGTAGCTGACGACGGACCCCAGTTGTCACCATCCAATCGATGTCTTCGTTGTTAAGCACTTGCAGCAAAATATCTGACATTGTTTATCTTCTTTGATGATTTCATCAGCCACTAGTAATGAAATGAGTCGTCACTCTTTCTAGCCATGATCTCTGACAAAAGCAATGACAAACTCTAAAACTTCTTTATCTAAAACTCCTTTGTCTAAAACTCCTCTAGCATAATCTGCCTGTTATAGAGCATAGCGTGCAACTAATGTAAGACAGCCACATGTAACGTTATGAAACCATCTTTTTCAGGCTTTTGTTTGTTCTAATAGAGCGTTAATGTGCTTCTCATAATTCTATTTTTGAACTCTTTACTATGGTCGGTATAGAGGTCAGGAGATAATGGGCTTTGTTGGAAAGAGTAGGATTAACTAGTCTTTTCTATTGTTTGAACAGATCGAGGCCCCGGGTCTTTTGATTCTTTATACAAGCCTTTTACAGGTTTGCCCTTGCGCTTCGCAGAGACAACTGCTGAGCTAATATTTTTACTCTAAGGTGATTAAAATGTCAGAACAAAACAAGAAGCCCGATGCTCCAGAGACACAGCTTTCTGAAGACGAGTTGAAAGAAGTCGCAGGTGGCAAAAATGTCCATCAGCGCCGTCTAGATCATTTAGACAGCCAGAGCAAGAGTGTTGAGGACATTCAAGAGACTCGCCTAGAGCATTTGGACAACCAGACCAAATAGCTCTGCTCGAATAGGTCTGCTCAACTAATTCGCTCTATTAAATTGAATAGACTGACTTGCCTGCTATCTCAAGAAAAAGCAATCTTTGGATAGCAGGTTTCTCTATGAGAGAAAACTTTGAAGAAACTCGTTTATAGATCGTCTCGTAGAATGTATCCCACACTACGGACAGTGTGAATGAGACGCTTGTCGTTTTTTGTCTCTAGTTTTCGCCGTAGGTAACGAATATAAACCTCGATAATGTTAGAGCTGCCAATGTAGTCGTATCCCCACACATTCTCTAAAATTTGTGAGCGAGTAAGCACCTGAAAATAATGACTCATCAAGTATTCTAGTAGGTCAAACTCTTTGGCAGTCAGGCGAATGAACTTACCGCTACGGCAAACTTCTCGAGTCTTTGGGTTGAGCTGCAAATCGGCGCATCGCAGTATTGCAGTTTTTGCTGCCAAAGGCTCACGGCGTCTCAGGCTAGATTGTACCCTTGCCAAAAGCTCTCGCTTAACAAAAGGTAGCGAAATGCAGTCATTGGCTCCTGCTTCGAGCCCTGCGATACGGTTTTCTGCGCTGTCGCCTGGCGTCAACAAAATAATTGGCCCATTCCAGCAGCCTGACCGCAGCCGTGTGCAGATTTCTAATCCTGAAAGGTTAGGCGGCTGCCAACCAATGATCAATAGGTCAGTCTCTACTCGTTGAACAGTGAGTAACCCCCTCAGCCCATCGTTGATGACGCTGGACTGATAGCCTTCAGCATTAAAGTCGATTTGCAGAGATTCTGCCAATTCTGGCTGCTCTGCAATAATCATAATGTGTTTCAATTTAGCGTGCTGAAGGCTGTGTCGTGGCTGAACGATGTGTGCGGTCACGTGATTACCTGCTTAACGTCGGACTTGTGGCATTTCGATAGTCTTTTAGCGGCGATGTATTATGCGCCACAGAGTCTGGTTCATAAACGGCTAACTTCAATAGACATGAAGCGTTAAGTTGATGTTCATTTTGTTCTTTGTGGCTAATGCAGACAAGAAACAGCCAGAATTAGAGCTGTTTAAGACGCTCTTACATGGAAAACAGCTAATCCTGGCTGTT
>JBCBKQ010000410.1:0-3705 GCA_038521595.1 Cyanobacteria bacterium J06627_28 | reverse complement strand
GATGCGGTGAAGCATGTGCGAGCGGGCTTTTTTCCGCAGTGGCTAAAGCACATGCAGCGCTACAGCGGTCGCACGCTGTTTTCGGTGGGAGAGTATTGGTCCGGTAAGATTGAGTCGCTGCATCGATTTATTGACCTAACTGATGGCATGGTGCCGCTGTTTGATGCGCCGCTCCATTACAATTTTCACCATGCGAGCTTGCAGGGTAGCCACTACGATATGCGCCGCATCTTTAAAGATACGCTGGTGGACACTCATCCGGGGCTGGCGGTGACCCTGGTCGATAATCACGATTCTCAGCCGTTGCAGTCGCTGGAGTCGTTTGTTGAATCGTGGTTTAAGCCTTTGGCCTATGCTTTGATTTTGCTGAGAAGGCAGGGATATCCCTGTGTTTTTTATGCTGATTATTACGGTGCAGACTATACCGATGTAGGAAGTGATGGCGAGCCGCACCATATCGTTATGGAGAGCCACAGGCCGATAATCGATACGCTGCTGCGAGCCCGACATGACTACGCCTATGGTGAGCAGCGGGATTATTTTGACCATCACACTGTGGTGGGTTGGACCCGCTCGGGCGATGACCGCCATCCGGGCGGTCTGGCTGTGGTGCTTAGCAATGGAGATGCTGGGAGCAAGCGGATGGCGGTCGGTGAGCCCGATGCCATATATGTAGATGCGACTGGGCAGGTACCAGATGCTGTGGTGGTAGATGAAGACGGCTGTGGTGAATTTCGCTGTGAGGCGGGCTCTGTTTCTGTGTGGGTGCCGCAGAAAACGCAGGCGTAGACGCAGAAAGTAAGGTGACCATCGTAGAATGGTCCTTGGTAGGGCAGTAGTTGGGTGGGACTGGGCTGATGACTTCTGAGGTTGCGGTTTCTGATGAGAAGACTCTCTTTTCGGTTTTGAGCCGGGCGGAGCGGTGTCGCGTGAGCGATGGGCGGGTGAGTGCTGTGGGGGCTTCTTTGGAGGCTGAGCGGCGATCGCTCTTTTTGATCTGGCCGCAGCTGGGTGACTTTGACACGTTGGAATATGCCTGGTGGATTGAGCGCGATCGCGACAAGCTAGAGGCGGCGAATATTCAGGTCCGCGCTGTGGCCATAGGCGATCGCACTGCTGGCAAAAAGTTCTGCGAGTTCACCAGCTTTCCGCCAGAGCATTTATATGTAGACCCTAAAGCCGAACTTCACAAGGCACTGAACCTTTACCAGGGCCTTTCCGCCAGCCTTCCTGGATTGAGCCCACAGCAGACGGGATATCTCAACCTTCTGCTAATGTGCGCAGGTATCGGGAGTCCCGGCACCCTAAGAGAAGTCTTTCGCGGGTATACAGGCGACAAATCTGCACCTCAGCTAATTGCAGACAAGGAAGAAGTTAAAGCCGCACCGCTACCAACCCTGAAGGGGGAAGTCTTTAAAGCAGCTGGTGGCAAAGGTTTTCAGAGACCCTTTGAATTAGCGACGCTCAGGCTGCGGAATATGGGCGAAGTGCTGAGCAATTGGAAGACCTACGTGCCAGATGCGGCGTATTTGACGCAGCGGGGTGGGACGTTTTTGTTCGATGGAGAAGGTGAGCTGGTTTATGAGTGGCGCGATCGCAATATCCTCGGCTTTGCCGAAAATATGAGTCAGCCGATTTCCTTTTTGGATAAGCTGTCAGTGGAGTGAAGGAAAAACGAGGCGGCGGTTTTGGTTAATAACTCTGATGATGAAAAAGTGAAGCAACTTTTGTCAATCAACGATTTGCAGCCTGTGCTTGAGGCACTGAAGAAATACTTGCAAGTGCAGTATGAGAAACGATTGAGTGAGGTGGTGCTGTTTGGCTCTTATGCTCGGCAGCAGGCAACACGTAACTCAGATGTGGATGTTCTGGTTGTTTTAGAAGGCGCAGTACACAGCAGCACAGAAATTGAGCGTACAAGCGAATTTGTCGCTCAGCTCTGCCTTGAACACGATCTAGTCATTTCCCGCTTCTTTTTGCCGAAATCTCGCTACCAAGCGGAAAACTCACCTTTGTTGCGCAACATTCGTAAAGAAGGCATCAGCATATGACGCCTGAACAGCAGTTTTTACTGGAAAAAGCTCAGCGTAGTCTCGCAGCAGCAAAACAGTCCCTAACTGTTCTGTTACTTGCCTAAGCAGCATCGGAAACCACTTCTATATTGACCTTCATGCCAACTTTTCCTAAAAACTCGATGAGCTTATCTATACTAAATTGACTAATTTCACCATTCATCAGATTGTTGATCGTAGGTTGCGTCTCACCTAATAGCGTTGCCGTCTCTTGGTGAGACCATCTAGACCTCTGAATACAGGCTTGCAAATCCAGCATCAGGTCAGCACGAATTTTTAGATTCAATGCTTCCTCAGCCTCAAATCCTAAATCTTCAAACACATTTTTAGCGCCCAACACAGCCATCGAAGAATTTCCATCAGTCATTTCTATTTATCCTCTTTGTTCTGTCTAAATTGCAACATCTCACGGTAGCGTCTCTGCCCTATCTCGATATCTTTTTTCGCGGTCTTTTGTGTTTTCTTCTGAAAGGCATGAAGCACATAAACGGCTTCCTCAAATCTAGCAACGTAAAATACTCGATAGGCGTCGCCTGTCCAAATGCGAATTTCTTCAGCTCCTTGACCAATTGTTGGCATCGGTTTGAAGTCAGTTGGCTTTTGCCCTCTTTGAACAGCTCTAAGCTGAAAACCGGCTTTTCGCTTTGCTTCCTGCGGAAAGCTGGATAAATTGTCTTTGGCAGAGCCCATCCAGTAAATTTGCTTGTCTGCCATATCCTTACCCTCATGAGACAAGTATACCTGATATGTCATGGCCCCTCGCCTGCTCGACAGCGCGGATAATATGAAGCGGAATTGTTGCCGGGTGCGACTGATAAAGTGCAGTTGGTGACTCAGCCTTTCCTGGGTGCGACTGATAAAGTCCCGTCGATGACTCTATGTCTCCCGTGTGTGACTGATAAAGTGCAGTTGGTGACTGAGTGTCCCTGTCTGTCACTGATAAAGTCCCGTTGATGGCTCAGCCTTTTCCGGGCAATGCGGGCCGATTCCCGGCTGTGACTGATAAAATCCCGTTGATGGATGAAGGAAAGATAGTGGATTCCTCATTCGGATTCTTTGGTGTTGAACTGGTCGAAGAGTTGAGTGACTTCTTCAACAGTTGAGTCTAAGTACTCTGCAACCTCTGTCAAGATGTCATTGTCCTGAGTAGACTTGTACAATCTGTTAAAGCTTCTTATGACGATTTCAGCATTATAATTGTCGTTGCATTTGACAAATGTCTTGAGAGCACGCTGATAATATACTCTTGCCTGACCATACTTTCTCAATCTTTCATCCAAAATTCCTAGCTGATGATAGGTGAGAGCTTTGCCGTGGCTATCGTGACACATGTCCCATATATGAATGGCATGCCGATAGAACTTCCAAGACTGCTCATATTCTTTCCGCTTCTCTGATAGAATTCCCAACTGATGATATGTGCTTGCTTGACCATGTTGATCCTTATATTCAATTTTAATCTTAAGTGCTTGCTGATAGTATTTTTGAGCCTGCTCGTACTTTCGTAGAGCAACAGACACCATACCCAATTGATGGTAAGTAACTGCTTTCTCGTAGCGAATGCCCAATTCATTTTGAATTTCAAGAGCTTTTTGATAGTGCGATTGAGCCTGCTCATACTCTCGTAGAGATT
>JBCBKQ010000409.1:0-3727 GCA_038521595.1 Cyanobacteria bacterium J06627_28 | reverse complement strand
CTGTGGACGTGTCTGGAAATTCTGTAGGCAATCCGCTGATACAGCTGCTCGATGCAGACCTGAACAGTGATCGCAACCGAGCTATCTTCCGCTTTCTACTGGGCAGAGTCGCCACCGCGTTCCGCTACGTCTTCCCGGCCAGGGCCACCGCCTGCTATGGCGCTATGGTCATTGGCTTTGCCCTGACCTTCATTCCGATTGCCAAGAACGTCCCCACTCGCCTCACGCTCATGCTGACCCTTGCCGGTGCGGGCTTGGTCGCCGTCTCCGCCCACGAGCTGGACGAGTTGCAGGACGATATCAACGAGGCCAAGCAGCAGAAAGAACGTGACCGGCAGCTGCGTCTGTACGCCGATACTGAGGCCAAAAACAAAGTTGCAGAAACGAACCTGCTGCGCCACGGCTACGAACTAGATAAATCCCTGCCGCCTGAACTTCAGCAGGTGCTTGCCCCAGCTACTTCAGAATCAGCACCGTCCCAAGCAGCTGACCGCGCTGCCTTCGATGCTGCCGTCTCCGCAGCGCAAGCCAAACAAGATCCCCCAGTAGCTGAGCGACAACAGCCGAGCGCTCCTTCCTCGAAGGGGCATGACCATCACACGATCTCTAAAACAATAACCGTCGCAGCTGCCCATCCCAAAACCAACTTCACCGATACGATGGAGCACATTGCTCAGCGTCTGGTGAGCATGACCGTGGTGGGTGTTCCTGGCGCTGGCAAAGGCATGTTCGTCTCAAATCTGCTGCGCCTCGTGCGTCAATACCACCCGCAGCTGCACATCTTTGTGATGGAAGGTAAAGGCGACGAGAAAGAGGCAGGCTACTGGCAGGGTGTGGCCGATGATATTCGCTCTATACAGGGCCTGGATGAAAGCCCCGTCAATATCGTGGCCTGGATCAATGGTTGCTTAGAAGAATTCAAAGCGATAGAAGGCCCGAAGCTGATGATATTCGATGAAGTCACCTACCTCTACAAAGTGTGGCAAACGACTGAGAAAGAAAGTTTTGAAGACTATATCCAGTACAAGATTGGCCTGTCCTCGATGGGCGATAGCTTGCAGAACTACATCTGGGAAATTGGGCAAGTGAGTAACGCTAAAGACCTGGGTGTAACAGCTGGCATTCGCTCACTGTTTAAACCCATCGCCATCGTCAGCAACCACGACCGACGAGCTGCTAATGCGCTATTGGGTACCAAGTTCGTGCCACTGCCAGAGGACGGCAAGAAAGCCGTGATGCAGATGTGCGATCTCTCCGAGTGTGGCCGCGCTGTCTACGACTACGTAACCGACTGCTGGCAACCAATGCCGCAGCTGCCCAACCTATCAGGCTTTGACAGAGACACCCGCGCATTCTCTCAGGAGCCACTCCAAGCGCCGAAAGAACCAGAGCCAAAAGCACCAGATGTGAGAGCCGACCTAGAGCGTTTGCTATCTGTTGAAGCGCCTGAACCCACCAGAGAAGTAACCCGATTTGGTTTAAGCGCTGAACAAATTAGCGAAGTGCAGAAGCGACTGGCTAGTCTATCACTTGGCGCAATTTCCTCCGTCAAACGCATTCGAGAGAATAGCCGTCTGCTGCGTGAGCAGGGCGTGAGGCAGTCAGACCTGGCCGAGCTGTTTGATTACCTGAGTCAAACAGGTGCGGTAGAGTGGCTAGCGACCGACAGAAAAGACTTCCGCTATCTCGGTGGACTGTAGCCTTGCCTTGACGCTCAAATCTTCGTGGCTTGCTTGGGTGCAAGCAACTACACCTACGCCGAAGCAACAGAAAGTCAGGCCATCTCTCATTGGATTGGCTCTCACCAACGCGCGATCGCTTTTTTTGGTGGCGTCCCTGCCGCCATCGTTCCAGACAATCTAAAGTCAGGCGTCACCGAGCCTTGCCGGTATGAACCGGGCATCACTCGCAGCTATCAGGACTTTGCTGAACATTATGGCGTAGCGATTATTCCCGCACGAGTGAGGAAGCCCAAGGACAAATCCAAAGTCGAGAAAGCAGTGCAGACGGTTGAGCGTCAAATCCTAGCCCCGCTGAGGCATCATCAATTCACCAACTTCACCGACTTAAATGAAGCTATTAGCGAGCGTCTAGAACAGCTCAACGACCGCATCATGAAAGGCTATGGCCTGTCACGACGCGCCTTGTTCGAGCGCACCGACCAGCCTGCCCTTAGGCCCTTACCCACCTATCCATTCATTCTGGCAACCTGGAAAACAGCCAAGGTCAATCTGGACTATCACATTGAGGTGGCCAAGCACTACTACTCAGTGCCCTACTGGTTCGTTGGTCGGGCTGTTGAGGTCAAAGTCAGCGAACAGTTTGTTGAAGTTTTCTTTGACCATCGTCGCATCGCGGCCCACCCTCGCTCCAGCGCTGGCTATCGGCACAGCACCTTACCAGACCATATGCCGCCGGAACACTGGGCCTACAAGCGTCAATCCAAGGAACGCTTTCTCGCTTGGGCCGAACAGATCGGTCCTGCGACCAAAAAACAGGTCAGTGCCATCTTTAACAAAAGAGTCCATGAAGAGCAGGCATTCCGCTCTATTAAGGGGGTGCAGCGCCTAGCCACCACCTACGGCCCCAAGCGACTAGAACTGGCTTGCCATCGAGCTAACACCTTTGGCATGACCGGGCTACGGCGACTCAAAGCCATCCTCAAATCTCATCTGGATGAGGTGCCGATTGTACCTGACGCTTCAGAGGTTACTGTGCTCAATCACGACAATCTACGCGGTCAGCAATATTACAGCTAATCTTTTCATCTTTCATCTCTTGTATCTTGGACATTCTCATGCAACAAACGCTCGAACAACTCAAAAACCTGAAACTCTCTGGCTTCATTGAGGCTTGGCAAGAGCAACAGGCTCAGCCCACGTTTCACAATCTTTCCTTTGATGAACGCTTTGCCCTGCTAGTAGACAAAGAATATTGTCGCAGACAACAACAGCGGCTTGCACGACGGCTCAAACAGGCGAAGCTCTTCATCGGCGCAGCCATTGCTGACGTTGACTTTGAGGTGCCTCGGGGTTTGAAGAAAGCTCAGTTTCTCAAATGGGCACAAGGACAGTGGTTGATGCAGCACCTCAATCTGATTCTGGTCGGTCCGACAGGCACAGGAAAGACCTTTCTCAGCTGTGTCCTCGCTGACCACTTGTGTAAACAGGGCTATAGCGTCCGCTATTTGAAGACGGCTGAGTTGATCTCTGAACTGAAGCTGGCTAAGGCAGATGGCTCTTTCCCTAGACTGCGTAAGCGATTAGCTGGCTTCGACCTGATTATTCTTGATGAATGGCTCAGAGATCCCTTGCCCAAACCTGATGCCAGGGAACTGCTGGACTTTCTCGATGACCGTTATCGGCGCAGTTCCTGTCTGTTTGCCACTCAATTTCCCGTCAATCAGTGGCATCAGCAGATTCAAGAACCGACCTTAGCTGACGCTATCCTCGACCGCATTGTTCACGACTCATTGAGACTCGTGCTCAAAGGTGAATCCATGCGGAAGCTCACCAGCAAAATTCATCTACCAGTTGAGAAAAACGATCAGCTTTCTCATTCAAAATCATCCGAATGATCAGATGATTTGATACTTCTTTTTGACCCTTTTGAGGAAAGCCATGTCATGATGTTTTTATTGCCTGTCTCGGTAGCCTTATCGCTTCATTTCTAAAGGGGTGCCGAAGCAGACATCACTATTGCCGAAGTCAGGCTCTTCTTAATTTTT
>JBCBKQ010000408.1:0-3731 GCA_038521595.1 Cyanobacteria bacterium J06627_28 | reverse complement strand
CAATAGCTGCTAGCAGCACATCCCGCTCCGTATCGGAGATGGTCAAGTCCTCCTTCACGATGCCATAGGCCAGTGATGTGTCGATTTGACTCACGTATCGGGCCGTCAGTGCCGCCAGGTCATGCTCCTGGCGCTGAGTGAGATAGGTACTGCTCTCCACAAACTGAGATAGCCGCTCTGACGTGTGGTCATTCAGGGTGCGATAGAGCCGTTCAGCGGTCGAAAATAGGCTGGCAGTGGCCTTGTAGGCCCTAAAGTAGCGAAGCTGCGAAATGGGGCCATTTAGTTCGTTTGTACCTTTTTAGCGCAATACTTCGGCCCTGATATGTTTAGCGACAGTTAAGCATAGAGGACCCTGAAATGAAGCGACAGTGGGAGACAGAGGAGCTAATTGAGCAATTCACGCTGATGCCCTCAGAGCTAGCGCTACTACCCGATGAGATCACCAACGCCACGGCTCACAATCGACTGGGCTTCGCCGTCCTGCTCAAATTCTTCCAAGTGGAGGGGCGGTTTCCTCAGCACGTTGGTGAGGTGCCAAAAGCGGTCGCCGCTTTTATCACTCAGCAGTTGAACCTATCTGAAGAGGACTACCGTCAATACCAATGGTCAGGTCGAACGATTAAAAGGCATCGCAGTCAAATCCGAGCCTTCCTTGGCTTTGTGCCGATGACCCAGAGCGATCAGCAACAGCTGAAGCGCTGGCTGATAGATGAGATCTTGCCGTTGGGCCTTTCCTTTGAAGCGCTCAAAGCGCAAGCTTCCGGACAGCTGCGGAAATTGAAGATTGAACCGCCCGCTGCCAAAGAGCTAGAACGTCTGATACGCTCTGCGGCCCGTCTCCATGAGCGCAGCTTTTGTAAACAAATCGCGGCGCAGCTATCGGCGAAGACTCGCACTCGCATCAATGCCCTGCTGAATACTGAAAGCCCTCTGGAGGATGAAAATAGCCAGTTCAGGCAATCGCAGTTGAGCTATCTCAAAACAGATCCGGGTCGTCTGGGCCTCAAAAGTCTGTTGAAGGAAATTGAGAAGCTACAACACATCCGTGAGCTTGAGCTGCCCTCAGCGCTATTCAATCATGTCGCCTCCAAGCTGGTTCAGCAGTATCGCCGTCGAGCCTCTACCGAACCCCCGCGTGAGCTAAGACGCCATCCGCCTGCGATTCGCTACACCCTGGTCGCGGCGTTCTGCTGGCAGCGAGAACGGGAAATCATGGATGATTTAGTCACCTTGTTAATCCAAATCATTCATCGACTGAGCATCAGCGCCGAACGACGAGTCGAGCGCGAGCTGATCGCCAGCTTTAAACGGGTCAACCGCAAAGAGGCTCTCCTATTGAAGATTGCGACCGCATCTCTCAAGCAACCGGATGGGGCAGTGAAAGACGTTGTGTATCCGGTGGCTGGCCCAGAGACATTGCAGGCATTAGTCGATGAGCAAACTGCGGGCGAGACCTATCAGGAAAAGGTTCATACTCGTATCCGGGCTTCCTACCTACACCACTATCGGCGCATGGTGCCCTCAATTCTCGATGCCTTGAGCTTTCACTCTAATAACGAACAACATCAGCCTGTCATCCGAGCACTATCCATTCTCAAACGCTATCAGGACAGCGCCCGTCGCTTCTACGACTCAGACGAAGACCTGGTCATTGAGGGTGTACTGCCCGCAAACTGGCCAGAGCTAGTCGGTGAAACCGATAGTGACGGGGAGATCCGTATCAATCGCGTCAATTACGAAATCTGTGTGCTGCAAGCACTACGAGAGAAGCTGCGCTGTCGGGCTGTTTGGGTCGCAGGAGCCGGTCGATACGGCAATCCAGAGCAAGATCTGCCCCAAGACTTTGAGGCTCACCGTGATGTTTACTACCAGGAACTCAGCCAGCCTCTGGAAGCAGAGGCGTTTATCCAACAGCTTAAGCAGACCATGCAGATAGAATTGGGCAAGTTGGAGCAAGGGATGCCGAAGAATAAAGGGGTTCGCATTCAAACGCGCAAGAATGGCTGGATTTCAGTCTCTCCGGTAGAGGCGCAGCCAGATCCGCCCAACCTGCTGAAGTTGAAGACTGAGATTGCTCGTCGCTGGCCGCTCACTGGGCTGCTAGAGATGCTCAAGGAAACAGACTTGAGGGTCAACTTCACCGAGCAATTTGAGAGTGCTGCCACCCGTGAGAACCTAGATCGAAACACCTTGCAACGTCGGCTGTTGCTCTGTCTCTATGGCTTGGGTACCAATACTGGCCTCAAGCGGGTCTGTGCTGGCGTTGACGGAGAAAACTATCACAATTTGCTCTACGTCAAACGTCACTACATCCACAAAGAACACCTGCGCAATGCCATTGCCAAGGTCGTCAATGCCGTGCTGCGCTCACGCATGGAGCCAGTTTGGGGTAAGGGGACTTCCGCTTGTGCCTCAGACTCGAAAAAGTTTGGTGCATGGGATCAGAATCTGATGACCGAATGGCACCAACGCTATGGAGGTCGGGGCGTCATGATCTATTGGCATGTGGAGAAGAAGTCAGTCTGCATCTATTCTCAGCTCAAAACGTGTTCTTCTTCTGAAGTCGCTTCCATGTTGGAAGGTTTGTTGCGCCATAATACCGAGATGAAGGTGGAGCGTAACTATGTTGATACCCACGGTCAAAGCGAGATCGCCTTTGCCTTCTGTCACTTGCTGGGCTTTAACTTGATGCCCCGGCTGAAGCGGATCGGCGCACAGCGATTGTACTTCCCAGAGGCAGGCACTACAGCAACGTACGAAAACTTACAGCCGGTTTTGAGCCGGGCGATTGACTGGGACTTGATTCGGCAACAGTATGACCAGCTGATTAAGTACGCAACTGCACTGCGATTGGGGACAGCTGAAACCGAGGTCATTCTCAGACGATTCAATCGGACTGAAACCCAACACCCGACCTATCAAGCTTTAGCAGAACTGGGCAGAGCCGTCAAAACGATCTTCCTCTGTCGTTATCTACATTCAGTTGAGCTACGACAGGAAATTCAGGACGGCTTGAATGTGGTGGAGCGCTGGAATGGGGCCAATGACTTTATTTTCTATGGACGCAGCGGCGAGTTTGCCAGCAATCGGCGTGACCATCAAGAGCTAGCCGCTTTGGCGTTACATCTGTTGCAAATCAGCCTGGTTTACATCAACACACTGATGATTCAGCGTGTGCTCAGTGAACCTGAATGGTGGGCGCTGATGCAGACGGAGGACTTGCGGGCGTTGACACCGCTCTTATGGAGCCATGTCACACCTTACGGTGTATTCAGGTTAGATTTTAGTGATCGCATTGATCTAGATCCTGTCGGCAGCGTGTTGCTATCGGCCTAAAAAGGGGGTGTATAGCTGCCCAGGCAGGCAACTACTCAAATCTTAGAAAAGCCCTGAAAGCTCCTGTATACATACATCAGAGGTAATTTACGCCGATTGAGGGCTGGACTATGAGTCTCATGAGTTTTCGACGGTTGAGCGATCTTGCAAAAGCTGATTCAGGCCAAGGCTAGGCCAGGTAATTTAGAAGGCGTGAGACTCATTGCGAGATTCGAGCTCTCTTAACGATCTGAGTGGTACAAGGCTACTAAATGGCCCCAAATCGCAGCTTCGCTACTTTAGGGCCTACTTCGGGGGGTTGGCCAAGCAACATCATCTTCCTCGAAATGAGACTTGATAGGGTATTAGTGAGACTTGACTGGAGAATTTTGAGTCTCAAGGCGAGATTTAAT
>JBCBKQ010000407.1:0-3810 GCA_038521595.1 Cyanobacteria bacterium J06627_28 | reverse complement strand
GGCGGTTGCTTCGTGACTGCCCGCATAGATCAGCACAGAAAACGCCTGCTCAGGAATCACACCGTTGCACGCAAAAACGTAGAAGCTAGTCACCAAAAACCCAGACGTCGAGTTGGGATCGTTAAAGGCAAAGGTCAAGCTGTCTGAATTTTCGATGACGTACTCATCTCCATTGCCCGCGTCAACGTCGATATCCGCGAGGATAGGATTCTCTTTGTTGGTAATCAGGTGAGAGTAGTAGCCCTTGCTGCCGTCAGAGGCAACGGTTTGAGCAAAGGCCTCTGCCTCGGAGCGTTCAGCCGCTTCGATGTAGGACTTACCGCCGTACCAAGCCAGCTGAATTTTGCCTGCGCCCATGGCTTCGATAACGCCTGCATAGTCCGTAGCAAAGAAACCCTCAACAGGGCGGCCAATGCCTTCTTCCATAGCCTTTAGGAAGGGCTCCCACTTTGGCTTGAGGTTATCTTGAGACTCGGTGGAAATAATGCCGAACTCTAGAGTTGCCATTTCGGGGGCGCAGCTGCCGCCTGCAGCGCTGGTGTCACCACTGGTGGCTGTGGTGGTGTCGGCCTCTTGGCTACAGCTAACCAGGGTAGCTGCACTCAATAAAGACGCTGCGAGTAGCGCCGTGAGTCTTTTAGGAGAACGAAAAGAAGTCAGTCGGGTCATGTCTGTTTCCATGGGGGTTAATAAGGGTCTGTGAAAAGGAGAAATCGCTTGCTTTGATCGCCGCCAACATAAATAACACTTAGTGAGTGACCAGTTCTCAGCTAGTGGCCAGCTCGCTGTGGCCCCGGCGAACAAGCTCTTCAGCGGCCGCGCCGTAGATTAGGCTGAGCCGGTCGTCAGTCAGATGGTTTGTGGGACCGTCAAAGCGGACTTTTCCAGCCTGGAGTGCGATCGCACGCGGAAAATAAGCCCTCACCATCTGCACCTGGTGCAATGAGGTAATGACCGTAATGCCCTGCTCATGGTTTAGCTCCGTGAGCAGCTTCATCACCCGGTGGGCCGATTCGGGATCAAGCGAGGCAATTGGTTCGTCGGCGAGGATAATTTTGGCACCCTGTATAAGACAGCGTGCGATCGCCACCCGCTGCTGCTGACCACCCGATAGCAACGCCGCCCGCTTATACGCCTGCTCCAAAATGCCAACACGCTCCAACGCCGCCAGCGCTGCCGCCTTGTCGGCCCGACTAAACAGTCTCAGCGCCGAATCAAAAAGAGACGTCCGCGCCAAATTGCCAATCAGCACATTTTCTAAAACGCTCAGTCGATTAACCAGATTGAACTGTTGAAAAATAAATCCAACCTGACTGCGCAGATGACGCACCTTAGAATGCAGCTTGCCGTTGGACTGGAGCGTAGCCTCTAAAATCTCAACCCTTCCTGACTCCGCCTGATGTAATCCATTCAAGCATCTCAAAAGCGTTGACTTTCCAGAGCCAGAAGCACCAACCAGTGCCACCATCTCACCCGCCTTTATCTGAAAGCTGGCCTCCGAAACTGCCAGATTTCCTTTAAAGGACTTCGAAATGTTTTCTGCGATTACTGCAGAGGCAGGGGGTATCTCAGCTTTTACAACAGGACGACTCTCTAAAGAAGTCACAGCAGCTCCGCGATGTGTTCAACCGTATCTGACACAGATTGAACCATAGGCGATATGCGACTAAATTAAGCTTTTGTAGTCGAAACGTTAAATCCAGACTAACAAAAGGTTAAGGAGATTCTCGCTTCAATGTAGCGTTATGTCTTAGCCGTACCCGCTCGTCGTCTGATGAGGCCAGTAATCAGCGTTAGCCCAAAAATGCTCAGCAGCGCAATGATCGCCATCGCCCGCCCGCCCGATAGTAGCCCCGCCCCCAGCGCAACAAAAGGCGGGTTCGAAACAGCAATGCTAATCACCAGCGCCGGTAAAAACTTTTTCCAAGAGGCCTGAGCCAGCCCGACGCCATAAGCAACAAAGTCAAAGAAGCTCGTCATCATAAAAGCGCTCATGAGAAAAAAGTTGTTCTCCAAGTTCTTTTGACTAAAGCTATCTACTCTCGCCATAAAGCGCTCACCCACCAACCGACTCACAAAAGATCGGCCAAACCGAGACGCGAGCCAAAAGCTCAGCGAGCAAGAACAAAAATCCGACAGACAAACAATAGCCATTCCTGGCCAAAATCCCAATAAGCTACCCGCCAATACTGAATACGCCGTTCCCGGCAACGCTGGAATCACCACGCTCGTAAACCGCAGCACAAACAGTCCGATAGGGGCCCACACCCCTAGCTGCTCCACAAACGCCTGAATTTCTTCTTTGCCAATGCCCAGCCGATTGAGCACGATGATAGGGACAGCGACAATAGCCGCCAAAATAGCGAAGCCCAAGACTCTACCCAAGACTCTATTGGTTCGTTTTTGCATTGCTTAAACCTGCCTTTGCCTATCTGCCTTTGCCTGTCTGCTTTTGCCTACTGCTTTTGCCTGTCTACATTTACCTACTGGAGCGCGATCGCGCCCATTCGCCATACCCAATGCTCATACTCCCAAGGCACAGAGCACAGCAAACTGCCCACACCCTACACAAACCAGCATAATCGGAATCATGAATCCGGCAAAAATCACCACGAAAGCAAGCGAACCTAGCCCAGCCAACAGCCTCTACTGCGCCGCTCAAAGGCCATACAGACCGAACGTCACGAGTTTCTTTCGTTTCAGCGCAGAAATTGACATAAAATAGCATACATAGAAAAAAGCATCTAAAAACAGCCAATGCTTGTGAAGTACCTATTTGCTAGCCTATCAGTCCTATTTTTTGTTCTGGTAGGATGCTCGTCGAGCAGCACCGACGTTGCCACGCCAGCATCGTCCCCCATCACCACCACAGAAGCCGTGGACGAGGTAGAGGCAGCTGCCGGAGACGAGACCACCGAAGCCGATTCTGAAGACGGAGCTGAGACCGAAGAAGGTGAATCGTCATCAGAAGAGGACGAAGACGAGACCGTCGGAATCGAGCAAAAGAACGTCAGGTTAGTCGTTGAAAATCAAACCACCGCTGGCCAAATCATTATTAAAGAAGTCGCCACCTCTCGGGATGGCTGGGTCTCTATTCACAAGGCTCAAGAAAATGGGGGAATTGTTCTACCCGAGAGTATTGGCGAGGCACGAGTAGATTCAGGCGATAGTGAAGAAATCATTGTAGACCTGTGGGAAGCCCCGGCTGTCGGCGAAAAGCTGTGGGTGCTGTTACACATTGACAATGGCGAACGCGGCACCTACGAGTTTCCTGAAAAAGACCAGGCCGTTCGCAAAAATGGTGAAACCATGGCCCGCTCTTTCATCATTGAAGACCCTAACCCTAATGATAATGATGAATAGGGTGATTAGAGCTTTATCGCTAGCCTACGTAACGGTTTGTAGCGTTCATTATGGACAAATCGTGAACCGGGTAGGCATAATGTAGCCTTGAGATGTCAGCTGGGTAAAGCTGACATTACCCTTGCGGGTATAGCTCAGTGGTAGAGCGTTTGCTTCCCAAGTAAAATGCCGTGGGTTCGAATCCCATTACCCGCTTCTTTAAAAGCCTTGATATACGGTACTTTCAGAAGGTTAAATTTCTCTCTTTTCGTTGTTGGTCGAGTTGTTTTGCCTTTTTTGCAAAAATATTCTTAGAAACGGACAAACGTTGGACATTTTTAGAGCTTTTTAGACTCTTTATTGGGGTACAGGTTTTCTCAATAGCATTAGTAAAGTGAAGTCTTGCTAAAAATTTCTTAAGAAATTTTTAGCAAGACTTCACTTTACTAATGCTATTGAGAAAACCTG
>JBCBKQ010000406.1:0-3842 GCA_038521595.1 Cyanobacteria bacterium J06627_28 | reverse complement strand
TCAAACGCCTGCCAGAAATGTCAAAAACGCTAAAACAGCTGCAAAAACAGCAAAATTCATAGCGCTACTTCGAACGTGCTCCCTCCAGCTGCATAACCTGCCCATGCCAACATCATTCAGATAAGCCCACGAACCCAAGGGAAGAAAGTCAAGGGTAGAAACCAGTGAATATTCCACTGTACTTTCAACAATTAATCAACGCATGATAACTTCTGTAGCGCTCTATTAACTTCAGCATCTAAGCTCAGTAATCATCAGCAATTGTGCTAATTTAGGAAGTATGAAAGACAACTAAATATCACACCGTTCGGATTCCTTTCAAAGGTCGTTAAGGAAAAGTCTTTCCGAAAGGAAATAGAGACTTTTATTAACACTAGAGAAAGTAATTCAACGCCGTTCAAACAACAACTCATCACTTCGCACCGCATCTCTCAATATTGGGCGAAACGTCTTATTTTTGTAGGCTGAGCCAAATCGAAGGTGAATACCATCCGCAGAGAACGTGCGAATCTTGTCCACCCCTCTGTAAAAACATATCCATTCTTTTCTGTAGCTGTTATTCAGGTCGGAGGTAACATTCTCGGCTGTTTATTCAAGTTGGAAACCCATTTAGAGCTGACCACCTCTGGTCGGCTCTTGCTTTTTTAAATGTTGTATTTGAACAAACAGCTGTCTGTCTGTTCAAGGTACCTTTCAATAGATTCTCTTCTATAGCCCATCGATTCTTTTGAGAGCATTTAAGGGTTTAATTAAGCAAAAGAGACTTGAAATCGGCATATAAATACAGCTATTTCTTTCTTAAACTATCAACTTCACAATTACTATTGATAGTAAAAAACTATCATAGGAAAAATTAGCTGCTACGCAGTATTTCACATTTTGGCACCCGCTTGGCTCGCCCTTGTCATTGGCAATACTCGCTTGCACTGGGGCTATTTCTATCAGGAAAGGTTTATTGGCGCTTGGCATACGCCCCACATCGCGCTGCCCAGCGCAACACAATTAGCTGCAGACGGCTTTCGAGCAGGAGCCTGGGCCCAGCAACTGCCCAGCTGGTACGCTCAGCTATCGACTACTCAAAGGCAGGTGCTTCCCACAGACACGCGATCGCTCCCGCCATTATGGGTAGCTTCTGCCGTCTCCAAACAAACAAAGCTGTGGCAAACAGCAGCACCTCACGCGCACAGCGTATCGCGGAGCCAAATTTCGATCAGTCACCTCTATCAGACGATTGGCATCGATAGAGCCATTAACCTGCTGGGTGCAGGCACAACCGTAGGCTGGCCAGCGCTAGTGATTGATGGCGGCACAGCGCTAACGCTCACAGCAGGCATCTCCCAAGAAGAGACGAGGCAGCCGGCAGCACTGGACAGTCTAGGCAAATTTTATGGTGGGGCGATACTACCAGGACTCAGGCTTCAGCGCGAAGCCCTAGCAGACAAAACAGCGACCTTAGGTACGTTTGTGCGGGCCATCAACGAGAACGGGGAGGAGGCACTGCCGCCCAGATGGGCTACTCACACGAGTGATGCGATCGCCAGTGGCCTCCTCTACGGCCTAGCGGCGACCCTAGTAGACTACATCACTGCTTGGTGGCAGCAATTTCCAGCCGGTGCCGTCATTGTCACCGGAGGCGACGCGCCTCAAATTCACCGCGTTCTACAGCAAAGAACCCCAGAGATAGCCTCCAGGGTTCAAATCAATCCAGCTCTTATGTTCTACGGTATGGCCGCCTACCGAAGCGCGCAGTTAGCCTAGGCAAACTCATCGCAAAGAGCTGACCGTAATGTCGTACTCTGACTCACTGGTGCCATACACAGCCTCTGGCAGCGCATCAGCATTATCTAGCTGCTGCAGGGAATTTACCCGGTTTCTGGCATCGGGATGAGTACTCAAAAATTCCGGTGGCGAGCCTTGGCGAACCAACTTTTGCATAAAGGTGACCATGCCGGTCTGATCGTAACCAGCTCTGCCCATGCTGTAGAAACCATGGCGGTCTGCTTCGTACTCATCGCTACGACTTGCGGGCAGCTGTAGTGCGATCTGAGTGCCAATATTTACGAGGCGATCGCGGTTCACCCCTAGCGCGCCGGTAATACCTTGAGTAATCGCAGCCTGACGCATCTGTTTCTTGGCATGCTCACCGGCAATATGGCCAATCTCGTGACCAATCACACCCGCTAGCTCAGCTTCGTTGTCCGCTGCGGCCATTAGGCCAGTCGTCACATACACATAGCCGCCCATCGTGGCAAATGCGTTCACCGCATCGTCTTCTACGATTTGGAACGTGTATGGAATATCGGGGCGATCGCTCACTTCAGCCAGCGTCTGACCAATGTCGTCTACGTAGGCATTCAGCGTAGGCTCTTCAAAAATTTTGATCTGACCGCTTTCAATCAGCTGCTGGTTAATACCTGCGCCCAAGTCCACTTCCTGACTATCGGACATATTGGAGAGCTGATAGACCCTCACACCATTGATGAGGAGATCTAGCCAGCTCGCCTGAGAAGGCTGAGCGATCGCCACGTTAATCCCCAAAACCATCACCAGTGAGACAAAGCCATAGGCAACACGGCGGTAAAACTTATTCTCAGGATTCAGCAGGTTAAACATAAGACCAGACGCCACCAAGTTTTAGTTGATTGTTCCTAGTTAAACCTTAGCGATTGGGACTTGTCATGCGTCTTAAGTTGTGACACTTCGCAAATTGCAGGCATCAATTGTAACGGTCTTGTTGCATAGCAGGATGGCCGTAGTCGATGTGAGTCGATGCTTTTAGCTGTCTAAGCAATGCGCGAAAGCATGTGCCAAAAGTCCATCGCAAGTCGTGAAATTGAACGGGCAATCGAACGGGAAATTGAAAACATTGAATCCTAAAAAATATGGTTAAATACGGTGGTTTGAAATTCGTGTTGGCAGCAGCATGACACGGGATACACTCAACAGGACAACTTCACCGGGATAACCTCAACAGGATAAAGCAATGGCAGTCTTAGATTCGAAGGGTCGCCTTTTTGGCAAGCTGAGCATATTAGATTTGGGCGCAGCGCTAGCGATTCTGATGGTCGTCTTTGGTATCTTCTTCTATCCAGGCTCGGGAGGATCCGTTGCGCAGGTAGGCGCCAACACTAAAGAGATAGAAGTAGACGTGATCGCACGAGGCCTAACCGTCCTCAATCCCCAAGAATTTCTGGCCGATCTCGCCGAGACCGACTCCACCAAAATCATTGTGCGCAACCAACCCTACGGCAAAATCGGTGTCAAAAACGTACTCGCCCTGCCCCGCAGCGTCGCTGTCCCTCAGCCCGATGGCACGGTCAAGTCCTATCCTGACCCCCGCCCCGAGCTTGGCTACACCGCCGACATGCTCATCACCCTAGGCGGCAGAGCGCAAATTACGGCAGACGGCCCCGTTTTAGGCGTCCCAGTCAAGATTGGGACCCCCATCGAAATCGATGGAGAAAGATATAACTTCCGAGTCTCGACAGTTGCTGTGCGCGTACTGGACGAGGAGCCTGCAAATGCGGCGCCAGAAACACCCGCGCCCGAACCAGCCCCTGCAGAATAGCGGCAGTGCGATCGCATCAGCTGATGTCAGTCAAGCGATATCAGCTGATGCCAACTGACTAGCCAAACTATCGGCAATCTTATCGGCCACCCCAGCAATCCACACCTCATCCTGCTTCGTGTAGCTGCGCGGCGCATTGGCCCCCAAAATCAATACTCCTTTTTCACCCAGCGGCTGACAGACTAAGCCCTGGGTGTTTTTGGGTAAGTAGTCGAACTCTACACGCCCAGGATAGAGAGGTAAATTCACCAGGTACACAGGCTTTTGCTTACTT
>JBCBKQ010000405.1:0-3871 GCA_038521595.1 Cyanobacteria bacterium J06627_28 | reverse complement strand
GCAAGTCACAGGCATGGCTCGTCAGATGGTTACTAAGTTCGGCATGTCCGAAGACTTGGGTCAGCTGGCGCTAGAAAGTGAGCAAGGCGAAGTATTCCTTGGCGGTAGCTGGGGTGGACGCTCTGAGTACTCTGAAGAAATCGCGGCTCGCATTGATGCGGCTGTCCGTGAAATCGTCAAGAAGTGCTACGAAGACACCGTTACCATTGTTCGCGAAAACCGCGACGTGATTGACCGTGTCGTTGACTTGCTAATTGAAAAAGAGTCCATTGACGGTGACGAGTTCCGTCGCATCGTGGGCGAGTACACAACCGTTCCTGAGAAAGATCGGTTTGTACCTCAGCTGTAATGAGTTGATTGGCTATGTATCAGCTGGTTGAGTCTGGCTAATGGTTAAGGCTGATAGTTAAGGCTAATGGCTAAATAGATAGAGAAGGGCTTGCCAATGATTGGCAGGCCCTTTTTTGGTATCAACAGGTTGGCTTGATTAGGGAATCTTTTTGATACGGTGATATGGATTTGATCCGATACGGTGAATTTAGTACAGCCTATGCCCACTCTTTATATTGCAGTGACAAATCATGGTTTTGGTCATGCGACGCGGGCGGCATCAGTGGCAGCTTACATTCGCGATCGCTGCCAAGAGGCGGACATCCCGTTGACGCTAATCATGGCAACAACGGCACCAAAGTGGCTACTCGATAGCTACTTAAAAGGAGACTACATTCATAGAGAAGTGCGCTTTGATATAGGCGTATTGCAGAGCGATAGCCTGCATATGGATAAGCCTGCGACGCTACGAGTCATGCAGGAGATACTTGCGAATCAAGAAGAGTTGATCGCACAAGAAGCTGAGTTTATGAGTTCAGCAGGTGTGGATTTGGTGCTGGCAGACATTCCACCGCTCATGGGCAAGATTGCCAAGGCGGCGGGCGTTCCCTGCTGGATGATGGGTAATTTTGGCTGGGATTTCATCTACCGAGACTGGGGCGCAGAGTATCCAGGCTTTATTGAAATTGCAGACTGGATTGCAGAGTGCTGCTCCCATGCGCAGCGAACCTTTCGGATGCCCTTCCATGCACCGATGACGGCCTTTGCGAATGTCACCGATATCGGATTGACGGGGGGAGCGCCTGCGCATACGCAGGCATATTTGCGATCGCTCATGAAAAGCGACGTGCCCCCTGAGCGTACTGTTTTACTCACCTTTGGCGGCTTAGGCCTGTCGAAAATCCCCTACGAGGCGCTGGCTAAGTTTCCAGACTGGCAGTTTGTGACGTTTGACCATCATGCGCCGGATTTGCCTAATTTGTATGAGGTGGGCGATCGCACCATGCGGCCCGTGGATTGGATGATTGTATGCGATCGCATTGTCTCCAAACCCGGCTACAGCACCTTTGCCGAAGCCTGCCTGCTAGACAAGGGCGTCATCACTATTACCCGCGAAGGCTTTGCCGAAGCCCAAATTTTGCTTGATGGCATTCAAAACTACGCACCCCATCGAATTGTGGCAGCAGATGATTTCTTTAATGGTGACTGGTCTTTTCTTACAGAGCCGCTGTTGCCATCAAGACAATCTAAAGCGTTAGATAAATCAGGAAATCACACCATCAGTACAGCTGTCCTAAAACATTTTCAATGCTAACCGTAAAGCGATAAACCGCCTGTATCATAAGAAATATTGCCGTACAAACGCCAAGCCAAATGACTGATCGACTCGATAGCATCGAATCACAACAAAAAATCAATACTGCAAACATTGGAGACTTAGTCAGACTGTCTGAAAATGTTCTCCTGGCTGCGGAGAGAAACTTGGAGACGATTAATAAAAATGCTAAGGCTGCGGAGAGGAACTTAGCAGAAATCGAGAGAAATTCAGCAAAAATAGAGAGAAATTCAGCAAAAATAGAGAGAAACTCGGCAGCAATCGCTGAGTCTGATACTAGATTTAATATTTTGATTCAAGAAATGCGGGCAGACAGACGCGCATTTTTGCAGGCTATCGAGTCTTTAAATTCACGGGTGGATAACTTAGAGCAAACGGACCAGTAGTCAATCAGTGCGATAAACTGACCAAATGTCCTAATGGGAAAGTTTCGTAGGTCTATGGTGGCAACGGCTAGTACAGTTCACTATCAACAGGTTATTCAAATCAGAACCCAGGGAAAATCTTTGGGGCGATTTACTCGTAAGGTTCAAGAGATTGTGGCGGCTTCTGGGATTCAGACAGGCCTGTGCTCTATTTTTTTACGTCATACGTCGGCTAGCCTCGTTATTCAAGAAAACGCCGACCCGGACGTGCTACTCGACATGGAAACCTTTTTATCCAAGCTAGTACCCGAAGGTAGCTATTATCGCCATAGCGATGAAGGGCCAGACGATATGCCCGCGCACATTCGCACCGCGCTCACCCACACCTCAGAGCAAATTCCAATTATGAATGGGCGATTGGCATTAGGGACTTGGCAAGGCATTTATGTCTGGGAGCACCGCGATCGCAGCCACACCCGAGAAGTCGTGGTTCACATCACAGGAACATAAACCATGAGTGAGCAAAACAATCCGTGGGCACAGGCGGGCAACGCGAAACATAAAGGCAAGTCTCAAGCAAAGAAAAAAGGCAGCTACAAACCTTCGGGCAAACATAGCAAACGAAAAAAGTTTGAGAAACCTTATCAGCCTGGCAGAAATAATGTCATTGTTCCAGATGTGGAGAAACCTGTCCTAAAGGGCATAGGTGAGAAACCCAAAACAAAAGGACAACACACGGCTAAAAAGCCTGGCCACCATCAGCTGGTTGATGGCAAGATTGTTGACGCGAGAGACTCTACCCCTTACGAGATTACGCCGCTCAGCAATCCAGCCGATGAGACGGTGCCAGTCAAAAGCAAACCCAATATTAGCGGTGGTCTGATTCCCACAGCAGCGCCCGACTTTCGTTCGGGCTTTATCAGCATTGTCGGCAGGCCAAATGTAGGAAAATCTACCCTAATGAACTATCTCATTGGGCAAAAGATTGCGATTACGTCTCCCATAGCGCAAACAACAAGAAACCGACTTCAGGGCATTTTAACCACGCCTCAGGCGCAAATCATTTTTGTGGATACACCCGGCATTCATAAGCCACACCACGAGTTAGGCAAAGTGCTAGTGCAAAATGCCAAGGTCGCGATCAACTCTGTTGATGTTGTGTTGTTTGTGGTAGAAGCGACCTCGCCAGCGGGCAAAGGCGATCACTTTGTTGCAAATTTGGTAGCGCAAACAAAGAGTCCGGTAGTGCTAGGTATCAACAAAATTGACCAGCTGCCAGAGGGCGGACGCAAAGCCGCAGAGATTAAGAACAGCTACGAGGCGCTTGCTGAAGAGCATGGTTGGGCAGTCGTTAAGTTTTCGGCGCTGACGGGCGAGGGACAAGAGACTTTGCAAGATACGTTAGTTTCTAAGCTAGAGACTGGCCCTTACTACTACCCGCCAGATTTGGTGACCGATCAGCCTGAGCGCTTCATCATGGGTGAGCTGATTCGTGAGCAGATTTTGTTACATACGAGAGAAGAGGTGCCTCATAGTGTTGCGATCGCAATTGACAAAGTAGAAGAAGACGAAAAAATTACCCGCATCCTCGCCACGGTCAACGTCGAACGCCAATCACAAAAAGGCATTCTCATCGGCAAAGGCGGTCTCATGATGAAAGCGATTAGTACTGCCGCTAGAGAACAAATGCAAAAGCTCGTAGCCGGGCAAGTATATCTAGAAATATTTGTGCGCGTACAGGAACGCTGGCGTCAATCACGCACAAGACTCTCCGAATTTGGTTACAGAATAGAGAAATAGGAAATTCAATGCGCTATATCAACACGACGAAATTTAGGTG
>JBCBKQ010000404.1:0-3885 GCA_038521595.1 Cyanobacteria bacterium J06627_28 | reverse complement strand
GTGGATGCGAGTAATTTGCCGATTGTGACGATTGGCAATTCAGATGCTTTGCGACCTGGGGAATGGGCGATCGCAATTGGAAATCCACTGGGCCTAGACAATACCGTAACTGCTGGGATCATCAGTGCGACCGGGCGTACGAGTGCTCAGATTAGAGTGCCAGACAAGCGGGTGCAGTTCATTCAAACCGATGCGGCGATCAATCCCGGTAACTCTGGTGGCCCATTGCTAAACGAACGCGGTGAAGTGATTGGCGTCAATACCGCCATTATCGGTAATGCTCAGGGCTTGGGCTTTGCGATTCCGATCAATCAGGCGCGGCAGATTGCCGGTCAGCTGGTGGCCAATGGCCGGGTAGAACATGCTTACCTTGGCATTCAAATGCAAACGCTGACGCCCGCACTCAAAGCGCAGATTAACCAGTCTAATTCTGGGGTGCAGGTACAGTCCGACACAGGTGTCTTGATTATGAGCGTGGCTCGAAATTCACCGGCGGCACAGTCTGGCTTGCGCTCGGGGGATGTGCTGGTGTCTATGAACGGGACGGCGGTGACAGAGGCAACGGCGGTGCAGCAAATTGTGGCAAATACGACGGTGGGTGATGCGATCGCAGTCACCCTCAACCGCAACGGTCAGACCGTAAATCTAGATGTTCGCCCTGGTGCGTTCCCTGTTCAGGGGCGATAGGTCGTTGCGTAGGTCCTCTACACTGGCCCCATGACATTTCCTGTTTATCTACCGATAGGCCCATTGCAACTGCATCCGCACTTCGTTTTTGAACTGCTGGCATATGCTGTGGGCCTATATTTTGTGCTGTTTCGTCGGCTGCGACGGGCGGCTTCTGCAGATACGGCTGCGCCGACCCTTTTGCCTTCTCAGCGAACCTCTATTTCTGTGGGTGCTTTAGTCGGTGCACTGCTAGGGGCAAAGGTGTTGGTGCTGCTTCAGCATATGAATGTGCTGGGTGAAGACTGGCGGCAGTTTGCTCTGCTCGTGCTCCAAGGCAAAACAATTGTGGGCGCTTTGCTCGGCGGCCTGATTGGCGTTGAGGTGACCAAAAAGCAAATCGGTGTTACTCAATCAACGGGCGATAGCTTTGTGTTTTCGGTGATGGTGGGCATGATGATTGGCCGTATGGGCTGCTTTTTGACGGGGCTGAGCGATCGCACCTACGGCATCGCCACAACTTTGCCCTGGGGCGTCGATTTTGGTGATGGCATTGCCCGACATCCGACTCAGCTATATGAAATAGGTTTTCTGGCCGTTTTGATCCTGTTACTTCGGCTATACGCTCACAGATCAAAGCAAAGCGGCGATCTGTTCAAGCTTTTTATGATTGCTTATTTAGGCTTTCGCTTCGCAATTGACTTCATTAAGCCTGAATTTCGCCCTGTATTCGGATTGAGTGCAATTCAAGTAGCCTGCCTAGGGGGTCTCATATACTACCGAATAGATGCCGTGCGGCTAGGAAAAACTGTAGGTTCTTTTTTGGCCAGTAAAAACGTCAATAAATAGAAAACGTCAACAGATAGACGATATGCAACGACAAAACAAGATTGGTGAAGTTGCGACTGGCATGGCATGGGTTTGGACATGCAACCTTTTGGCCTGCCTGCCTTTTTTGTTGGGTGCCTACTGCATATTTTTAGTGTCTGCTTACTTACATGAACCGGCTTACCATCTGTACAAGTTTTTCTGGGGTATTTGGTTGGCTACAAACCTGACGCAGCTGCCCTATGCTATTCCTCTTTATAGGTATTTCAGACGACGGAGACGTTTTGTCGCTGCAAAGGGTGTGGTTTTGAGTTCAGGCTTAACTGCCGTGGGCTATTGGGCATTTACGCTTTGGTTTTTAGACTTTTTGAGCCGTCTTTCATAATGCTTTGCGACTCCTTATTTTTTACAGGCCGCTAATATGCCGACTCGTCCTTATCTGTTTTATGCACTCACTAATAGCGTTTGCTCTACCTGCTTAAACAAAGTAGAGGCCAAAATTATTTTTCGTGATGAGAAGGTCTATTTGGTAAAGCACTGCCTCATCCATGGACGAGAAGAGGTGCTGATTGCAGATGATGTGGAGTATTACAAAAAGTGCAATGGCTTCATTAAGCCAGCCGATATGCCGCTAAAGTTCAATACGCCGATTAAATACGGCTGTCCTTACGACTGTGGCCTCTGCCCAGATCATGAACAGCACAGCTGTCTAACGCTCATAGAAGTGACGGATCAGTGCAATCTATCCTGTCCGATTTGCTATGCCGATTCGGGGGCGGCAGACCAGGCTGGTCATGCGCCACGCAGGCATCGCTCTCTAGAGAAAATTGCTGAGATGATGGACGTGATTGTGGCTAATGAGGGCTCGCCGCAGGTGGTGCAGATTAGTGGCGGCGAGCCGACGGTACATCCGCAGTTTTTTGAGATTTTGGATTTGGCCAAAGAGCGGCCCATTCAGCATCTGATGATCAATACCAATGGGCTCAAAATTGCGACGGATCGTGAGTTTTGTGCGCGGCTCGCGGAGTATATGCCGGGTATAGAGGTGTATTTGCAGTTTGATAGCTTTGAGGCGGCAGCGCTAAAGGAATTACGCGGAGCGGATTTGAGGAAGGTGCGATCGCAAGCCCTAGCCCACCTAAACGAGTTCAACATATCCACAAACCTCGTCGTCACCGTCAAAAAAGGTCTCAACGACAGTGAAATTGGCAAAATCCTCGATCATGCCTTGGCTCAGAAGTGTGTACGCGGGGTGACCTTTCAGCCGATTCAGGCCGCCGGGAGATTGGAAGATTTTGATCCGGCGCGCGATCGCTACACCCTTACCGAAGTACGCCGCTCCATCCTTGAGCAAAGCGACCACTTCCAACCGGAAGATCTGCTTCCCGTACCCTGCCATCCAGACTGCCTTGCTATGGCTTACGCTCTCAAGGTAAAAGGCCAAGTCATTCCTCTCACCAGCCTAATTTCACCCGAAGCCTACGTAGACACCGTACCAAACAGCATTTTGTACGAACAAAGCGAAGGCCTAAAGAAAAAGATATTCGATCTCTTTTCGACCCGGCATTCGCCCGCATCGGCCACAACTTCTCTAAAGCAATTACTCTGCTGTTTACCGCTGTTACCCACGCCCGCAGGCATCACCTACGAAAACGTTTTCCGCATCACCATCGTTCAGTTTCTAGATCCATATAATTTCGACGTTCGTTCTGTGAAACGCTCCTGCATCCACATTGTTCATCCCGACGGACGCATTATTCCTTTCGACACTTACAACATGTTTTACCGCGAAGGTAGCGAAGGCCATCACCTAGTGACCAATAGGGAGGATGAAGCAATGCAAGAGGCTACGATTCATGTCTAGCTATAGTCCGCATTCTGATGTTGCAAAAGGATTTGGCTTAGTGATGCTGTTGCACGTTGTTGTACTGACGGTGCTTTTCGTGCTTATTCATTTTGCCACTTTAGACAATCCTGGCTATTTGATTGCAACATCGGTTCTTCCTTTCTTCTTTGTTGGTTTTATCCGATTCAGCTATGTATTGCCGCTGCTGATTTATTATCAGCGGCGACAGCAGGCAGAGTTTGCTAAGGGCATAGCAATTGCTGCGACGCTGACTTTTTTGGCAAATACGGGTTGCTTTCTTGTGGTGTTTGCTTCTATTGGATAAGCAGTATTCTGTCTTAGTATGATTTGTTATTGATGATTTGATGCTAAATATCTGCTTCTCTTGTGACTAAAAAGAAACCTTATCTAGATGTATATGAAGGAATGGTTGATATCTTGTTTTGCCATATCGTAAATGCCGCCATTGTAACCCTCCTATCATTTCCTTTATATCAGCTGAACATAGTCTCTTCTACAGATGATCCATACTTCTTTGTTGCTGT
>JBCBKQ010000403.1:0-3893 GCA_038521595.1 Cyanobacteria bacterium J06627_28 | reverse complement strand
TTGACCACCCTTTCTCATATGTAGTTTCGATGCTGTGGGTCGGTAAATACGCTCGCAACGGCACAGGAACGCCCTGATCGAAAAGAATACGCACCCTATGCTGTCAACCTAGTGCTCTGTGCAGCATGTTTGAGAATTTGTTGAACTTGCTCAAGCGTGACGCCTGGAAAGTACTGTACGAACTGCGCAATGTCTACTCCATCTTCTAAGTTCTCAAATAAAGCAGATGCTGGCACGCGCGTGCCTCGAAAGACCCAAGCACCGCTGGCGCGCTCTGGGTCTCGTTCTACGGCTGTGCATGTAGACCAGTCAATCATGCCCGAATGCTAACACGCTTATGAGAAGGCAGCTGAGAAGGCGACGATTCACTTAGGTGTGAAGGATTTGAACTGGCGGCGGCGCTGCTGCCAACGGCGAATAGAGACCGCTTGGCGATGTGCTTTTGATTCCCCGCTGGCTTCGCTACCTGCTTTTAGATAGTCATCGAGCAGGCAGGCCGTGGGGGGCTTAGGATTTTGTGCTTCAAAGGAGGCCGCTGTCATGCAGGCTTTGAGTTCTGGATAGTGTGCTTCTAGCTGCAGGGCACGATCTAGCTCGTCGATGGACTGATAGCGATGCTGAACGTCTGGCGCCAGCATTTTTTGCAAAATCTGGCTGAAGTGCTCACTGACCTGTACAGATTCTTTCCAGCGAAGGTTCTGACCTTTAGGTGAGGTTGCCAGATCGATGGGAGAAATGCCCGTGAGCAAGTACAGACAGGTCACGCCAAGGGAGTAGACGTCGCTGGCGGGTACGGGTTTGCCTGCGAGCTGCTCAGCAGGAGAAAAGCCAACAGTGCCCGAGCAGCTCTGAGGGAGTTCTCCCTTTTTTGCCTGGCGACGGACCGCGCCAAAGTCTATGAGCACTAGGGCATTGTCACTGCTGCGACGAATGATGTTAGAAGGCTTGATGTCTAGGTGTAGCAGGTTGTGCTTGTGCACATAGCGAATAATCGGAATCATAGCCTGCAAAAATGCTTTTGCCTGCGCTTCGCTTTGTGGCCCTTCCTGATGCAGTTCCTTGCTGAGGGTGTTGCCAGGAATGTGCTCTTGCACAATGTAAAACTGGCCATTTTCAGTGAAGTGCTCCAAAATGCAGGGCATTTGGCTGTGGCGACCGAGTCTAGCCATCATGCGGGCTTCTTTCTGAAAGCGGCGCTGATGACGCTCTTGGACGATTGCAGGGTTTGGCGGCAGCGGATCGGTTGGGTTCTTTTTAGTCCGATAGCGAATCTGCTTGAGTACGCAGGGCATAGCTGGTGAGGCCGTCATGTCTTTGGCAAGATATGTCGTGCCAAATCCGCCCCGTCCTAATCGCTGGGTCACTTCAAACTGGCCTCGAAACAGAGGTTGGGCGTGGGATTTCTGCTGCGAAATAGTGTTGTCTTGAAGAACAGTCGCTTCAGCGCTGCTAGCTAATCGGGCGTTTGATGGCTTGTGCTTTGCCCGATTTTTGGCAGGCTCATTGCCGGAGGATTTCGCTGTAGAGGATTTGGCCAGTGAGCTGGCTAATGGGCTGGCCAATGAGCTGGCTGATGAGCTGGCAGATGTTCTGACAACGGAGGGAACAACAGAGGGATGAAAAGAGGTGCTGCTTACAGAAGAAGATGACGAATTCATGATGCCCAGGACAATTTCAGTATGACCGCGTATAAAAACCGCTTTCGTGTTTTGATACTGGCCGCAAAATTACTGAGATGCCTACCGTGTTTTTCTATTCTTTATATAGCGGGGCAAATGGGTAAGGAAAACCTAAAGGTGCTGCCCTGGCCCAGTTTGCTTTTTACAGTAATGGTGCCGCCCTGTAGCTGTACCAAGCGACGACAAATGGCGAGTCCAATGCCTGACCCACCTGAGGCGCGATCTCGCGATCTATCTGCTCTCCAAAACCGCTCAAACACATGGGGCACGTCTTCTGGCGCAATACCAGCGCCCGTATCAGACACCTCAACCCACAGCAATTCCTGACCCAAGCGACTTTCTTCTGCGGTGTTGGCAAAGTCTGTGTATGCACGCACGCTCACGGTGCCTGCCGCTGTGTGCCGTAGGGCGTTGCTGAGTAGATTTACCAGGACTTGCTCTATGCGGGCAGGATCTCCCAAAACAGGGGGCAAATCTTCAGGGAGCTGGGTGGTGAGCTGTAGGGTATCTATACCCAGCAGCTGGTCAGAGAAGCGATCGCACACCTGCACAACTAAAGGTGAGATCGCCATCTCCTGCGCTTCGATGGGCAAATACCCCGCCTCTAGCTTCGAGAGCTGCTGTACATCATCAATTAGCCGCTGCAACCGCTCCGTTTCGCGCACTAGACGGCCATAGGTTTTCGGTTCCGGCTCAATGGTGCCATCGGCAAGCCCTTCCAAATAACCCTTGACAATGGTCAGCGGCGTGCGTAGCTCATGGGTTAAGTCCCCTACCAGCTCTCGGCGGCGCTGCTCTACGCCCTCTAAGTCATTGGCCATGCGGTTAAAGCTATGGCCCAGCCGGTCAAACTCTGGAATTTCCAAGGGCGGCACCCGCGATGAAAAATCACCCGCCGAAAACTTGCGCGTCACAGTTTCCATCCGCAGCAGCGGACGGGTAATACGGCGAGAGAGCCAGTAGCTAATGCCGCCTGCCGTAGCACTGCCCAGCACAATAGACCACATCAAGCCCCGTATCCAAGCGTCTTCAAAGCCCTGTAGCAGCTGACCTTTTACCACCTGCTGAATACGCACACCCTGTCGCTCCATGCGCTCTAGGCTGACGACAAAATACCTGGGCGTATAGAGCCTGCTCACCGTCGCAACCGCACTCACCGCAACCGCAAGTACAATCAGCTGTGATACGAGCAACCTGGTGCGTAGCGGTGCTTTAGAGTATATTCGCTCAGGTGATCTGCCACTTGTATTGCCACTTGTATTGCCACTTGTATTGCCACTTATGTTGGCAGCCTCGGCGGCGTTTGGGCCAGTGCTGGTTTTTGACTCAGATGAATTTGGCTCAGATGAATTTGGCTCAGATGAATTTGGTTCAGATGAATTCGGCTCAGATGAATTAGTCTTCAAAGCGATAGCCCACTCCTACAACGGTCTTAATAAAGGACGGGGCTGACGGATCGGGCTCGATTTTTTTGCGCAGGCGGGCTACGTGAGTGTCTACAACGCGCTCATCGCCAAAGAAATCATTTCCCCAGAGCTTTTCGATCAGCTGCGCTCGGTTCCACACCCGGCCTGGATAGCTCATAAACGTTGTCAGCAGGTCAAATTCTAACGGGGTGAGCTCTAGGTTTTTGTTTGATTTGGCCTCAGTTTGGGTATCCTTTGCGGCAAGTCCATCAAGTTTACTTGAACTGTCCTGCGAACGGCTCTTCGAAGGTGCTGATTCACCCTGTGACGCGACTGTTTGACTGGCCACCCGCTGGTCTATATCTACGGTAAAGTGCGCAGTTTGATAAGTGGTTTTAGGCTGTTGGTTGCTTCTGAGACTGCGTCTTAGCACGGCGCGAACTCTAGCGACCAGTTCTCTAGGACTAAAGGGCTTGAGCATGTAGTCGTCAGCGCCCGTCGAGAGGCCGATAATTCGGTCTATCTCTTCGCCTTTTGCTGTCAGCATCATGATGTACGGATCTTTCAGCTCCTTTTGCTGACGAATTCGAGTGCACACCTCCAAGCCATCTAAACCTGGAAGCATAAGATCTAAAATGATTAAATCTGGCTGAATTACTTTAAAGCGTTCAAGCGCAGTGTTACCATCCCGGCACACGTGACAGTTAAATCCTTCTTTTGACAAGTAGAGCTGGATAAGTTCGGCAATGTCGGCCTCATCTTCCACAATCAAAATGTCCATGGTTGGATTCAAGTCTCCTGTTCTAAG
>JBCBKQ010000402.1:0-3894 GCA_038521595.1 Cyanobacteria bacterium J06627_28 | reverse complement strand
GTCAAAAACTACGAAAGAACATTGCCGAATGCCACGACGAAACTCAACTTATGCTTCGTCAGGCTAATGCTGAAGAGGCTTGCAGCCTCTGGGTAGAAACACTAAATGGGTTCTATAGATTTTAAGCAGCTGTCTGCTCAAGATGTGCCCATCCTGACCTTGGCGTTGGCCGGAGAAGGGTTAGATACGGAAATTTTGACGCAGGCTGCTGAAGTATTACAGCAACGATTAGAGTCTGTGGCAAACGTACGAGAAGTGAACCTGGCAGGCCAACGAGAAGATGTGGTTCAGGTTCAAATGCTGCCCAGTCGCCTGAGTTCGTTGGGCATTTCAACCACCCAGGTGAAGAGTGCGATTCAGGGAGGGAATATAGATGCCTCTTGGGATCTCGTACGAGATGATGACATTGGTGCCCAAGTCAGGCTGTATGGCCGCTTTCGGACGTTAGAAGATCTGCGGCGGCTACCCGTTGCCCGTCTGAATGAAAATCGAGTGGTGCAGCTGGGCGAAGTGGCCCAGATTTATAGAGGGCCAGAAAGAGAGACTAATCGAGCCGCCTTGAGCTGGCAGGGGAGTGATTTTTCTCCCACGATTAGTTTAGAGGTGGTTAAGGTGGCCGGGAGTGACACCATTCAGGTGGCAGAGGATGCGTTGGCCGTTATGGCTGCGGCTAGCGAGGAGCCTGAAGTTTGGCCCTATGGTATGGAATATCGCATCCTCAACAATGACGCAGACTCTATTCGCACTGAGCTGAACGATCTGTTCAAGAATGTTTTGCAGGCCTCCGGGTGTGTTTTCTTAATTCTGTTGATTGCGTTGACCTGGCGGGAAGCGCTGATTGCAGGACTTGCTATTCCGCTTACGTTTTCGGGGGCTGTCTTTATCCTCTGGCTGCTGGGCTACACCCTGAGCTCAATGGTGATGGTGGGGATGATCTTGGCATTGGGACTGCTCGTCGATGTGTTTATTTTGATGCTGGAGGGGCTCCACGATAGTTTGTTTGTGGAAGGGTTGAGCTTTTCTGCAGCTGCGATCGCAACGGTCAGAACCTATGGTGTACCAGCATTTGCGGGACAGCTTACAACCATTTTAGCGATGGCCCCATTAATGGCGATCTCGGGTACGTTGGGTCAGTTTATTCGATTAATCCCGATTAGTGCGATCACTTGTTTGATTATTAGTTATATTGTCGCGCTATTAGTCGTGGTACCCCTCTCCCAGATTCTGTTGGATCGTTCCCATGACCGCCATACTCAAACCTTTATTGATCGCCTGACAGAACAGAGTTCAGCCAAATTTTCTCAGTGGAGCTTGCGGCATACCATTCCCAATCGTCATGTAGCCAGACTCTGGACGTTGGGTAGTGTTGCATTATTTGTGTGTTCAGTCGTTTTGTTCTCGCAGCTCACGGTTTCGTTGTTTCCTCAAAATGATGGCCGCAAGCTGAGCTTGAATGTGGAGCTACCGCCAGCGGCGACCTTAGAACGCTCTCAAGAAGTGGGCGATCGCATCGGTGAAATGCTGCGAAACTACAGTGACCCCAACGGCAAAAAGGTCTTTGAAAGTGTTGTGGCACTGGTGGGTCAGCGGAGTAACTTAGTCAGTTCTAGTGAGCTAAAACCCGGCAATGCTGATTATTTTGTAGGGCTATCAGCCCTGTTTTTAGAACGCGATCAGCGAGAAAGAGAGTCTTTTGAATATTTACGTGAGCTGAGAACGGCGCTAGACGACAATATTATTCGAGACTATCCTGGCGCGGTGCTCGCGATGCAGTATGAGCGGGCGGGTGGCAGTAATGACGCTATCCAGGTGGAACTGTATGGCGAGGATTTAGACGTTCTGCGGAACATCTCTGGTCAGGTGCAGCAGGCCTTACGGGAGATCCCTGGGACGATGGATGTACGAGACGATCTTGGCAATGTGCGCAGAGACTTTAAGCTGGTGCCAAAACGAGAATCTCTCGATTTTTACCGCATTAGTCAAGAAGATTTGGGCGGGCAGGGCCGCTACCTGATGACTGATAGCGATGTAGGAGATTTCTCGGGTGGTGATGGTGAAGATGACTTGGATATTCGGCTCAGTACTCAGTGGCCTTCTAATCAAGGAGGGATCGGTGGGCCAGCCAGTTTAGATGAACTGGCGACGCTGCGCTTTATTACGCCAAGCGGAGAAGTGCTTCCTGGAGATGCTTTGTTTAGCGCGGTGCAAGACACGGTTCCCCTGTCTATTACTCATCGAGATACGTTACGCAGTGTCACAGTGCTGGCTAAGACACTGCCTGGCCCGGATTATTTTGATAGCGAGATTTTGGCAGATCTGAAACCCAAGCTAGAGGCCATGCAGTACGACCCTAACGCCAGCAAGGCCGGCAATGAAGTGCGTTGGCCTAAGGGCTATACCTACCGATTCGGCGGAGATGCCGATACCAGCAGTGAAACGTTTAGCTCTGCTGGACAAATGCTGGTTGTGGCCATGTTTCTGGTGTTTGCAGTTCTCGTGCTGCAGTTTGGCTCTTATACTCAGCCGCTCATCATTATGATGACGGTTCCTTTTGCACTCATCGGCACGTTTTTTGGTTTGTTTTTGATGGGACTGTCTTTTTCTTTCCCGGTGGCCATTGGCGTTATTGCGCTGACAGGCATTGTGGTGAACGACGCCATTGTAATGGTCGAAACGATGAACGAGCGTCGAAAGGAAGGGGCAGATGTGCGTCATGCGGCAGCGATGGGGGCGAGCGATCGCCTGCGCCCGATTTTGACCACCTCAATCACGACGGTGGCCGGTTTGCTACCCCTTGCCCTGACCAATCCTCAGTGGTTCCCGCTGTGTATGGCTGTTGTGTTTGGGCTGGTGTCGGCAACTGCGATCGCATTGCTCGTTGTTCCCGGACTCTATCTACAGCTCACACCCAACAGTCCCCCATAAACAGCTTCAGCTAGCAACCGCTCACTCGACAAGCACTCGATAAACATCACAATGAAAGCCACAATGAAAATCATAAAATCGCCTTCTCTGTTGATAACAATGCTATTGACCATTCTGTTGGTAGGTTGCAGCACCGATGGAAAAGTACAAACAGTACCAGCCGTGACCCAGTCACAGTTTTTGGCTCCTCCAGACGACTTGCGAGACGTCCGCTATTGCGAGGTTATTCCTGCTTTTCGCCGTGGAACGATGCTCACGCTGGAGGTTTACAACACATTAGGGCTTAATGACTGTCCGGCTGACTTGTGGAATGCGCTAGATGAACAAGACTTAAGCGCCACTTATGACGCCCAAGCCATCAAGCTCAATGGCCCTCGTTACTGGGTCGTCAACGATATTGCGGCCAGAGGCACTACAGCGACCGGCGGCATTGCTGATTTTGGTGGTATCGAAATGAAGTTCGTTGCCACTATAGATATCAGCATTCGAGAGGCTCGGCGCTTAGATGCGGCGCCTTATGCTGAAACGGAAGTGCAGCGCACCACGACATTCTTCTACCGTGCGGGCAATCAGGTTTATGAGCTACTCTCTCCAGAGGGTGACATTTATCGGATGCAGTCCTATTCTCAAATCGTGAATCCTGCTTTAGCGATCGCAGATCTAGAAACATTGACATCGCAACTAAATTTGCCAGAAGGATGGCAATATCAAACGCGCACCCTCACTGAAGATACTGAATTAATCGCAGATGGGCTGGCCTATGTCATCACTGACGATTTGCTGAATACTTATCAGAAAGTGACGCCATAGGAACGTTTACCCAACGCAGAGAAATAACCATTCCACCATCTGCCTAAAATAAGTAGCCCTGCCATTACCCCTCTGTTCTAATTGCTAGAACAGAGGGGTAACTTTTTCCTAAAAAAGTAATGCGCAAAAAAACGATCAAAAGTTAGCCATAAGTCAGCC
>JBCBKQ010000401.1:0-3916 GCA_038521595.1 Cyanobacteria bacterium J06627_28 | reverse complement strand
TTCGCAGCAAAAAGTACAGATCCTCTTTGGTGCGCATCAAATAGTAGATGCAGGTGTTAATTGCGTGCTCCTTAGGCATGGTGCAATACCTAATGCTGACCACTGGGGTCTGCGCGGGGACCGAGGGCACCGGGGCTACCGGCGACACCCTGTTTAAGGCGACCTTAGAAGCGCGCTGTTTTGTAGGCGGGGCGTTGCTCTACTCCCCAAGTCAAGGTCAGATTCGTCTGCCGGGTACGTTTGTTGCCCCCTGGCAGTGGGGTTGGTTTTTGATTTCTAGTGCGTTTTTCTCCTTTGGGACAGCGTTCAATGACCGCTCACCCTTTTGGCGACTGGTTGGCATGATCTCGCTTGCCACTGTGTTTATCATGTCAGTGCTATCGGGTCAGCGGATCGCGCTGTTCCTGGTACCCGTTGCCGTCATCAGCCTGTCGCTTTTGACTGGCCAAATTACCAACCTGAAGCGGTTCCTGCCCATTGGAGTCGTCCTGGCGTTAGTTCTGGTGTTTGTGACTGTCCGCAATCCGGCAGTGATGCAACAGCGGCTGGAAAGCTTTCAGTCCCGCTGGAATGCCTCCCCGCCCCATGTATTTATCGTACAGCAGTTTCGTGAGGTGCATGAGTGGCGTGAAGGCTCAGGGCTGCTGGGTAAGGGCATCGCTCGGGCGACAAATTCGGCACGAATTTTTGGACCGATTCGACTGATCGAAACCTACCACCCAAAGCTACTCTACGAGGTAGGCCCCCTGGGTTTGATGTCGATTTTGGCACTGTATGCAACGCTCTCGGTTACAACGTTTCAGGCGTATCGGGCGACGAAGGATAAAAACCTCAGGGGCTATGCGGCCTCCATGTGGGTTTTTGTTTTATTTATTAGTTTTTTCCCTTACTACTATCCGCTCGACGTTGATCCGGTATCAGTTTACTACTGGCTCGCAGCCGGTGTGTGTCTCAAAATTCCTAAGCTTGACAAGCAGGAACGAGCCCTGGCCAGGGAAGCAGAAGCCCTCAAAGCCGGGAAGAAGATCAAAAAGCGTAGAAAGGAAGCCGAATTTGTCTAGTGCATTGGGGGGGGGTGGCCCGGCTCACCTCCGGCGTTTCCACGCCTGTCCCAGAGTTCTGCCGTTCCCTATGGATTATTGCTATGTCGTCAGCGCTATCTAATCAGCCTTTTATGTCGGTCATTGTGCCTACCTACGGGCGCGAAGCGGTGCTGTGTGACACAATCAAAAGCATTTTGCAGCAGGACTACCCCACCTACGAAGTGATTGTCGTTGATCAAACGCAGGACCACGCACCGGCGACCCAACTGTTTCTAGAACAGGCCAGTGCTGCCGGCCATATTCAGCTTCACACCGTTGCCTGGGCCAGTCTGCCGGCGGCGCGAAACTACGCCATCGAGCGCTCTAATGGCGATGTGCTGTTGTTTTTGGATGATGACGTGGAGTTGCCGGAGGGCTACCTTTGGGGGCATGCCCGCAATTACCAACGCGACGCCGAGATTGGTGCTGTTGCCGGTCGTGTATTTGATCGGATGAAGCTAGCCGAGTCTCGCTCAGCCAAGCGCATCGAAGATCTGCCACCCGAGGCGATGGACCCGGGCATAGCCTGGTACCACATCGACCTTGTCCATACGGTCAAGCCCCAGCAGGTACTGACTGCACGGGGCTGTAATATGTCCTTCCGACGGGAGGTCTTTACTACCCACGGGATTCGATTCGATGAACGCTTCCGGGGTAGTGCTGTACGCGAAGAGTCGGACTTTTGCCTGCGATTTCGCAGAACAGGGTTGAAAATCTGGTACGACCCGGCGGCGCATCTGATTCACCTGGGCGAGGAAACGGGTGGATGCCACGATATTTCAACACGCTCTTTGAAATATCAGATCACTTTTTACCACAACCACTTCTTGATGGCGCTCAAGAATTTAACCCCCTGGCAGTTGGCAAGACTCTCGGGGCGACTGTTCGACTGTCACGTCCTGGGGAACCCCCCCTGTAATAAGAGCGGATCGGCTGTGGCGATTGCTAGTCGACTTTGCTTTTACTTGCTGGGGTTCTTGAAGGCTTGCCTGTCACTATTGAGTCCGTCTGACCAGGATGGTCGAGTGTTTACTTCGCCTATACCCATGTCTGTCGAAGCGAGCGGGCAAAACCTGCGAGATCTGAAGGATGAGCTATCGGCTACACCGGGTGAACCAGCTGCCCATTCGGTTTGAGGCCTGGATGGGTGAAGTGCATCAGCTTCGGGCATCATTGGTTGACTGATTGCCTAATTTTGATCGCCTAATTTTTTATTAAAAGCCTTATCAAATTGTTGTTCTGGCTATATTCAGCTTTATTTATCCATTTTATTGAAATGACACTACAACCAGAAACCGTCTGCTTTGCGTGTCTTGCGCTAGGGCAAAAATATCGCCGTTTGGCCAAGCAGTTGGCAGCTGACTTTGGCAGGTTCGCGCCTGATTACCACCTGCTGATGGGGACCGACGTGCCTTCAGATTTTGCTGAGCTCAGCAACGTTGAGGCATTCCTGCTGAAATCGCGGGGCATTTTGCACTGTTATCACGACAAGCGCTTTTTAATCGAACGTGGGTTAGCGCAGTTTCAAACGGTCATTCTGACCGATGCTGACAGTCGGCTAACGGGGCAGATTTTTCTGGATGACGAGGCTGAGCCCGGTGTGTATGGCATTTTCACGTCCAATGTAGTCAAACATTCGCAGCGATATAACCCGGCTCGACTCAAGTTCTTCCGTCGGCTGGCCAAAAAGCTCGATTTTGACTTGGAGCAGGCCACCTTTGTAGGGGAATCTCTCTTTGCCGTTTGTGCCCCACCGCCGCAGGCAAACGCGTTTCTAGAAAACTGGGATAAAATGGCTCGATATTTGGAACTCAACGGGGTCCATGCGGGCGAAGGGAATGTGATTGGTATGGCGGCATTAAAAGCCGAGCTACCGATACGATCGGCTGAATGGCTAGAGCAGATCGGCAAAGTTTGCGAACACATGGATGCCTCCCAAGAGAAAAAAACGGTTGGCTTTTTTCAGCGGTTACAAAAGCGAGTTCGCTATCATCTACGGCTGAATCAGGCTCGTTTTTTTGCGCTCGGGGATTTTCGATTCTTCTATAGATAGAGCTTTTTATGAAAATCTTAGTTGCTAGCCATAGCTATATCGTTGATCTGAACTGTGAGAAGCTGCGCTGTCTAGCCCAGCTGGGTCCCGATATTGAGGTGACGATTGTGGTGCCAAAGCGTTGGAACCCCGGCGGTGTTCAAAACCGTATCGTCGAGCCTCAACCACGCCAGGAAGGTAATTTTCGGGTGGTTCCGGTTAGTAACTTTAGTCAGAATAATCAGGGGCTGCTGAGTTTTGGTTGGGATCTGGTCAAGCTACTAAAAGACTTTCGACCCGATATTATTCAGGTAGAGCAGGGATCGAAGTCGATTGGCTATGCCGAGTTTATTACTTTGAATAAGCTGTTGGGGCTTAAGGCCAAGCTGCTGTTCTTTACCTGGTGGAATCTGCCCTACGAGCTGAAGTTTCCGGTCTCGCTAATCGAAGCGTACAACCTGAACAACACCGATGGCATTGTCGTCGGCAACCAGGATGGGGCCGATATTCTTAGAGATCGTGGCTATCAGGGGCCGATGCGGGTGATGCCGCAGCTGGGGGTAGACGAGACGCTATTCAAGCCTGAACCGCAGCCCGCCCTGAAGCGGCAGCTACAGATTGACCCGGATCATTTTGTGGTGGGTTTTGTGGGTCGATTTGTGCCAGAAAAGGGGCTCAAAACAGTTTTCAACGCCCTGGCAACGCTCAAAGATTTGCCCTGGACGTTAGTGCTGCTCGGGCGCGGAGTGCTGAAAGACGAGCTGCAGTCGCTGGCTAAAACCCTGGACATTGATGCTCGCAT
>JBCBKQ010000400.1:0-3923 GCA_038521595.1 Cyanobacteria bacterium J06627_28 | reverse complement strand
AGAAACAGCTGAAAATATCGCGAGGAAGACGCATTCAGCAACCGCAACCGTAGGAGTCCACCAGGTGCAACGCTCAGCGATGGGTTAACTTGACCACTCACTGTAAGCACATCGCCAATGCGGCCCGTCATTTGAGCCATGTGTCCAGGGTTCGGAATATTGCCTTGGCGATCAAAAGCAAAGTCTTTTAAGACTAAAAAAGACTCGTCAGCAGCTTTGATCTCTGGAATATCATCCAGTGGGCCGCGCACAATGAATAGCCCAGCTAATCCACCAAATAGCTGCTCTGCGACTAGGCCGTGATAGTGAGGATGATACCAAAATGTGCCTGCGGGGTGGTCGGACGGAATTTGAAAGTCGTAGGTGTGCTTTTCACCAGGCGGAATTTCTAAAAACACATCGTCGCCGCTGCCGGTTGGTGGAATGTGTAGCCCGTGGAAATGAATGTTAGTGGGCTGAGTGAGCTGGTTAGTGAAATTGAGCTGAACGGTGTCACCGGGTTTTGCTTCTAGCAAGGGGCCGGGGAGTTGGCCGTTGTAAGCAAGTAGGTTCGCAGGGCGATCTCCAATGCTAATTGTTTGAGGTTTGGCAGCTAGGTCTAGGCGAAGCAGCCCAAACTCACTGGAATGGGTTTGCAGTTGGATAGGGCCGCTAGAAGGCTGCTCAACAACGTCAGAACTTTTTAAGGGAGACCTCGCGCATCTTGTTAGCAGCGTTGCTGTGGTAGCAGCGCCCATGCGTAAAAAGTCTCTTCGATGAAGCATTCTCATTAGCTAAGCGCGCCTTATTTCGAATGATCTGTTGTAGCCCTGTAAAGAGTCATTTTAGGAAAGCATTGTGAAATGAGGATGAAAGCTGTGTGCTCAGCTATCAGCCCTCCAGCACAGACACTTCAATACAAATTCTACAGACCGGTTGACTCTACAGCCCACTAGAGACTTTAGAATTGAGACAGAGATACAAGATTAACAAAAGTGAGTTGAACCCATGTCATCTGCCATTCAAACCACCAGCGCCTCTGATAATTCGAGTGCTACCGGTAGCACGACTGCTCAACAACCCGTGCGGCTCTATCGGATGTCTACGCCAGAGCACGAATGTCCGTGGGGACTCAAGGCAGTAGCCCTTCTTGAAGAAAAGGGTATCGAATTTGAAGATCACAAGCTCACCTCTAAAGCTGAAACTGAAGCTTTTAAAGAACAACATCAGGTCATGACGACACCACAAATATTTTTCGGGGAGGAGCGTGTTGGTGGTTATACAGATTTAGCCGAACGCTTTGAGGTGGAAGTAGAAGGGGCGGAGTATTCCTATACGCCTGTGGTAGCGCTCTTTTCCACAGCAGGTTTGGTAGCCTGGTCATCGGCTTTAGGCATTTCTGGCTTTATGGGCGTTTCGCTTTCTATGCTGGCCTCTCTTAAGCTGATGGATATAGAGTCTTTTGCTGAAGGCTTTGAAAAGTATGACCTGATTACCAAACAGGTAAAGCCTTACGGCAAAGCCTTCCCATTTCTGGAGCTGCTACTGGGCTTGGGCTTTCTCTCTGGGGTTGCACCTGTTGCCACTGGATTAGGTTCATTAGTGTTAGGTACGAGCGGTGCAATCTCAGTTTTTAAAGCTATTTATATCGATAAGCTTGAGCTGAACTGTGCCTGTGTAGGTGGCAATTCTAAAGCGCCGTTGGGTGTGGTGAGCTTTTTAGAAAATGCCATCATGATTGTAATGGGCGTGGTTCTGCTATGGTCTACTGCTGTGGCGGATACTGCAAAGCTGCGTGAACAAGAGATCGTGCTTCAGCCTCAGCGAATTGAACAACAGCTCGACACTGGCGATCGCGAGTAAAGCGTTTAAGTAAGCAGTTACTGGGCGTGATGCCCGTGGTCTGAGCGTTGTGCCGCAACCCAATCATGAAGTGCCGTAATGAGCGCTGGGCTTTGAGTGCGGTATCGAATTTCTCCACCATTCGGCAGCGATGAATATTCAATCTGAATGTTTTGGTAGCCTTCGGCAAGCTCGCTCAGCCCGGGCATTGCCTCTCCGTGAATAGCGGCTGGATCGGAAAAGTCTCCCGAGCTGAACTTCTCTGATACTGATTGAAGGTGGTTTTGGATGAGCGATATCTGCTGAGTATCAGCAGGATTATCGGCGACAACGGTTTGCAGTCCGCCTTCGGGCAAGGGCTTAAAAATATGGGTTGTTTCTTCTAGGTCAAAGGGCATGACGTGCTCCCCGCGAGCCGCAATATGAGCGTGGCGCAGATGAACAACAACTTTTTGCCTAACAAGAAAGCCGACTGTAAGCAAAGCTAAGACAATGACACCGCTCCAGACAGTGAAAGAGCGACGGCGGCTAGTCAAAAAATTAATCACTTCTACGCATGGCCTCCACAAGAATGTTCAACGAATCTAAAACAGCAGTTTGTTGCTCTTGAGGAATGTTGGAAAGAATTTTCTCGAACTTTTGTTGGCGGGCGATCGCTAACTTTTCTGCCGCCTGTTGTCCTGCGCTCGTTAAGCTCAGCTCAACGATGCGCCGATCATCATCACTGCGAGTTGGCTTAATCCAATCGCGATCGCACATTTTCTTTACCAAGCGACTGACCGTACTTTTTTCCAGTCCCAATCGAGCAGCCAGTTCATTTTGCGAGAGCACTTGCTGAGCCGACAATTCTATCAACGCATGAGCCTCTGCAACCGAGACTGGCTGACCACAGGGCGTTTGGCCAGGACGATGCAGCCCAAATGCCCGGACAAGGGACATAAGCTGTGCTTGAAACTGACGTATTGGAGAGCTACTCAATATAGTTGCTTTATACAACTATTCGATTATACAACTATCTGATCGAGCTGTCATGCCATGCTGAACTACCTAATGTTGCATTGCCCGCGCCGCTTTCCCTTTTTGATTGAGGCGTTTTTTGCGCTCAAAGAATTCTGCAATATCGTCCACAAAGGAATAAACCACTGGAACCACGACTAGCGTTAGCAAGGTAGAGATCAACAATCCCCCTAAGATGACGGTTGCAATGGGTGAGTAGGCATCCATGCCTGTTTCTGGGAAAAAGGCTAAGCGCACAATCACAATTAGGGTGGTGAAGGTAGTCATCACAATCGCTTTGAGGCGCACTGGGCCAGCTTGGCGAATAGCGATCGCCCTTGGCACGCCTTCTGCCCGCTTAGCCAAAATCAACTCCAACAACAAAATTGCTGCCGATAGCGACACCCCAGACAAAATAATGATGCCTAAAATCGACACCGTAGAGAGCGTTTGATCGGCTAGCAATAGCGCACCAAATACGCCCACGAGTTGCAAAGGAACAGAAAGCATCATCACCAGCGGCCAAATAAAAGAGCCAAACTGAATGACTAAAATGAGATAGATCAGGGCTAAAGACACCACTAGCCCTTTGAGCAAGCGACTAAACTCAATCATCATGTCGGTCATGTCGCCCATGGAGTCGATGCCATAGCCAGGTGGAAAATCAAGGTCTTCTCCGGCTTGCATCGTCACGGCCATAGAGAGTTCCATAGAAGCCGGATCGTCCTTACGGTAATAGCCGTTTACGTACACCACTCGCTTGCCATTGACACGTTCAATGAGCGTTGGCCCTTGCTGGCGCTCTAGGGTGGCGACGGTATTGAGGGGGACTTGTTGGCCTGTGGCCGTGGTGATGTAGGTGTTAGCAAGGTCTTGCACGGTGGCGCGATCGCCTTCGGCATATCTCACCAAAATAGAATTTTGTCTAAGATTTGGTCGGTTGTAATAGCGCTGGGTGAAACCACCATTGAGGGCGTAGTAAGCCTGCTGAGAGACGGTTTGTACGTTGAGTCCTAGCTCCTGGGCTCGGCGACGGTCAATGTTGAGTCGGTACTCGGGCTGGGTGAGTGCCGAGCTGGTGTGTACCAAATGAATGGCTGGATTTT
>JBCBKQ010000399.1:0-3939 GCA_038521595.1 Cyanobacteria bacterium J06627_28 | reverse complement strand
TATAGCAATGCGCTAATGCATCAGCGCATTGCTACTCACTTAGCTTTATAGAACGAGGGCTGTAGCCTTTTGAGGGCTGTAGCCTTTTATAGTGGCGTAAGCTAAGTGAGAGAAGCTATAGCTCAAAAGCTAATCCTATCAGCCTTACTAAAACATGCCGTCTTCTTTGATTACCGTTCGCCCTCAAGGTCTATACTGCGAAGCCGGAGATTTTTATATCGATCCGTGGAAGCCTGTCGATACTGCGCTAATCACGCACGCCCATGCAGATCACGCCTATAGCGGCCATAAAAACTATTATGCAACGGCCATTTCAGAGGGCATATTGCGGCGGCGACTGGGCAAAGGCATCAACCTCAACGGCGTTAGCTACGGTGACAAAATCAAGCTGGGCGATACCTGGGTGTCTTTTCACTCGGCGGGGCATGTGCTGGGTTCTGCCCAGGTTCGAGTAGAGCATAAAGATGAAGTCTGGGTTGCCTCTGGTGACTACAAGCGCGATCTTGACCCTTCTTGTGAGCCGTTTGAGGTGGTTGAATGCGATGCCTTTATTACCGAAGCAACCTTTGGCCTGCCTATTTATCACTGGGATGGCGGAGAGGTCACCGCAGAGCAGATTTATAAGTGGTGGCAGGCCGATCTGACGCGGCCTTCTTTGCTGTTTTGCTATGCCTTTGGTAAGTCTCAGCGGGTGCTAGCAGAGCTGACAAAGTTCACCGACAAGACAGTTTACTTGCACGGCGCAGTTCACAATCTCACCGAAATCTACCGTGATGTGGGTGTAGAAATGGTACCGACCATTCCTGTTTCGCAAATGGAAAAGTCTCACAAATTTACGGGCGACTTGATTATTGCGCCACCGTCTGGCCATCGCTCTAGCTGGATGAAACGGTTCAAGCGACCGCAAACTGCATTTGCCTCCGGATGGATGGCTGTGCGCGGAAACCGAAGACGACGTGGATACGAAAGGGGCTTTGTGCTTTCTGACCATGCTGACTGGCCAGGATTGATCAAAACAGTAGAGCAAACAAAGGCGAAAACAATATACGTTACCCACGGGCAAAATGATGTGCTGGCCCGCTATCTCAATGAAAAAATGGATGTTGTTGCTAGCCCATTAGAAACGCTGTACGAAGGTGAAACCGATGAAGCACAAGCTAGCTAACGGGTTCTCTTCGGTTTGTTTTTCTCTCCTTATTCTCTTTTATGCTATCTGGTATGTCGAGCATAGCCGAATAGTTGGTATTGATCGTGAGAATTCGGTCGTGGCCTATCGAATTTCGTCAATGGGCATTGAAATTGACTAAATGGCTCTCTTGGTAGATGACGTGCGATCGCCGAATTCTTTACTGTGAGTGTGGGATTCTCTAGGCTACAAACGCTAGGGCATGTAGTGCAGGTAAGGAAATGACGTTTGTTTTTTCGCTAGTGGGGGGATTGCTGGTTGCGATCGCACTTCAGCTAGTCCTGGCAAATATGGGCGTCGCACTCGGCCTAACCGTTTTAGATTGGGCACCTACCAACAGCGAAGCCTCAGAACCCAAAGATGCAGAAAATCCATTAGAAAATTCCTCACCCCAGCCATCAAGCGACGCTTCACTACCGATTACCCACCTACTAGGCTTTGGTGTCGCAGCAGGTTTTTCAACAGCCACCTTTGCTGCCTCCTTAATTGCTGTTGAGTTTAGTTTAATTGCAGAGCCGCGTCGGGGTGGAATTTTTGGGCTGATTGTTTGGGCGACGTATTGGTTGCTATTCGTTTGGATTAGTTCTACGACGCTATCAGGGATTGCGAATTCTCTAGTGGGGAGTGCGATCGCAGGCGCTCAGCAGCTGATTTCGACAGTGCAATCTGCTATTCAATCCACGACCGGGCGAACAACTAAACAGCCTTCAGAAAAAGCTACGTTAAGAGAAGATAGAACGCTCAGAGAACTAGCCGCTAAAGTCTCTGACCTGGCCGAAGCACAGGCAAGTTTACCAGATTTACTAGAACAACAAAAGCAAACATTGCTGGCAGAGCTGAGCGACAGCGCGTCTAACTCTAATGATGAGTTAGAACACTCAGCCGATGTTTTGATTGAAACTGACTCTGTTGTAACCAGGCCATCTACAGCTTCTACAGGCGGATTGCTTTCTCAGTTTGACTTGCCGAGCTGGCAGCAAATTGCCAGACGTGCCCTGAATCAGGTAGATCTGTCAGACTGGGATGTAGAAGCGCTTTTGCAGAAAGTCCCTGCCAGTTCGCTAGTGCAGGACTATTTACCTGGAAAAACATCAGCTGCTCAACTATCAGGCTCGGCGACGACGACTGTCTCAAGGACTGCTCCAGATACTGACGGTTTAGAACCTTCAGAGCAACCGTCAAAAGATTTAAGCCATAAGAATAAAAGCTCAGAGCATGCGCCTCAGCCTACAGGGCAGCATTCGACGATTAAAGCGATTCAAGAGAAGTTAATTGCCTACTGTCGCTACACTAATACGGACTTGCTGACGCCTGAAAATTTGGCGCAGAAGGTTGCCTCACAGATTGAAGAACAAGGCCTTCTGGTAGATAGTGAGATTGTTCTGAATAGCTTGCCGTTGGATTTTGATGCGATCGCAGCCACTCTCTCCAAACGCAAGAAGCTCTCTAGCGCAAAAACAAAAGCACTTATCACCACCTTGCATACTTCCTGGCCCAGTCCGCCTTCTCCATCCTCTCAGTCTGGCCCCATAGAAGAGGACGATAACGCCAGCTTTTCTATTCAGTCAGCTGCGCAAGCAGGCCGTGAGCGGTTGGCGCATCATCTTAAAAGCATTGACTGGGCGGCGGTTTCACTAGAAGACGTTAAGCCCAGCATTAGCTTTGTGCTTGAGGAGCTAGAAAAAACGGATGGTGTGCGATCGCTTGACTGGAAAGCTCTCGTTACTCAAATAGAGATTCCCTCCCAAAGCAAACAAGCCTTAACAGAGTGGCTTGGCTCAGTCTGGAGTGAGAGTGTGCAGGCAACCCATCAAAGTGCTCAAGCCGTGACCACGCAGCTCTCAGATAAAATCTCTCATTACCTAAACCACGAGGACAAGTCGGCTCTACATCCCAAAAAACTCAATCAGCACCTGACGCAAATAGTCGGCAGTACGCTAGCTACCCTGAACCAGCTCGAAGACAAAATAGAAAGCAAACTTGAAGACAACGTGTCTTTACCGACTGTCTCCTCTCCTACCGTCTCTTTTCCTACTGTCTCTTCTGTGAAAGATGCGATTGAGACTGTTCAGACCGAAGTCCTATGGGACAAGTCCACTTGGCAAGCAGCTCTGGCCGAGAGAAAAGATTTAACGGCTGAAGAGATACAGCGCGTCCTGACCTGGGGCGAAACTGTATGGCAGCCAAAGTCGCAGCAGATTAGTCACTGGATGCGCTTAATTCAATCTGAAATAGAACAGGGTTTACCTCAGCCCGACGGTCATTTGGCCAAAGCAGCCTATGGTCAGATTGAGCAACGTGTTGACCTAGCACAGGAGAAGCTAGCGACACAGGCCAAGGCTGTAAAAGAAGAGATTCAGCAGCAAACTAATGAGGCGCGAAAGCAAGTTGCGATCGCAGCTTGGTGGTTATTGATTGCCTTAGTTTCGTCTGGGAGTGCTGCTATGGGCGCTGGATGGCTAGCGGCCATTTATTAATAGAATTTTTGGAATGTCACTCACGAAAATCAAGCTAAAACTCAAGTCCTGTCTGGTCGTGAAGAATTTGTTCAGCTTTTGAGAAGTTGATGTGCGATCGCTCTATAGAGACTTTAGAATTGTTTTTGAAAACGATAGTCAGGTCTCCCGCGATATAAGCACCCATCTTTTCACGTCTTTTAATTACACGAATATCTTCATACGTAAATCTCTTTCTGAAAAGGCCGAAGAGTCGAACCTCTTCGATAGAGTGTTGCTTAAACAATATTTTTCTTG
>JBCBKQ010000398.1:0-3948 GCA_038521595.1 Cyanobacteria bacterium J06627_28 | reverse complement strand
GTTTGTTTGTTCTTCTTCTCGTTTTCCATGCGTTTTTTCTACCGCTCTGGCCATTGTATTGAGCATTGTGCAGTGAGCGTCTTGGAGAAATATAGTGGGCGCTGAAGAATTAGAGAAACTCTCTTATAAACACCTGTTAATTCAGCAGTTTTACTTAGGCTCGAACATAGCTCTTATTGCGTCAGAGAGTATGTAAAGTTCAATACAAAAACAGACTTTCCATATCAAAAGTACTTTTTCATATAGTTTGTCCTATTTTGACCTTTGTTTTGTCTACAAGTTTCTTTTTGCCTATGCAAAAGCCGAGCGTTTGACCATAAACGCTCGGCTCTCAAGAAGGCTAGCTCTGTTCTAAAATTTTAGAACAGAGCTGTTAGGAAGAACTGTTTACACCGCTAGATACTTCTGCAATAAGTCATCCGATAGCTGGTCAGTGGTGCCATTCTCAACGATGCTGCCCTTCTTCATGATGAAAAACTTTTGCGCTAGCTTGCGGGCAAATTCAATTTTTTGCTCGACCACCACGATGGTGATGCCCTTTTCCTGGTTGATGCGGCGCAGGGTGTCCTCAATCTCTTGGACGATGGAGGGTTGAATGCCTTCTGTAGGTTCGTCTAAGAGCATGATTTTAGGATTGCACATGAGGCCGCGTGCGATCGCCAGCTGCTGCTGCTGCCCCCCACTAAGCAGGCCGCCCTGCCGTTTCAAATGCTCCTTTAGCATTGGGAAAAATTCATAGAGCTCACTGGGAATGCCATCGCCCTTAGTTCTGGCCTTTTTGCCACTGGCGCTCAGGCCCATCTTCAAGTTATCGAGCACAGACAGATAGGGAATAATCTCTCTGCCCTGAGGGATGTAGGCAATTCCCTGACGTGCCCGCTGATAGGTAGGCGCTTTACTAATGTCTTTACCCGCGAAAGAGATACTGCCACTATCGAGCGGATTTAGACCAATAATACTTCGCAACAGCGTTGTTTTCCCAACGCCATTACGCCCTAGCAAGCAGGTAATATCCCCTTCATTGACCGTCATATTGACGTCGAACAGCACAGGCGTTGGCCCGTAGCCAGCGACCACATTATTTAACTCAAGCAGCGGCCCGGCAGCCGCCGATGATCCGTTTTTCTCAAGCAGCGGCATTGATTGTTTCACGACCTAGATATACCTCTATCACTTTAGGATTGCTTTGAATTTCTTGTACAGACCCTTCTGCGAGCACCGCACCTTGGTGCAGCACCACAATGCGCTCAGCAATTTGTTTGACAAACTCCATGTCATGCTCAATCACAACAATGGAGTGCGCTTTGGCAATACTCTTAATAATTTCGCCCGTCGAATAGGTCTCTTCGGCAGTCATCCCTGCGGTGGGCTCATCGAGCAGCACCACCGAAGGATCTTGTGCCAGCACCATCGCAATCTCGACCCACTGCTTTTGGCCGTGGGAGAGCGACGACACGTCCTCAAACGCCTGATCCAATAGTCCGGTGCGCTCTAGCACATCATAGATTTTGCCCTTTCTAGCCTTGGTTAGCTTAGCCACCATAGACTCAAAAATGCCATGGGAGCCCTTGAGCGACAGCAAAATATTGTCAAACACCGTCAGGTCGTTGTAGACGTTTGGGTTTTGAAACTTGCGGCCAATGCCCAAACGCGCAATCTCGTAAGGACGCTTGTTTGTAATATCTTTGCCGCTATAGTACACATGGCCAGATGCCACCGGGGACTTACCCACGATTGCGTCTAGCAGCGTACTCTTTCCGGCACCGTTGGCACCAATAATGGTCAAAATTTCGCCGTCATAAACTTCTAAATTGACGCCTTTTAGCGCTTTAAATCCTGAAAAAACAACATTTAAGTCCTTTACAGATAAGACGGACGTTTCTTTTGATGCCGTAGGCGTTGTTGTCATGGGTGCCGCTGTCATTGCACTTGTCCTTTTAGGCGGTTACAAAAATGATGAAGAAACACAAGTTATGGGAAACGAGAAAGCCGAGAACAAAAAGACTAAGAGCTACGCTGTGCAGCTTCTGCCTGCGGTTCTGACGCCATTTCGGCAGGAGCTGGCGTCGCCGTCGTACCCGGTAATGGTTTTGGCTTAGACAGATTAGACAGCCTCAACTGCTTAGGTAAGAGGCTCATCAGTCCATTCGGAATAAAGAGCACCACTACCAACAGCAGTACGCCAACAATCAGCTGCCAGTCCTGAGTCACCTTTTCGGCAGAGTTCTGCACCTGGCCCAAAATAATGGCAGCAGCCATCGGCCCCACTAATGTGCCTCGGCCACCAATCGCCACCCAAATCACAACCTGCGTGCCAAAAGCCACCGCCAGATACACAGGCGAGATAAACCGATTGAGCGGCACAAACAATCCGCCAGCCATGCCTGCGAGTGCTGCCGACAGTGTCCAGATGAAAATCTTGTATTGCGCTACGTCGTAGCCCAAAAAGGCAATGCGATTTTCGTTTTCATTAATAGAGCGCAAAATGAGGCCAAAATTCGACTGGGTCAACCACCAGCTCAGCCCCAGCACAAAGACGGTATAGGCCAGAATTAAGAAGTAAATGCCAATGGGGGGAATTTCACTGCCAAAGAGGCTGAGCTTGCTAACGTCGGTGATGCCATTGGTACCCCCGGTGTAGGCCTGCTGACTAATGAAAAAGGTCGTCAGCGCTGATGAGAGCGCCAGGGTAATGATGGTGATGTATACACCACTAACCTTTGAGCGAAAGATAAAGGAGCCTGTGATGTAGGCAAAGAGTGCCGGCACCCCAATCACGGCAATAAAGGCAATGGGAAAGTACTTAAGCGGAGCAATAAACCAGGGCAGCGTCTCTAAGCCATTCCAGACCATAAAGTCAGGCAGCTCACCGCCATAGGTGTTGTTCGCCGCTGAGAGGTTGAGCTTGAGGTAGTACGCCGACGCATAGCCACCCAGCGTAAAGAAAATACCGTGGGCAAAGCTGAGAATACCAGTAAAGCCCCAGACCAAGTCTAGCGTGACAGCCAGCGTGCCAAACAACAGCAGCTTTGACAGCAAAGAGAGCTGAAAACTACCAATAACAAAAGGAAGAACAATAAATATCAGCAGTGCGATACCGCTAATCGCAATCAGCCTTTTTGGAAAGGTTGATTGTTTATAACCCATGACGACATTTGACATAGCACAAGCTCCTAACGACGACAGTTCAAACCTAAATGTGGGCTTCTCGAATCAAAGATAATGATCTCAAAGCGGATGACTGGAAGAGATGATTGGAAGAGATGCTGACTAAGAATAAACAAGTCAAAATCTATGTGTCCAAAATCTATGTGCGCTTTTGGACGGTGAATAGCCCTTCGGGGCGGTATCGAATCAACACAATCACAGCACCCAGCACCAACACTCTCGCAGTCGGATCGTTCAGCAAAAAGGCAATAACCGCCTTCGACTCACCAATGAGAAACGCGCCCGCTAAAATGCCGATTAGCTTGTCTACACCACCCGTCACTACCACCATCCAAGAATCTACAAGATAGTCCTGACCCATGGGCGGTGCCACCGTTTTCAGCGCTGAGATAACCGCGCCTGCAATGCCTGCTAGTCCACAGCCGTAGGCAAACGTGCCCATGTCTACCAGCTTTGTATTGACGCCTAAACACTGGGCCATGCTGCGATTTTGAGTGACGGCCCGCACCTGACGGCCCCAGGAAGTGCCGTAAAACAAAAACATCGTAATGGCCAATAGCGCCAGGGCCACAACAACAATAAAGAAACGATAGTAAGAGATAGAAACGACAACTGAGCCCAGCTCAAGTATGTGAAGGCACCAGCCTATCTCTCCGGCGGCATTGACCTACTGAAAAATGAGGCGGGCTCAGTTGTCGTTTCTATCTCTTACTATCGTTTCTTTATTGTTGTGGTGGCCCTGGCGCTATTGGCAATTACGATGTTTCTGTTCTACGGCAC
>JBCBKQ010000397.1:0-3974 GCA_038521595.1 Cyanobacteria bacterium J06627_28 | reverse complement strand
CTGAAAAAATGACTGCTAGAGAAACGGCTTCGCTGCATAAGCTTTCCCTATTGGCCTCTAGTAGCCTGTCTAAGCGATCGCGCAGACGTCGCAGGCAAGGCTTCAAACCCAGACGCCGGGGCCGCCCTCGCCATACCGTTTCTGGCGGTAGCCGCTAGGCTGATCAATTCTCTAACCAACAACAAATAGCACCTAAGTCGTAGACCCTTTCGGGCTTGGCTTAGGCGCTATTTTGTTCTATTCGTTTCTATCCTAGCTAGCGTCCTAGCAGCCTATACTTCTGCAATCTATACTTCTAGCAGCCTACACTTCTAGCAGCCTATACTCCTCGCGAATCATACTCACTACAGAGCGTTAGCGGAAAAGAACTCGCGAGCTAAATCCACGGGCTGCCGCTGCATCGATACGAGCTTCGGCAGGAAAACGCTCATTAAAGCTACCAATATTGATAAAGCGACCGCGACGATTGCTATCGACATAGGCATCGGGAAAGAAAGCACGGACGTTAGACAGCTGCGACTCATCTGCGATGATGGCAGCGACATAGCGATACCGTGGTGCAGAAAAGCCCATGGCACTGAGTGTGGCGCTATCCGCATTGCCTGTTACGGTGAGCCCTTGCACGCGCTGATAGGTGCGTATGCCCTGCTGAGTTTCAAACCCATAGACGCCATCGACAAAGACCGGAATGCCCAGCGCGTTTAGGCGTTGCTGTAGTGCGATGACATCGCTGCCTGTGCTGCCGGGACCGAGATTGCTGGTAAGTAGAGAGCCAGACGGGCCAGCTGGTGCCACGGTCGGTGCGGCAGCCACTGTAGACTGCGGCAAAAAGTCAAAATCCATGTCTATTAGCGTGGTCTCATCGGCTACCCCTGTCGCGGGTAAGTCGCGGATGCGCTGGTAAGTGGCGACGGCATTGGCCGTTTCTGAGCCATAGACACCGTCAATAACAAAGGGATAAAGCCCGTTGCGGCTGAGATAGCGCTGCAGCACTCGAACATCTGCGCCCTGGTCGCCCTGACGCAAGGAGCGGCTGCTGAGGGCAACGGCCAACAGCTGCGACGAGTTAGCATTGACCTCGATATTGATGGGGTGATCGATTCCTGAGGTTGGGTGCCCCGTCAAGATTCGATTACTAGCCAAAACGGGCAGCTGAATTAAGGCTGTCAATGCCACGCCCCAACCTAAACTGCGAACAGCGAACTGCTTCATGGTGACCACCAGACTCCAAATCAATTTTAATCAACTCGACAGACACTATAGAGCCTACACAAGATTCCGTACAAGCTAACATTTGAAACCCATAAATCAAAAAAAATTGTGTCAATCACGGCTATTTCTTCCCAAAAGGTCAACCCAACATGCACATAACGCAAATGGTTCGTATTTACTTGAAGTTAGTCGCGACGGCGCTGATTTGGGGCGGTACGTTTATTGCAGGGCGGATTGCTGTGCAGACGATTGGGCCTTTTTCGGTGGCTTTTTTGCGCTTTGCGATCGCATCTCTCTCCCTGCTTCTCATCATCTGGCAGGTGCATGGCCACATTCCCTCGCTTAAACCACAGCAGCGGTGGGCCGTATTGGGCCTTGGACTCACCGGCATCTTCGGCTACAACGCCCTATTTTTTGGCGGACTGCAAACGGTAGAAGCCGGACGAGCCTCGCTGATTATTGCGTTAAACCCAGTGGCGATCGCCCTGGGTTCAGCCGTCTTTCTCAAAGAGTCGCTCAGCTGGCGACAGGCCATCGGCATTGTCATCTCACTCATTGGCGCGGCCTGGGTGATTACCAGAGGGAGCTTGCTCGATGTCTCTTCTTTGGGCGATCGCTTTGGTTGGGGTGAAGTGATGATGATTGGCTGTGTCCTCAGCTGGATGAGCTACACCTTAATTGGCAAGGTTGTGATGAGTGCCCTTTCGCCGCTAGTCGCATCGGCCTACGCTTGCTGGGTGGGTACGGCTTTACTATTGCCGGCTGCCTGGGCTGAAGGACTGTGGCAAGGGTTGCCTCGCCTTCAGTTTTCTACCTTTTTGAGTGCGCTCTATCTGGGTGTACTGGGCTCTGCGGTAGGTTTTTGCTGGTATTACGATGGCATCCGGGCCATTGGCCCAGCTAGGGCAAGCGTGTTTATTAACCTCGTGCCTGTCTCGGCGATTAGCTTAGCGGCGCTGCTGCTAAATGAGTCGTTGACCCCTAGCTTGGCAGTCGGTGCGACCCTTGTAATTCTGGGCGTTTCGGTAACAAATCGGGCTTAGTTGTTATCTTGTAGGCTAACCCGCAAGATGATTGACCAGAACATTTCAGGAGAGACCATGTTAAGGCCTCGATTTCGGCGTGCGTCGAAAAAGTTTTCAAAAAAACTCTTTGTGGGCAATGACGCCTATCCAGAAATTGAGCGAATTGGCGATCCTCACTCCTATTGGGGCGATATCTATCACCTATTGCTCACGATGCCATGGCCCACGTTTATTGCGCTCACCAGCTTTCTATACCTGCTGGTCAATGCGCTGTTTGCGTTTGCCTACAGCTTTAGCAATGGTGTAGCCACCGTAGGTGAAGGTGAGCGGCAGTACTTTTTAGAGCTGTTTTTCTTTAGTGTGCAAACCATGGCCTCCATTGGCTACGGGGCAATGCATCCGACAAATCTGTACGCGCACTGGCTGGTTGTGATCGAATCGCTGGTGGGTCTCTTCTTTATTGCGACGACGACAGGCTTGGTCTATGCACGTTTTTCACTGCCGACGGCGAGAATTTTATTTAGCGATGTGGCGGTGATTGCACCCTTTAACGGCGTGCCCACCCTGATGTTTCGGGCGGCAAACAAGCGCAAGAACTATATCTTAGAAGCGCAGCTGTGGGTGACGCTGGTGCGAGATGAGTACAGTCTAGAAGGCGATTTTATGCGGCGCTTTCACGACATTCAGCTGGTGCGATCGCACACCCCAGTCTTCAGTCTCTCCTGGACGGCGATGCATCAAGTTTTGCCGGGTGGCCTGCTAGATGGAGATACGCCAGAGACCTTGAGACGCGATCGCGCGGAAATCATCGTCACCCTGACTGGCCTAGATGAAACCCTGGCCCAAACCATCCATGCTCGCCACACCTTTACCGCTGACGATATCCACTGGGATCACCGCTTTGCCGATATTTTGCTCACGGGTCGCCACGGTAGACGCGTCATTGACTTTAATCAGTTTCACGATATTCACCCGATTAATCGCCCCCGTCAGCTGCCGAGCAGTCGACCCATCACTACCCGTTCTGCCAAAGAGGTCTTTTCACAAGACGATACGCGCAATTCTCAAAACTAACCTCGACAAATCTGGGAAGGGGGAAGTCAGAAGGTAAAATTCAATACAGCAATTGATTTATGGATGGCAGCGGTCAGTGGTAGTTTTTCAACTCAATCTTAAGCAACCTATGAAACGGCATAGTCTAGTGCAGCAGGCAGGACATATTCGTCAGTCTGTGCGTCTCTCTCTAAAATGGCTATTTTCAACATTTTTAGCAGTTGCGCTCTGCGTTGGACTGTTTCTCAGCGTTCAAGATGCTGCCTACGCCACTAACTTTGATCGCAAAAATCTGCGTCAGCAAGACTTTTCGGGGCAAGACCTGACTGATAATGACTACACCAGAGCCGACCTAACAGAAGCGAACCTCAGCCATGCCAATTTGGAGCTGGTGCGTCTGTTTACCACTCGGCTGACCCGTGCAAATTTAGAAGGGGCCAATCTCAAAGGGGCCACCCTAGACGGCGCGGTGCTCAACGGTGCCAATCTTAAAGATGCGCTTTTAGAAGGAGCCTACGCGATTAATATCCAGTTTCAGGGAGCCAATATTGACGGCGCGGACTTTACTGATGTCTTGCTAGATCCTAGGGACAATATCAAGCTCTGTGACATGGCAAGCGGCACCAATCCAGTGACAGGCCGAGAGACCAGAGAAACCCTGTTCTGTGACTGAGGTTTGTGCTT
>JBCBKQ010000396.1:0-4002 GCA_038521595.1 Cyanobacteria bacterium J06627_28 | reverse complement strand
TCACATAGCCACGACCATTCACACGATCATGACCATTCTCATAGCCACGGCCATTCACATGATCATGACCATTCTCATAGCCACGGCCATTCACACGATCATGACCATTCACACAATCACAGTCACGAATCGTCTCACCACCACGGTCGTAGCAGCCGCAATCTTCCGGCTATCGAATCACTGATCAAACAGGCCGACCTGCCCCAGCGAGCAGAGCAGTGGAGTCTGGCTGTTTTTCGGACGTTGGCGGCGGCAGAGGCAAGCGTGCATGGTATTCCACCCGAGCAGGTTCACTTTCATGAGGTGGGCGCAGTCGATGCCATTGTCGATATTGTAGGCACTTGTCTGGGGCTGGACTGGCTAGATATAGAGGCGTTGGTATGTTCGCCCCTGCCAACGGGCGGCGGCACGGTGCGCTGTGACCATGGGCTGTTGCCTGTGCCTGCGCCTGCGGTGCTCAGTATGATGGCTAGCGCCCAGATGCCGGTGTATGGCAATGGGATTGAGAAAGAATTGGTAACGCCGACGGGGTGTGCGATCGCAGCCACCCTAGCCCAATCCTTTGGCCCACCCCCTGCCTTCACCCTAGAAAAAATTGGCCTCGGCGCAGGCGGACGCGATTTGCCCCTACCCAACATTCTGCGCCTTTGGATTGGGACATCCGAATCGGCAAGCACGTCTAAATCAGCAAGCACGTCTGAATCAGCAAGCACGTCTGAATCAGCAAGCCTCAAGCAACCGCGCCACTCACACAGGCAATCAAATCGTGAAGCCCTAGAAACCATTACAGAGTTACAAACCCAGCTAGATGACTGCTCACCGCAGGCCATTGGCTATGTCTATGAAAAGCTGTTTGCCGCTGGTGCGGTAGACATCTTTACCCAGGGCATTTCTATGAAAAAGAATCGCCTCGGCACCCTGCTCACAGTGCTATGTCCAGCAGAAAAGAGTCAAGCCTGTCAGCAGGTGCTCTTTACTGAGACAACGACTTTAGGAATTCGGCAGTCTCAGCAGACCCGGGCTATCTTGCGTCGAGAGATGATTTCAGTTTCGACAGACTATGGTGATGTGGCTGTGAAAGTGGCAAGAGCCAGCAAAGATGGCCCAGTGATGAATGTGCAGCCGGAGTATGAGGACTGCGCTAAATTGGCGCGATCGCACAACCTACCCTGGCACCAAATTCACCAAGCCGCCCTCACTGCCGCCACACACATTAGCCACTAACGCCTTACAAAGACTGCTTCTTACGCTGAAACTCTTTTTGCGCACGCTTTTGAGCCGCTCTAAAGCTGCGAGAAAAGATCCGAAAGTCATCCATCGTGCCCTGATCGGTCTGAATAAACGTATCCTCGCCCTTGGGATTGGTATCAGGCGTGACCTTGACCAGGTTATACTCTACGTTGTCGCTGTAGATGGCAAACATAACGCCGCAGATTTCCAAAAACTGAATAATCCCTCGGCACTCTGCCTCCATAAACTGGCGGTAGTAGTTGATTAGGTTAGCTAGCCTCGCCTCTAAGTACAGCTGAGAATTTGGCGATATCAGCACAATCTTGAGCAAAATCACCACGACATTCAGTGGATTTCCCTGGGCGAGCAGCTGCACAAACAGTTTAGAAGGGGTCACCTCGTCTTCCGTTGTCAGCATATCGATCAGCCGATTGCACGTTCTCAAGTTCAAAGACGGATCGACCGTATTGCCATGGTGCTCTACATAAACCTGAGGCAGCGCTTCCGACAGGTGCGTTTCTATCACCTCTAAAAAGTCTGGCTGACTAATGGAAAAACACAGATATTCTTGCAGACTCTCTTTGTAGTTTTCGTAGGGAACATCTAGCGTTTGCTGCTGGAAAATCCTAGCCACGTTGCGATAGCTAAACTGCCCACGACGCACCAAAATTGCCTTGATCAGCCGCAGCACTTCATCCCCTAGCACCGTAGGATTTACATATTTATGATTTAGCCGCGACGACCCCTGGGAAAAAGCCGTGTACATCGCCAAGTCGTGCTTGAACTTATTTTTCATGCGACGCGACATGCCCCGAGCAGCCTCTCGCTGCTCCAAGGAATTTGACTCGTCCACATATTGTGCAATCAGCTGATAGGACACATACCGACTGCTCCAGCTAGCAGCGTACATCGGCCCCAAACGCTGAGTTGCAAACAGCTTTAGATCTTCGAAATCTTGGCTGTTGGCAAAGTTTGACAGCCACTGACGTAGACGCTTCAGGCTAGGCGAAAAGGTCGTTTTCTTGAGAGAGGGCTGGGTAAATAGCTCTAGCAGCGCATGTACCATATCGCCCTCGCGGGCCAAGTCCCAGTTATTAATCAGAATGTAGCAGGAGCGCTTGAGCGTATTGCGGAACTCAACCTCATCGTCTGCGAATAGGATTCGGTATAAAAAGGGCGACACATCCGCATCTTGGGACATGCTATGGCCAAAAAACAAAGATTCAAAATCAGCCAGCGCTTCGACCGGCGGTAGCTTTCGAACGGCTTCTAGCAGATCGTCATATATTTGCTGCTGGGCCAAATAAAACTCTAAGGGTTTCTCGCTATTGCTCTGGTCAGAGTCAGAATTGTGAAACGCGCTATTTACAACCATCGCAATACGCAAGAGTACCTAAAAAAAATTAGCCTAAAGGCTAGCCCCGCTGCTGCTGTCTACCTTTCGTACAGCAAACGGTGGCCATATTGCCCCTAGACTGCCCTTTATAGAAGGCAAAAGTCGTATTTAGTTCTATTTGTATAACGATTACTCTTGGCAGAGCGAGCCATCATCACTCATGACACCAGCCATAGCGTCATTCATGGGGGCGGAGGGACTTGAACCCTCACGACTTTTACAGTCAACGGATTTTAAATCCGCAGCGTCTACCATTCCGCCACGCCCCCAAGGGTTTGCACATTTTGCCCGTGCAAATCTCACAGATGTATATTCCACCACCAAGCGGGCCTATATGCAACTCTTTTGCCTGGAAAGTTTTGCTAGAAAAGTTCCGCCAGAAGGAGAAGGTCGCAATCGCATAATGGCGGTCTACTATATATAGTGAATAAAAGAAGATTGACCTAAAACGCACACACTGAAATGACCTTTCCTGCCATCGAGAACCCTGCGCTCATTACGCTTGGCCTATACGCTGTCTTTGGCGTACTGTATTTGGCGATTATTCCAGGCGCATTGATGCTGTATCTCAAGCAGCGATGGTACACCGCAGGCTCCGTCGAGCGACTAATCTTCTATGGATTGATTTTGGTCTTTTTCCCCGGCTGCCTAGTGCTCAGCCCATTTTTAAACTTTAGGCCCAAGCGCCGAGAGATTTAGACCAGCCCCACAATATAAAACTCACGATAAAAAGCCATGAGAAAGAGCCATGAGAAGGATTGATGTCATCGGCGTTGGGGTCGGTGTGTTTATTGCAGGCGGCGTCTTGTATTTGGTGTTTGCCTGGGCTGGCTTGGATGGTCTGTCGGCAGGCATTTGGAGTCAGGTGGTGCTAGTTGCCGGATTGCTGGGCTGGACGGGCACATATCTGTCTCGGGCGCTGGGAAAAAAGATGACCTATTATCAGCAGCTGGAAGATTACGAAGAGGCTGTTTTACAAAAGCGCCTTGAAGAGATGAGTCCAGAAGAGCTGGCACAGCTGCAGGCTGAGGTAGACAAAGAGCGCCAGGAACAGGAGCGTCAGAAACAGGAACGCCAGGAACAGGAGCGCCAGGAACAGGAGCGCCAGGAACAGGAACGTCAGAAGCAGGCGCAGCAAGAAAAAACGCCTCTATAAAGGCTCTGCTGGCAAATCTGCCGATAGATTACATGCAAGGTGGGAAAAAGAGACGAATTTGTTATGTCTGAAGTAGTGTCCAAAATGGTGTCTGTGCAGGAGCGGTTTGAGCAGGTGCGTGATCGCAATGAATGCGCTTTTATTCCATTCATCACCGCTGGAGACCCAGATCTGACAACCACAGCCGAAGCATTACGAGTCTTAGATCGTAATGGTGCAG
>JBCBKQ010000395.1:0-4032 GCA_038521595.1 Cyanobacteria bacterium J06627_28 | reverse complement strand
GCCGCCTACGCCAGCGCCAACCACTTTATAGACGAGAGAGAGGATTGTACACAGCAGAAGTCTGGCTGATGGGAGGAGAGTGCGATCTCTAAATTCTCCAGTACTGCTCGCTTCGTTTGACAGTTATATTCCCAGTGCTTGGGCAGTAGTAGGGCCAGCGGCGCAGCCGATTTCTCATTGGTTGTTGGCGTGCTAAAGAAAACGCCGTTGATAGCACCCCATTCATCAACCGCCCGCTGGAGTGCTGTCTGCATCGCGTCTAGCTCGGTTTCACGGATGCGCACAATCTTAGCTTGATAGCGTTCAGTGAGCTGATGTGCCCATATACGAGCCAAGCCTTCTTCTGTTTCTGCGGAGGCTTCTACAATGACGTATACGCCTCCTTGCTTCAGCAAAATGCCAGATAGAGACTGCTTAGACGCTGCCTGTGGCAGATGGATTGACTGATAGGTTTGTTGCCAGCGGTGTCGCCCGCGATAAGCAACGACAGCAGGTGGCGCATCTGATTGTAGTTCTTGCCATAGTCGCTGAGTAACCCGCTGCGGTGACTGCTCTACACCCATGCAATCGATCTGACGGCATCCAATGTTTGGATATTCTTGCCCGATTACTTGACAGAGCCCCTGAATCTCCGCCTGAGAAGGATTTAAGGCTTCATTACCAACAACATCATATGCAGCATTAGTTACTACCGTAATCTGTATCGGCTTAGTTGTGCGACTGCAAACATTTAGCAAATGCATAAATGTCAAAAAACGCTCAGATGTTTCTTCATCGGCAGATTTGTTGGCCCACAAGTAAACAATTTCTGTAGGTTGCATTTCTCGCAGCTTCAGATCTTCCCACAGCTGTTGAAATTCCTTCGGCTGCTGAGGATTTAGCTCAAACTGACGGTATCCTGACTGTGCAAATGACTCACCCACTCGCACCGTAAACACATCTTGGCCAGCTTGTTCAATTGTCTGCGCTAGCTTCGCGCCAATACCGCTATCGTCTGAGAAGACTAGCCAACGAGGTCTCTCAGTCGGATCTTGCAGGCGTTTTGTAGGTAAACACCGCTGCCAGATGGGAGTATAGAACCAGTCTGAAAGGTCGGGCTTGATATGAATATCAGTTTGTTCTTGTTCAGGCTGATGATTAACTGTAGGGGTCGTAATTGAGCCATCAAACGCTACCCAGTAACGCTGCCGCTCAAAGGGATAGGTCGGTAGGGGAATGCGTCGATGGTGGCGATCACCATGCAAGGCTTGCCAGTCTATTTCTATGCCGGCTTCCCAAATCTGGCCAATAGCAGTTGCTAGCTGCATAACATCTTTTTCTTTTGACTTAGGATGAGGCAGACTGTAGATAGTGGGCGGGATTCGCTCAGACGACGAGTCACCAGATAAGTGCTGTTTTGTGAGCGTAGCGAGTGTGCTACCGGGGCCAATCTCTAGAAAAACAGGTTCCGTGAGCTGTAAAAGTTCTCTAATGCCTTCACTGAAACGCACCGTTTGACGGATTTGGCGACCCCAATAGTGAGGATCGGTGGCTTCGGCAGCGGTAATCCAGGTGCCTGTAACGCTGGAGACGAAGGGGATTTTGGGTGGCTGAAGAGAGACTTGGCTGACAGCTTCTACGAAGGGGGCGATCGCGGGTTCCATCATCGGTGAATGGAACGCATAGGCGGTATGCAGCGGGCGGCAGCTAATGTTTTTGCTTTCTAGCTGGGTTTGGAAAGATGCGATCACCTCTTTGCTGCCTGAAATCGCGCAAAGCTGTGGACCATTGCTAGCAGCTAGGCTAATTTCCTCTGTGAGCCACGGCTGCATTTCTGTTGTAGACAGTGCCACAGACAGCATCGTGCCTTCTGGCATGTTGGACATCAGCTGCCCGCGTAGAGTCACTAGCTTGAGCGCAGTCGGTAAGTCAAAAACACCCGCTAGACAAGCTGCGACGTATTCTCCCAAGCTGTGGCCAAGCATCGCAGTAGGCGTGACGCCCCAAGAGAGCCAAAGCTGGGCAAGGGCATATTCAAGTGAGAAAAGAGTGGTTTGGTCATTAAAACCAACACTCATTCGCGAGAGAAGGTCAGCACAGCGGTCAAAAAATTGTTTGAAAATAGGCTCTGTTTCGTGCAGACCCTTTGCCATGCGTGAGTATTGGCTCCCCTGTCCGGAGAGTAGGAAAACGGGCGAAGGCTGCTCTGCGGCAGTGAGAGAAGCCTTCGCGACACTGCGCAGCTGCTGGCTAGCTTCAGAGGCACTGGAGCAAACAAGGGTACGACGGTAGGGGAAAATGCGGCGACCCATCTGCAAGGTGTAGGCAGTATCTGTGAGAGAAAGATGAGTGTTTTTTTCTATGTGGTCAGCTAGGTTGAGGGCTGATAGTTCCAGGGCGATGGGCGTTTTGGCTGAAAGTGTGATGATTTGAGGCCGATCTGACGGTTGAAGGGCGTTAGGCTGAGGTGCTTCTTCTAGAATGACATGGGCGTTTGTACCGCCGATTCCAAAGGAGCTGACACCGGCACGGCGCGGTGAGCTATTAGCCGTCTCTTGAGACCATTCCGAAAGAGTCGCATTGACGTAGAACGGGCTATTGTCGAAGTCTATATTGGGATTGGGTTGCTGAAAATGTAGGCTAGCCGGAATTTGTTTGTGCTTGAGGGAAAGATCAGTTTTAATAAAGCCTGAAATACCTGCGGCTGCATCTAGATGGCCAATATTGGTTTTCACTGAACCCAGGGCGCAGGTCTGTTGTTGCATAGCACCTTGAGACTTGAAAGCTTGGGTGAGTGCTGTTAGTTCAATGGGGTCACCGAGGGTGGTGCCGGTGCCGTGAGCTTCGATATAGCCGATGCTCTCTGCGGGGACTTCTGCCATTGCGAGTGCAGACTGAATGACAGCCGTTTGCGCATCGACGCTGGGGGCAGTGTAGCTAACCTTTTGCGCACCGTCGTTGTTGATAGCTGAGCCTTTGATGACCGCATTGATGGTGTCATTATCTGCGATCGCATCTTCTAATCGCTTAAGAACAACAATTCCCACACCATTGCCGCTTACCGTTCCCGCCGCATCAGCATCAAAGGCTCGGCAGTGACCATCAGGAGAATAAATGCTGCCTGCCTGCGTTCGGTAGCCGAGCTGCTTAGAGATAGCCACACCGCCTGCTAACGCCATATCGCATTCGCCGCTAAGTAAAGACTGGCAGGCCAGATGTACCGCCACGAGCGAAGAAGAACAGGCTGTCTGCACATCTACACTGGGGCCGCTTAAGTTTAGTTTGTACGATACCCGAGTGGCCAAAAAGTCTTTGTCGTTAGCGACAAACAGCTCATACGGGCTGACGTTTTCTCGAATAGCTTCACTACTGTACAAGTTGAGCAAGTAACCATTCATACCTGCGCCACCATAGACACCAATACTGCCTGCGTAACGCTCGGCGTCGTAGCCAGCCGTTTCTAATGCTTCCACAGCGGTTTCTAAAAATACTCGCTGCTGTGGGTCTAAAATTTTCGCTTCGCGAGGACTGTAGCCAAAGTAGCCTGCATCAAACAAATCGGTCCCTTCCATCAGACCACCTACTTTCACATAGTTAGGGTCAGCCAATGCTTCTGTAGAGACGCCTTGAGCAAGCAGCTGTTTATCTTCTATTGTTGAAATAGACTCGACTGACTGCTGCAGGTTTTGCCAGAATTCAGAAATATTCTGGGCACCAGGGAACCTTCCGGCCATACCGATAACAGCGATTTCTAGACCCGTTGTTTCAGCTGTGGAAGTGGTGAGTGGCTTAGTCGATATCATTTGGCGGCACCTCCTAGCTGCTCTGTTGCTTGCCTTTGCTTTAGCCGCTGTTTTAACCGCTGTTTCCCGGCAGTCATTGCAAGGCCTCTTTCTTTTGGCAAGTCTTTTGGCAAGTCTGTTTCTTCTTCTGTGGCACTGATATTGTTGCTAATGTGAGCGGCTAGGCTGCTCAAGGTTGGATAGTGGAATAAGTCCACTAGAGAAAGTTCAACGCACAAAGCCAAATTCGACAAAGGCTAAACGTTGAACT
>JBCBKQ010000394.1:0-4045 GCA_038521595.1 Cyanobacteria bacterium J06627_28 | reverse complement strand
TTTATGCCAGCACCTTTGAGGTAGACAGTAATGGAGGCATCATTCGCCTAAACACGGCAGAGCTTGATAACATGCCATCGCTCAGCACAGATGCCACCTATCGCTGGTATTTTTCTATCTTTCCAGAGACAGCGGATGCAACAATATCGCTGGCTCTATCTGTTGCATCCGCTGTCTCTGGAACGATAGAAAAATACCAGCGATAGGTGGCATCTGTGCTGAGCGATGGCATGTTATCAAGCTCTGCCGTGTTTAGGCGAATGATGCCTCCATTACTGTCTACCTCAAAGGTGCTGGCATAAACAAGGTCGTCATTTTCGTCACGCAGCTCGAACTCTGCCATTTGATTGGCAACCATTTCAGGTACGTAAAACATCAGCGTAGGCCGCTCTGCCGTGGTGATGCCTAGATTGTTGGCAGTGACGAGCGCAGCTAGATATGCGTAGTCTTCTACAAAAAGGCGTTCGCTTCGGGTGCCGCCACCGAGCCTGCGACCGGGTAACCCTTGTCGGAGGGGATTGCGTGGTTGACTAGATTTAGTGAGCTGATGTTTAGAGGCCCCTTCGCCTGCTGGCTGTGCCAGACTAGCGGGCGTTGCTGTCATCGTGACGAGCAAACTGCACAGGCCCATAAGCGTTAAAGCAAAAGTAGATCTTTTGATGGTCATGTCGCTAATGCAATGCGATTTGCAGTTGATACTGAGGTGTTTTGAGGTTTTTTTTCGATGGTTTCTCGGTATGAACCCAGTACGGTATGGCCGTAATGTTCATACCTCCGTATCTTAGAAAGAGAAATTGCGAGTCATAAACAGCGAAGATACTTAAGCTGAGGCCAATTGGCTGAACGTCTTACTTTCCTTTTTGGGAGCAGAGTGATGAAATATGCTGTTTTTCTCCGTGAATTTACGACATGATTTGAGAGGCTGTAGAAAAAGAGGATGCTGGTTCCGCTAATTTACGCAAAACGTAAAAGGATTTTGAGAAAAGGTCTTCTGTGTTTTACACGATCTACTTTCTAGGCTTTCTGAAAGAGAAGTGGGTCTTGATCTCTTCTATGTCGTACGGGAATCGGTGGGCCTTGATTGTTGCCTGCAAGGGCAGCGGTCGCTTCTAGGGCTGTGCGTAGTCGTTTGGCGGCGTGGATGGACATATCTCTGGGAACGTTGATGCGATCGCGCAAATACCGCAATGCCCTATCACTTCCCTTTGGCGGCTCACATGCCTCATTTGTCATCAGCGTCGTTAGGGTACAGCGCAGCGCCTCATCAAATAGCGACGCCTCTGCTGGATTCGCCTGAATGATGTTGTCCTTATGCTTTAGCACTCTTTGCAGCGCTTCAGCTTTTGCGCTCTCAGGTTCTAGATAGCCAACATCTGGTAGCCCCTGCCAAGGCCCATTGTCTACGCGGGCCATATTTTGTTTTGTCTGTGCTTCATTATTCTCGTAGCAGCCGCCCATCTGTGGTGGCAGATCATGGGCATGGGTATGAAAATCGCTCTGCGTACCTCGATAGGTTTCACGGCTTTCCATGGCATCAAACCAGGCCGATAGCACAGCGTTTTCTTCACGGAGTGAATAGCCTTTGTAGTAGTAGAGGCTAGCATTCATTCGCTCTACGTAGGGTGTGAAAATAATATCTGCGGTGCTGAAGTCCTCTAAAAAATATGGGCCGGGCGTTTGCTGGATGGCCTGTTCTACCCGTGCCACTACTTCTATAAACTGAGCGCGACCTGCTTTCTCCTGGCCAAACCAACCGTTTGGCTGGCACAGCCATCCACACCAAGCCCTAAATAACAGTCGCTCTAGCTGTCTCAATGGCAGTACGGCAGCATCCCTCATACCCGGGCCAACAGTGCCAAACGTTTGTTCTAAAGCAATCAGGACATCGTCACTCTCTGTAATGATACGCCCGTCTAAACTCAGTGCTGGCAGCATCCCAGAAGGAACAATCTCTTTGTACCATGCCTCTTTAGTGCCATAGCAAAACATGGTGACCTTTTGAATGTGGTAGGGCACTCTTTTTTCTTCTAGCCAAAGCCATACCTTTTGGCAGTAGGGGCACCAAGCATGATTGTCCCGGTATAGGGTTACCCGGATGTCTTGTTCTGACTGGCCAAATAGACGAAGGCACGCTTGAGCATTGGTAGGGCCATTGATGCGATCAATTTGGAAGTCTGTGAGGGTTTGAAGCTCTGTCCAGGAAAGTGTGGGCATGGTGTGTGAAAACAAGGGGCAAGGTGGTTCGAACAGTAAACAAGAGCCGTAAACAACAGCCGTAAATAAACTTAGCGGCTCTGAAAGATATTTTGCACCATTTGCTTGGTGCATTTTGCCGAGGCAGCATCGAGTTCAGTGATTTCTGCGTCGGTGAGGTGCCAGCCGAGAGTCTCTGTATTTTGCTGGGCTTGCTGGAGTGTTTTGGCTCCTGGAATTGGAATCGTGCCTTTGCAGATACACCAGTTGAGCGCAATTTGCGCCATAGTTTTTTCTTTCTCTTTGGCCATTGCCTTTAGCGCAGCTAGCAGTGGACTCACCCCGGGCAAAATCTGTCCGAGTGCAAATCGTCTGAGGCCTTTTGGCAGGTCAGATTTTTGGGTGTATTTGCCGGTGAGTAGTCCTAATGCCAGCGGACTATAGGCAATAAGCTGAATATCTAGCTCGTCGCAGAGGGCTTTGAGGTCTAGCTCCCCGACGGGATAGGTAGAGAGCAGTGAGTACTGTACCTGTAGCGTTTTAATCTTTATGCCCTGCTGACTAAGGCGTTTGTGTGCCCAGCGAAGACGTTTTGGCCCGTAGTTTGAGAGGCCGACGCCGCTAGCTAGTCCTTGATTGCAAAGTGCAGCCAGTCCATCTAGTAGCGGACCTTCTTGAAAGGGCAGGTAGTTAGCCGTAGACCAATGCATTTGCACTAAATCCAATCTGCCAAGTCGTTTTGCAGAGGATTCCCCGGCCGCTATCATCGACTGCTTGGTGAGCCGCCATGGGTAGGGGGCGAGCTTCGTCGCTAGACAAATATCCGCTTTGTGTGAGCCTTCATATGCTTGAGTGAACTGACCCAGCAGCTTTTCGCTTTGGCCACTGAGCTTGCCGGTGCCGTAAGAGTCGCCGCTGTCAAAAAGAGTGACGCCTTTGCTAACACAGTGATTAAAGATGGCGTTCAGCTCACTGTCCATAGACGCTTGATAGTCCCAAAGCAGACGGTTGCCCCAGGCCCAGGTTCCACAGCCTAAGGGCGGTAGCGAGTGCTTGGGGATAGGCGGCTGAGTCATGAATGGTCGGTAAAGATACGGTACTTTACATTTTCTCACATGTAGCTATCTGCACTAAGCTTGTCGCACCTAGTACAGCTATAACCCTTGTTCTATAAAGCTTAGTGCTCAGCCAGCTGCTCAATGCATTAAGCAGCTGCTGGCTAGGTGACTCAACGCGCAACGTATCCTTACGTTGCCGTATCACTATCGGAGACAATTAAATATGGGGAAGTAAACAGAGAAAAGGGCAAAGCATTGAGGAGTCAATGCTTTGCCCCGGAGGTTCACGCTAACGCTTGAAACTGTTTGGAGTTGAAAAGGAGATAGGCAAGTGCTTAGAAGCCGTACTCTGAGCTAACAGCGACGCTGCACCCTGCCATGTGAGTGCAAGAGGGCATAGAAACCTGAATTTGGAAGGTGCCATCGTAGGGAGCAGTCACAATCGGATAGGCATCGACAGCATCGTCAGAGTCAACCATCGCACCCATTTCGTTATACAGAAATAGATCTAGATCCATGCAGTCAGCATCGCAGTTGGCGGAGATGTTTTCGCCTTGTAGAAAGTAGCCGGTGATGGTGGTTTGTTCGTTGTCTTGGAGCCAGACGGTGCGGTCTTGGGCGAAGGCTGGCATGCTGCTGCCAACAGCTGCAACAGAGGCACAGGCGAAGGCGCTGGCCAAAACACGGAGATTGAAAAAAGAAGACATATCGCTAAAGGGTCAAAAATTATAGATAGAGATAGGAAAACGCTAATACCGAAGCTTTTCGGTGGGTTAGTCGAGCAGTTGTTTGAC